>CAZEWY010000069.1:0-15204 GCA_964515945.1 uncultured Cellvibrionaceae bacterium
CTTCGGGCCACTGGCCGGGTTTGAACCCCTGTTTGAAGGCTATGGGTATGGTGGAAATGGCAATATCCATGGGCCGGGTTTGCATGGCCAGCGCCAGGTCTGCCAGACGTTTGGTGTAGGCGACTCGCTCGGGTGAACGCCAATCCGGCTGATACACCTGTTCTTTTATGGTGTCGTTGTGAAAAGCGCCGTAGGGAAAACCGTTGATGGTCAGCAGGTAACAATCGTGCTCGGCGCACCACCGGTGAAAACTGTCCAGTTCGGCGGGGCCGATTTCCAGGGTGGCCGTGTGGGAAATGCGCAGGCCCAGTGGGAAGGGCTTGTTCGGCGAGCAAGCCTGTTTGACGGCGGGCACATGGGCGTTCAGGTTCGCCATCACGTCCGCCCAGGATTCACCCGGATGGATGTTGGTGCAGTAGGTTAAGCCACCGCTTATCTGCAACGGTTGGTATTGGCGTAGCTTTTCCACGCAATTGCGCATTACATCCAGTTGGACAGTATCCACCTCTTGGGCTGAACCTGCGGCGGTGAGCAGGGTGATGCAGAGCTTGCCGCCCAGGTGTTCGCGAAAACCCTCCAGTGCCTGATGAACATCCAGCTTTTCCAGCGCCGGGTGGTAGAGGGTGAAGCCAATGCCTTGCAGCGTGGTAATGATGCGCGTGAGGGTTTGCTCGTCGATCATGCCCAGGGCATGGGAGTAGTGTGAGTCCAGCGCTATGCCGATGGCCACCGCTTCGCCGTGGCGCAATCCGTTTTGTGAAAAGGACGGGCGGGAAGATGATGCATGGGATAATTCTTCCAGACGGTGGGCGGCCCAGTGGCCGAAATCCAGCGGGCGCGCGCTACCTTGTTCAAACGGGTCGCCACTGGTGCTGATATGTTGCAAATGCAGTTCCGCGCAGCGGGTAATCATGGTTTCCACGGCATCGTCCTGAAATGCCGCCAGTTGTCGGCGCTGGTGGTAAAGCCAGTCGAAAAAGGCCCCGTCGCGAATCAGCGCCACTTTAATGGCTTCGGCCATGCCAGAGCGTTGGTCTTGCGCACTCAAGCTGCGTAAAAATTCGAAATCATTCAACACCGCAAAGGGCGGTGCAAAGGTGCCCAGATAATTTTTGCGGTTGCGGTAGTTAATGGCGTTTTTGACACCGATACCCGCGTCGTTTTGTGCCAGCACGGTGGTGGGCATGCGAATAATGCGCACACCGCGATGCGTTACCGCCGCAGCGTAACCTATAGCGTCTATAACGGAACCGCCGCCTATTACCAGCGCAAAGCTGTGACGGCAAATACTGCGTTCCTGGGTGAGCTGGAAAAATGTTTCAACTTCCACGGTATCGTGTTTGCAAATTTCACCGCCGCGCACAATTAAAGGTGGCATGATCAGTTGCATCACATCGCTGTGGGCGTGGCCATAATCTTCCAGTTGCTGAATCAGTTGGGGGCGGTGTTGCAGTACCTCGCTGTCGATGACTGGTTGCACTTTGTGCGGAAAATTACCAGCGCGGGCGATTATGTCCCGCAGGGTTAAATTATCGGGGGCCAGTGCTCGCCGGGTAAAACACACCGGGTACTCGAACGACATGGTGAAACGTTGATTAATTTGGTGCATGCTGAGTTCGCTTTACTGTATTTTATTAGGGTAAGAACTCAATAGTTCAGTTATCCCGAGGTGATTCGGGGACTCGCTTAGAAAACAAGAACCCGCCTACCTAATTTTTAACCGGCTCATCTATACGCGGTGGTTGGCCGCGCAACACAGAGTTGTCGCTATAGAGCGTGCTCTGGTCGATAACCGGATTCTGCAAAAGCATTTCCACATCAATCTGGCCGGATTGCGCGTAGGCATCAAGGGCATTTTGCCAGGTTGTTAAACGCACGGCTTCCGGGGCAATGCCTTTTTTCAGCATGAGCCTGGCCGTTTTGGGCACGGAGAGCGGGTCGCTCACGCCCCAGTCCGCCGAGCTGTCCACAATGATGCGTTCCGGACCGTACTGACGCACAATTTCGACCATACGTTCGGAGTCCATTTTGGTGTTGGGGTAAATGGTGAATGCCGCCCAGGCACCCCTGTCCAATACCGCGCGCACGGTTTCTTCATTGTTGTGGTCAATAATTAATTTGTGCATGGGTATGCCAATTTCTTCGGCTACATCCAGCGAGCGCAGTACACCGTTCTTCTTGTCCCGGTGCGGTGTGTGGACCATGACCACCATGTCGTGTTCCAGTGCGAATTTCAGTTGCCATTGATACGCAAATTCTTCCGCAGGCGTGACTTCGTCGTAGCCGATCTCGCCAATAGCCACCACGCCTTCCTTCAAGGCAAATTGCGGTAGCACTTCCAGCACCTCGCGCGCCAGCCCTTTGTTGTTGGCTTCCTTGGAATTCAGGCCCATGGCGCAGTAGTGGGCGATGCCGAATTGCGAGGCGCGAAACCGTTCCCATCCCACCAGGCTCGCGTAATAGTCTACAAAGCTGCCAAGGTTGGTGCGCGGCTGGCCGAGCCAAAAAGCGGGTTCAATAACGGCGCGAATACCGGCGGCGGCCATGTTTTCATAGTCGCTTGTGGTGCGGCTGGTCATGTGAATATGGGGGTCAAAAAAATGCATGAGTCATTATTCTCTGTCGGAAAGGGCTTGGTAGGCGGAGGGGGCAATGGCCCCGCTCAACGCCTGTCGAATACTAAAGAGTATGGCTGGGTCGGCCTCGCTTGCAAGCATTTGCGCTAAGTGGGCCTTTTGTCCGGCTCGCCCCAGGGCCAAAATAGCCGCGCGGCGGTTGGCGGCATCTCCAGTCAGGGCGCGCTCCGCCGCCTGTACTGCGCGCTCGTTCCAGTGTGGGCCCAACAGCAGCCAGGCATCCACGGGAATGCCCCGTCCGGCGCTGGTGCGCTCGTCCATGTAGTCCAGCACCATCACTGCAAGGGTTGCGGAAAGGCGCTGATCCAGCCCGTAAATACGCCACAGGGGTACACCAATAAACAGCGCCTTCATCAGCAATTGCTGCCAGGCGATAGCGTCGAAATGGGTTACAGGGTAGGGGTTATCGCAAGCCATGGCGCGGAATACGGAGGCCATATTGGTACGGCAAGCCTCGCCTGCGCGCCAGACAAACCGCTGGGCCTCTGGCAGCAGTGGAATGGCGCGGTAGAAGGCGCACAGCTCACCCTCATCGGCATATTGAAAGGCGCTTTCAAAGCCTTGTGTGAAATTGTCCGTGGTTAAATCCGGGCGGGCAAGTATCAGGGCAATGCGCAGGGTTTCCAGCAGGTTCCAGTCGACCGGGTCCCAGCCGGGCAGAGCTACCGCTGCCTGCTGGCATTCTGAATGTGAGGGTGCCAGTGAGTTGCGTCGGGCGTGGCGGCTCGCCAAGGCGATAAGCTGTGCAAACCGGCTGTTGTTTACCCCGGCTGCAATTTCCGCGCGGCTGTTTTCCAGAAAGGCTAATGCTTGGGCGTTCAGCCGGCCAGCCAGCCATGCTGTAAGGATTTGTTGGAGGTTATCATTATTCATTAAATTTATTATACCTATATCAGGCGTGGCCATTCCCGTCGTGCCTTATCGTGTTTAGACATGGATGGCTTCTGTTTCAACAAAAGGGCGTAGCTCGGAACGCAATGCCTTGGCTGTTACCAAGTCTACCGGGCATTTCAGTAGGTCCTCAAGATAAAACTGGACACCAAAATAGCGCTTGGAAGTAGCCGGGCCATTGAAGGAAACCAGAATGTCCACATCGCTATCCACACGGGCTGTACCCCGTACGGTGGAACCAAATAGTGCCAGATCGGTTACGCCAAAGCGTTCGACCAAAATGGATTTGTGGGCATTCAGCGGGGTAATGGCAGCTTGTTTATGCGTGGTTCCCGGACAGGCTTCAATGTGCAATGCCTCGTTCAGTGGCCGGGAAGGCACTTGGATGATTAGCTGATCAGCTTTTTGGGTTGCGAACAGTTCTTTCCCGTTCAGATGATAGCAACTGCCGCTTCCGGTACCGTACAGATGAATTTGGTAGCGGCGGCTTGTGGGGGCACCGTCGTAGGAGCCGATGGCGGGGTGAATGGTGATTTCCCGACTTTTATCACGGTACGTAATGCGGGTGGTTCTGAGTTCATTTTGCTCGCGCCAGGCTTCGGTCACCTTGTCGTCTTCATAGAGCCGGGTGCTGCCGTCAGCGCCGCCGAAGATGTGGAGTTGCAGCAGGGTTTCGTCAATAAACGCCGTGCTTTGGGCATAGTCGCGCATGGGAATAATGGCACCTGCGCGAACAAACAGGGGCAGTTCGCCCAGCGCGCTGTCGACCTCCAATACCTGATCTCCTTCATGGCGGCGGTGATCCCAGAAGTTGTACCATTCCCCCGGAGGCAGCCAGACCTCGGTTTGTGGCTGTTCGCCGACATTGGGCGCAACCAGCATGGCGTCACCCCAGAAGTATTGCAGGTCGCGCCGCCAGGCCTGGTCGAGCTGGGGGTAGTCAATCACCATGGCGCGGGCAATGGGCAGGCCGGTTGCGGCGGCCTGGTGGGCGGCGGAATAAAGATAGGGCATGAGCCGGTAGCGCAAATGGCTGTAGCGCTTGCTGGTTGCCTGCGCGGCCGGGCTGCGATCCAGTGGCCAGCGGGATGCGCCCATGCCATGCGGCTTCCAGATGGGCGAAAAACTGCCCATCGCCATGGCCCATTGGCGGTACATGGCGTCGTCCGGCCCCACGCCCTTGTCCCAGTCGAAAAAACCGCCGGCGTCGTGCCCCCAAAAGGGGAAGCCGCTCAGCCCCGCCAACTGCATGGCGCGGATTTGCATGGCCATGTCGCTATAGGTGGGCTGAATGTCGCCGCTCCAGAGGGTGGCGTAGCGCTGGGCACCAGCGGTCATGCCGCGCACCCAGACAAAAGGGCGCCGGTTGATGTCGGATTCATCCCAGCCCTCCTGCACCAGCGCCTTGGCGATCAGGAAAAACCAGTAGTTCTGCATTTCCGCGAAACTTAACCCGTTGTGTAACAGCATGTTTTTGGGCGCGCCGCCCATTTCGTCGAACTCGTCAATCCAGAGCGCGTGATTGGGATAACCGAGCGCCGGGTTGAGCGTTTTGTTGTAAAACACCTGCCAGAACCAGTGGCGGAAATTGGGGTTGGTGAGGTCCGGTGCGCTTTTTTTGAAGGCTATGTTGACGGGGTCGGGAATGTTGAAGGTCGGCTTCCAGCCTTCACTGTAGCGGGCAATGCAGCGGTTGAAGTCTACCGTTGCCACCAGCCCTTGCGCTTTTAGCCAGCGGTTGTAGGCTGCCGGGTCCGGGTAGCGCCCGGCATCCCATTCGATGCGTGATTCACAACGTTTTCCGCCGCCAGCCCGCCAGCGGTTGTCGTTGACGATGTGGTCCAGAGGAAAGCCGGCGGCCCGGTGCGCTGCCACTTTCTGGCGCCACCACTGTTCATCTGACGGCGTGTCAGAATTGTGGTCGTGCCCCTTGTCCGACAGCGCCAGGCCAAACATAGCCTGGGGGGGCAGGCGCGGCCTGCCGGTGAGTTGGGTATAGTGGTCAAGCAGGGTGGGAAAACCCGGCCCCACCATAAAAAAATAATCCATGCGGCCTGCAAAGCCGGATGTGTCTATGCCGAATTCGTAGTGCCCGCCCTCACCAAAATTAAAGAAATTGGTGAAGGTGCTGTTCATAAAAATGCCGTAGCCTTTACTTGACAGGTAAAAAGGCACAATCAACGGTGCCTGTTCAATCTGCGTGCTGCCATAGTTGCGCTCGATGCGTCGGCCTTTGAGGTCGATGCTCGAAGCCCGCCCATAATAGCCATGGCCGAGCCCGGTAAAATGTTCGCTACTATCGTACTGAAACGAGGTGGCAATGCGCTGGCCATCCCAGTAAACGCCTTGGTTGTCGCGCAACAGCGGCTGCTTGCCGGGCTTCTGGAAATAGTCGATGCGCAAGTCGCTCTTGGTAATGCGCAGTTTTACCCCATCGCTGGCCGCTGTTTGCAAAACGTAATATTGGCTCTTCTCGTGTAAAAACAATGGCGTCTGCGTTGGATGGCGTTGAACCATTTCGTAATGGTCATCCGGAAAGAAAGCCTCCCCTGGCCGCGTTGCCTGAATGCGGAGGGTGTGGTCGTCGTAGGTGGTAATGCGCAGCCGCTTGCCTTCTGGAGAGCGCAACAGGTAACTGTTGGTGGCCAACCGCTGGTAGCCCGGCAAACCTTTTTCGGCTTGATCGGTTTGGCAAGCCACAATTGTTGTGCAAAGAAAAATAATAAGCAGATGCTGAAGAATCATTACGGCTTTCATGTTTCACTTCCGCAGGGCAAAAAAAAGTGACAATTGTTTGCCTGGTTAATAGTTGCTTGGCTAATATAGTTGCTTGGCTAATTATAGTTGTGGAGAGAATACCACAACTATAAGTTGTGAGTGGGTTAATAAAAGAATGAGGATTGGCTGATGATAAAAATAGTGGGCATTCGAGCAGTGGCTGGGGTATTGAGTTTTTTATTATTTCTTTTTGCCGGGTTGCAGTATAACGATCCAGACCCGGCGTTATGGGGGCTGATATACGGTGCCAGCGCCGTACTCCCTCTGCTCATTGTGTTCGGGCGCTACTCTGAACGCGGGTTCTGGTTGTGCCTGGGCTTGTGTGCCGCAGGTCTTGCGGTCTCTGTGCAAGGTGCCTTTACCTGGCTTGTGTCCTATGCCGACACTCAATCTCTCATTCAGGATATGGCTCCTGATAAACCCTATATTGAAGAAACGCGCGAATTTCTCGGCGCGGCTATTGCGCTGGGTGTACTGCTTTCGAGTCAGCGGCTGCGGGTGGCAATAGACTGAAGGTATTTTAGCAAGCTGCAAGCGATAAGCCGCAAGTAAAAGCCGGCGGACGTGGCTTTTCGCCATTCCATAAATATAGCTAAAAAAACTGCATACGTATGCATTTATAAAGTGACTCGTTACTTATAGCGTTTCATAATTTACCTTGTTCAATTCTGCCTTGTATTCGGTCGTATGCTCCTGATTCAGTGCCTCTGCAACCCAGTGGTGGCGCGTTGAATACGTATTCATATTGCCTTCTGTAAAAACAACCTCCTATAGTGTGAATTAGATAACAAAAATTCATATTGAGTTGGTTCTGCCTGAAGTTGCGCTGTGAGCACAGCCGAACGTGTTAATAAAATTGTGCCCATGTACGTTCGTTTGGTTCATGCGTCGAACCCCTTAATAATAATTAACATCGGCTGAATATTCTGTTTGCGCTGATGATGGTGATACAGGAGCCCTTTATGTCCAACGTCTCTGCGTTACGGTTACCCGCGCTTCGTGCAAATGTAGCTGTTCTGTGTTTCTCTGTGTTTGTCAGCCTGCTTTCTTCTCAATCCGCCTTTGCCCAGGATTGGGCGGCAGCATATTTTCGCGGTACTCCCAATGATTGGGGCACAACGATGATGACGTGGGATGCGAATGCCGGTCTGTGGGAGACGCAACAAAGCTTCTCGGACAGTAATAACCCACGTTTTAAAATTGATCATCACGGAGATTGGGGCGAAGCTTACCCCGCAAATGATTATATTATTACTGACGGTGATGGAAATTATAGAATCACATTTGATGATGATACTAAAGCCATAACGGTAGCGAAGTTGCCTGTTGGTCCAGAAGAGCCGACGGATAGCTTTTCCAATAGTATTTGCTACGACAACACCAGCAACCACATCGACCCCTACATCTATTTTTGGAATCCTGCACCCGCCGGTTCAGTAGACCCCTTACCCGTATGGCCGGGCAAGCCCTTGACCGCCTACGGCGATTATTACTGTTACGACTTCAGCGCGGAGTTGAGTAACAGCAACATGCCCACTTCCATGAATGTGATTTTCAGTAGCAACGGCACCGGGCAGACAGCCGACCTTGTCTTCAGTGGCGCAAATAATTGTTACAGCAATGGCACCTGGCAAACCGAGGACGCCTGTGGCCTTTCCGGTGAACCGGAGCTGCTCGCGAACGCGGGCGCCGACCGCAACGCGGATATCAACACCAGTGTGACCTTGTCGGCGGCCGCCTCGCAAGGTGATTACCTTAGCGCAAGCTGGACCAGTGACGCCTGGGTCGGCGAGGTGACCGGTGCGGAAGTGGAATCGCCGGTACTGACAACAGCAGGTACCTATAACGTTACGCTCACTCTGACATCGGCGGGTAACCAGACGGATACTGATACCTTTGTCTTGACCGTTATTGAGACGCTGACTGTCCCGGACAACAGCATTTGCTATGACAATGTTGGCAACCATGCGGACCCCTACATTTATTTCTGGAATCCCGTGCCCGCCGGTTCACTTGATCCCTTGCCTGTCTGGCCTGGCAAGCCCATGACTTCTTACGGCGATTATTACTGTTACGATTTCAGTGCCGAATTGACTGGTGGCACCATGCCGGTTTCCATGGGTGTCATATTCAGCAGTAACGGTGGTGGGCAAACAGCGGATCTTCTTTTCAGCGGGGCGAACAACTGCTACAGGGACGCTGTCTGGCAAACCGCCGCCGATTGCGGTCTGACAGTCGGGTCCGCTGCACCCGTGGCCAATGCTGGTGCAGACCGCAGCGTGAATGTTAGTACCAATACTGTATTGTCCGCCGCCGCTTCCCAGGGCGAGTACGTCAGTGCGAGCTGGACCAGTAATGCCTGGGTTGGCGAGTTGCTTGGCGCATCGGTGATAACGCCGGTGCTGGACATCGTAGGCACTTACACGGTGACCTTGACTTTGGTCGGCGCGGACGGTCAAACCTCAGCGGATACCTTTATTCTGGATGTTGTGATTCCCGGCGAACACGGCATGACCGAGCGCCCGCAACTGGCCGCACCCTTGGGCTTCCCCATCACCGGTAATGTATCCAGCGGTGACTATCGTTTTGAGCCAGCCTACCCGAACCTGGCGGGACAATTTTTTGCGCCCGTAATGGTGTTGCCCGACGGCCTCAACGATTTGATTTATGTGGTGGACAAAATCGGTTCCATTTATGTATTCCCCAATGATGAAGCCGTGACCATGAGCGAGACGCACGAGTTGCTGAATATCCGCGACCTGGTGCGCAACTACCACGAGCAGGGGTTGCTGAGCATGGCGTTCGACCCGGCCTATGCCAGCAACGGTTATTTCTACATTTATTACATTTACGGCACCGACGATAACGAGAAGGCGGCCGACGGCAGTTATGGTGATGCCGTTCTCGAACGCTGGACCATCAACGATCCCTTTAACCCCACAGACGTTGTCGCTGGCTCCAAAGTTGAACTGTTGCGGGTGCCCCAGGTAGGCCCGGACCACAAGGGCGGCATGATGCAATTTCACCCCGAAGAGGGCTACCTGTACCTGAGCATCGGTGATGGCGCCTATGGTCACAGTGCTATCACGTCCTTCCCCGAAGACCCGCGCACCAACAACAGTGCGCAGGAAACCGACAATCTGCGCGGTACCATGATCCGTATCAACCCGCTGGATACGCCGGTGAATGGCCAATATTATGAAGTGCCGTCTGATAATCCCTTTGTGGGCAACTCGGATTTTCGGCCGGAAATCTGGACTTACGGCCACCGTAACCCCTGGCGTTGGGCGTTCGATACCGAAGCGCCCTATACCTTGTGGGAAACCGAAGTGGGGCAGGCCGGTTTTGAAGAAGTTAACCTGATTGAAAAAGGTAAAAACTACGGCTGGCCGATCTGTGAAGGCCTGACCAACCGTGGCAATTTGGGCGGCGACCCGAGCAAAAATTGCAGCACGGACTTCGAACCGCCGCGTGAAGGCTACGCGCACCCGATTGGCCGTTCCATTATTGGTGGCATTGTTTATCGCGGTAACGCACTGCCAAACTTGACGGGCCATTTCATCTTTGGTGACTACGTAACCAAACGCATTTGGTCCGTCGTGGACGGAGAAGCCAAGCAACTGGTTAGTGATGCCTTTCCGGAAAACATCGCGTCTTTCGGCACGGATTTAAGTGGCGAGAAATTATTGATTTCCACCTACGGTGTGGAATACGGCGGTACGTCCACCATTTACAAAATGGTGGACGATGATGCCGCGGCGGCACAGATACCCGCCAAACTTTCCGGGACGGGTCTTTTTGCTGATTTACCCAACCTTGTCCCATCCTCTGGCGTCATCGAATACGCCATTAACAGTAATGGCTGGTTTGATGGCGCGCAGGCGCGTCATTTTATGGCCGTGCCAAATGATAAAACTATTGTATTCAACCCCACGGAAAAATGGAACCTGCCAGTTGGCTCTGTGCTGGTCAAGCATTTAAGTATTGAAACCGCGAGTAATCCCCAGCAGCCATTCACCACGTCTGTGTTGTTCAAACAGGCGACCGGTAAATGGCAGGCCGCCAACTATCGTTGGAATGCCGCGGGCACCGATGCGGACCTGGTAACGCAAACCACCACGGTAATGGATGGCAGCATTCAAAACCGCCAACGGGACGTGCAGTCGAGCAGCGACTGTGGTTCCTGCCACATAGGCAGCGGCAGCAAAGAGCCGCTGGCTGTGGAAACACGCCAGTTCAACCGGGATTTTGATTATCAGGGTGTGCTCGATAATCAGCTTGACGCTTTCAATTATGTGGGCCTGTTTGATGCCGCCATCAACAGCGCGGACAGCTACGACCACTATGCCGCTGCCGACGACACAACGGCGGATGCCGGCGCTCGCGCCAAAGCCTACGTGAACACCAATTGTTCGCACTGCCACTCCAGCAGCTTTATGGATATGCGCTATGACACGCCGCTGGCGGACATGCGTCTGCTGGATCACAACAACCGCCTGGTGCCCTTCAACCCGGCGGAGAGCCTGGTCTACATTTACCAGACTACTGATAGCGGCAACCGCATGCCCAAGGGTTCGCGCTATACCAACCCGGTGGCAAGTGCTCTGTTCGAAGAGTGGATCAGCGCCGTGGATGCGGTACAGACGGGTGTAGTATTGACCAGCAGCAGCACCGAACTGGGCGTTAATGACACCGCCGATCTGTCTCTGAAAGCGCTCTACGACAACGGTTTTACCGCAGACGCCGAATCTGTGTTCTGGACCTCAAGTGACCCCGCCGTAGTTTCAGTCGATGGCGCTTCCGGGAGCACGGTCACCCTGGTGGCCGCCGGCGTGGGTACAACCATCATCACCGCCCAGGCCAACGGCTATACCGATAGTGTGACACTGACCGTTATAGACACCACCTCCATTGTCAGCCTCGGCATTGCGCCGGGTAATGTGGTGCTCATCGACACCCAGCAACTGGCGGCTTTCGGCAGCCATGCGGACGGTAGCCCGGTTAACCTCTATGGTCAGGTGACCTGGGCCATCACCAGCGGTGGCGACGCCGTGTCCATCAGTAGTGACGGCTTACTCACGCGCCTGACCGCTGGCGCTGCGGTGGTGCAGGCCAGCTATCAAGGCCTTACTGTTAGCGAAACCATTGCCGAAGGCGTGCCGGGCCTGGCCTTGCGCTACGACAACCCGAACGGCTGGGCTAACGTCAACATCTACCTGTGGACCGTGCAAAACGGCAATAACATTGAAGTGGTGCCCTGGCCGGGTTTGCCGATGAATGGACCGGATGAAAACGGCTGGTGGACCTACGTTGTGCCGCCCGAAAATCTGTACAACGGCACTACCAACGTTATCTTCACCAACGGCAATGGCGCACAGACTGGCGACCTGACTGCGAATGAATCCGCCAGTTACAGCAATGGTGCATGGACGCCGTGGAACGGTGGTGGCGTGGGCGGTGAAATCTATCGCCTGGCGGTGATTGACGGCACCACGCCCGGCGATCAGCGCGACTTCCCGGTAGGCTCCGTGGTGACGGTCACGGCGGACTCGCCGCCCTTCGGCACCGCCTTTACCGGCTGGAGTGGCGACGGCATTGCCACTATCGTCAGCGACCCCGCGCAGCCGGTGATACAGGTGCTGATCCCCGAGCACAACCTCACGCTGCAAGCCAAATTCACCAGCACCGATGACGGCCACCAGCAGGCGCGCGACCTTTACGCCGGGCAGTGTGCAAGTTGCCATGGCGACAATGGCGCCGGTGGCCTTGCCACCGCGCTTAACCAGATGCACGAGGACAGCACCTGGAACCTGAGCCTTCTGTCCAGCTACATCAGCGACTTTATGCCCGACGGCAATGCCGCCGCCTGTGCTGGCACCAACCCCGGTGACTGTGCCTACGATATTGCCGCCATGATTCTCGCTGACGCCTGGCAAGCGGGCAATGGTGCCTGCACCGGCCACGAGTGCGATGGTTCCAATGTGGATACCCGCAACCTGCGTCTGTTGACCAAAGAGGAATATCTCAACAGCGTACGTGATATTTTCGGCATCAACTTCGCTGATTCATTGATGGGTACGGTGCCGGCGGATGGCACCTTCCATAATTTCACAACCTCGTCGACGCTCAGCTTGAACAACGAGCGTACCCTCGGGTATGAGATGGCAGCGGCGGATATCGCCGATCAGGCGATCACTCAATACGGCTTTGGCGGCCTGGCCAGTGGCTGTGGCGACAACTACTGCGTGGTCGAAAAGCTGGGTCGGAAACTTTTCCGCCGCCCCCTGAACAGTGCCGAGATCAACGACTATCTTGCCCTGTATGACAGTGTGGATGGCGGTCGCACCCTGGTGCAGGCCCTGCTTATGTCGCCCCATTTTATGTACCGCTCTGAAATGGGTGAGTTGGACCCGGCTACCGGCCTCTACCGCCTGACGGATTACGAAATAGCCACGCTGCTGTCCTACACCTTCTGGGTCACCACGCCGGACGAGATCCTGCTCAGTGCGGCGGAAAGTGGCACGCTGGACATTGAAGAGCAGGTCACCCGCCTGCTCAATGACCCGCGCGCCGAGCGCGGCCTGCGCCGCTTCGTTTCGGGCTGGTTGATCCACAACCGCTATGCCTTCCCGGCCATCGAGAGTGAAACCCTGGTTTCAGCTTTCAAGGAAGAAACCACACGCTTTGTGGTGGAAAGTATCAAGGACAATCTGTCCTTCAACACTCTGCTGACGGCCAACTACACCTACGTCAACGCCGAGCTGGCCGCTCACTATGGCATGGCTCCGGTCAGCGACTGGACCCAGGCCTACTATCCCGGCGGCGACGAGCGTTCCGGCGCGGGTTTGCTGGGCCACGGCAGCTTCCTGGCGTCGCGCACCAGTACCATCAATCCGTCGCCCATCAAGCGTGGTGTGTTCGTACGCGAGATGTTTATGTGTCAGGAATTTCCGCCGCCGGCAGCCGCCAACTTCAACGTGGAGTTTGAACCCACGGACACCAACCGCGAGGCGACCGCGCGCCACACCAGCGACCCGGCCTGCCACACCTGTCACCAGTTTATCGACGGCGTCGGCTTCGGCTTCGAAAGTTTCGGCAGCGACGCACTTTTCCGCACCATCGAGACCTTGGGCAATGGTGACACAGCCACTATCGACGCGAGCGGCTCCATCAAGAGCCTCTATTCGCCGGAGACGGTCATGGACCCCGACAGCTCCAGTTACGACTATTACAGCGTACCCGAACTGGCGGGGTTGATCGCTGGCAGTGGACAGGGTTCCGCCTGTTTCTCACGACAGTTCTACCGCTATGCAGTGGGCCGCGAAGAGCATACCGAGAGTGATGAAAAAGTCATTCGCGCTTACAGCGCCGACCTCAGAAATGGCGGCGGCATGAAAGATATGTTGATCGATTATGCAACCTCCGACAGCTTCATTCTGCGTCGCTAACCGAATTGGGAGTTAATACTATGAGCAATATGACAAAGACTTCACGACGCAAATTCCTGATGGGCTTGGCGAAAGCCGGTATGCTGCTGCCCTTTGCCGGGCAAATGTTGGGGCAGTCCGCGTTTGCCCAGACCGGCGCCGCCAGTCGCGTACTCTTTATGTACATGCCCAACGGCGTACATCCCCCAACCTGGAGGCCAACCCAGGACAATGGTGCCATTGCCACCACCGATGAACTGAGCTTTGGTCTGGGTGCCTTGCAGCCCTGGCACAATCATATGATTGTGTTCAAAAACCTCTACCTCAATATTGGTCAGGGTGCCGGTGCGCACAAAAATGACATCAGAGGCATTCTCACCGGCGACAATGCCATCAGCGACGGCAGCGCCAGTATTGACCACTTGATTGCCGAGCAGTTGGGTAATCAAGGCGTTTTGAGCCTGGGGGTGCGCACCGGTAGCGACAAAGCTATGATCGTTTCCAAGGCACGGGGTGTTAATACCAACAACCGGGACATTCCCAATAACGACCCGCGCGATGCTGCGGAAAAGCTCGGCTTGCGGATTGGCGACGGCGGTGGCATCTCCGACCTGAAACGGAGCATGTACGATACCATTCTTGCAGACTTCGACGAGCTGGCCAGCGCCACTATGGAAGCGAGCCGCCAGTCGAAACTGGACAGGCACACTGATGCACTGCTGAGCTTGCGTGACCAGGCCGGTATGCAGGTGGGTGAATGCGGTTTCAATACGAACGTCATCAGTGATCCTGCGGCTTTCAGTTCGGGTCCACTGACAGAGGATGAATACGCCATCTTTCCCGATGTGGCGCGCGCGCAAGTTGATACTATCGTGGGGGCTTTTTCTTGCGGTTTGCACCGGGTAGCCACCTTGCAAATATCCAAGGGCGACGAAAATGGAGGCTTGGTGCATCACGGCTGGGACGACGAATGTTGGGCGATGGCGCAGTTAGGTATCGCCAGGGGGCTCCAGGCGTTCGGTACACCCGTCGCCTCCGTGCCCCGCAGCTACAATGAATTTACCAGCCATAATGCCTCCCACAAACCTGGGCTTGTGACTCATCACGCCCAGGTGCGCTGGTACAACTCGCTGCTGGCTTATACGCTGGAACAACTGCAAGCCAAAGGTATTCTCAGCGATACCTTAGTCGTGCTGTTTTCGGAAGTTGGCGATGGTTCCCAACACGGCGGCGGTGCCGGTTCCGTGACCCTTGCCGGTGGCGCGGGCGGCAGCCTGCAAATGGGCCGTGTCATCACCTGTGGCGATGGTGATAATAATGGCAACAGTATTTACGGTACTCATGAGCTTTTCGGGGATATTGCGCGCCTGATGGGTGTTAACAACCTGGAAGGCCCATGGAGAAACGGCGTCATTGCTTAACAGGCTGTTGAAATTCCCCTGCATGGGTACCGGCTTTGGTAAAATAGCGGG
>CAZEWY010000070.1:0-15071 GCA_964515945.1 uncultured Cellvibrionaceae bacterium
CGCTATTTTACCAAAGCCGGTACCCATGCAGGGGAATTTCAACAGCCTGTTAGGATGCGCTTCAAGTTTCCGAGAGATTTGGATATTTCTTGGGTGGTGTTCATATTATCTCCTGGTAATATTTTTATACGTCCCAGACCGCAAGCGCGGCTTGGTGACAGGATATTGATACTGCGAGTCAAATTTTGACCGTGCCCTAGAGTATATAGTCAAGATGACTATGTCTATACCCCTGCGACGTTAATCAAAAAAGGTTTGGCCAGGAGAAAGGAAATTATCATTTGGTTATAAAGGGGAAAGAACACTGAGTGGGGTAAGCGGGGATAGACGATAAAAAAGGCGGGTTCACGACCAGCCCGCATCCTCGGCCAGCACCTGGCGCAACACCAGCAACACCGGCTCCAGGGCCTGCGCCTCGGATTGCGGGTGGTACATCAGGTAGATGGGATAGGAGAATTCGGGGGAGTCCGGCACGCGCTTGAGTGTTCCATTATCAAGATGCCGCTGTACCACGCGGGTGCGAAAATAGCCGCTGCCGCCGTTATCCAGCAGGTACTGGAGTGCCAGGGGACCGAGGTTCATGGTGACGCTGGCGCGGGTATAGTGCGGCAGGGCTGCGTCATGCTGTTGCCGAAAGGTCTCGCCCCAGTTGATATAAACGTAGGGCTCGGCACCACGGCTGGCGCTGACCATGATGAGCTTTTCTTCCAGAAGCTGCTGCACCTGGATGCCCGGCCAGTACTCCGGCTGGTGCACCAGAATGGCATTGATCACCCCCAGTTGCAGTTTTTTCTGCAACGCATCGCGCTCGCCCACCTCGACCCGCACAGCCAGGCCGGGGGAGTCCTGGGCCAGGCGGGATAGCCAGCGCGACAGCAGCGGATCCCACAGGCTGGTCTCGCAGCCGATGGATACCAGTTCGCCACTGCCTTCCGGCAATGGCAGTTCCCGCCGGGACGCTTCCCAGGTCTGCACCAGCTGATTGGCATGGCTGACAAAGTGCCGCCCGTTATCGGTCAGGCTGGCGCCGCTGCGGTTGCGCACAAACAGCCGGCAGCCGAGCAAGCCTTCCAGGTTGTGAATGCGGGCGGTGACGGTAGTCTGGGTAATATGCAGATGCTCGGCGGCGGACATGAAGCTGCCGCTACGTACAATTTCCAGGAAGGTTCGCGCCAGTTCTATATCCATAACATGCGGGGTCGGCTGCTCAATTCAATATTTTCGATATTAATCAGCATTATATTTCATTATTTTGGTTTAACCTAAAGGGGCATACTCCTGCCCATGACAACTCTCGACTTTACTCGCAACGTCAACCCCATCCCTCACCTCTTTTCCGATGAGCAGTGGGCACATATTCACCAACTGCTGGACAAGCTGGACGACCACCAGTCTCTCTGGCTGAGCGGCTTTTTGGCAGCGCGCAAGGCGCCTGCCGCCGCGCCGGCCAGTCTTCCGGCCAGCACGTCCAAAACCCTGATTGCTTATGGCAGCGAAACCGGCAACAGCGAAGCCCTGGCTGGCAAGCTGGGCAACCTGCTGCGGACCAGGAACATCAATTATCAATTGAGTTCCCTCGCGGATATCAAGCCGCGCGCCCTGGCACGCCTGGATTACCTGCTGGTGATCTGCAGCACTCACGGGGATGGCGATCCCCCGGAGCCGGCAGCGCCCTTCTATGAAACGCTGATGTCCGAACAGGCACCGAAGCTGACAGGTGTGAAATATGCCGTCCTGGCTCTCGGTGACAGCAGTTACGAAAATTTCTGCACCACGGGCCAGAAGCTGGACGAGCGACTGAAAGAGCTCGGCGGCGAGCCCCTGGTCGAGCGGCGGGATTGCGATGTGGATTTTGACAAGCCTGCCGGGGAATGGACCCAGCAGGTACTATCGGCGCTACCCGATTCTTCCGCGCAAGCCGCACCTGCGGCCTCAGTAATCAACCTGCCGACGGCAACAGCCAGGAACACCTACAGCAAACAGAATCCTCTCACCATTGAGGTGCTGGAAAATATCTGTCTGAGCAACGAAAGCCGCGAATCACCGGTTCATCATCTCGAACTCTTGCTGGACCAGCCGGATTTCCTTCTGGAACCGGGCGATGCCGTCGGCGTGCTGCCCCACAATCCGCCGGCCCTGGTTGCCGCCGTGCTCGACGCCACCGGCCTGGCCGGCGATCAGGCGGTGATGCTCAACAACCGCGCTCTACCCCTGGTGGAAGCCCTGCGGGAACATCTGGACCTGACAATTCCGAGCCAGAATTTTCTCACCGAATGGGCACAGCTAAGCCAGGACGCCAGTCTTTTAAAGCAGGCCGAAGCCGAGACAAAAGCCCGGCGGGAATTCCTGCGCAATACCCAGATACTCGACCTGTTGCGGCGCTATCCTGCCAATCCGGAGGCACAGCAACTGGTGGATAGCCTGCGGCCATTGCAACCTCGCCTGTATGACATTGCCAATTTCACCGGCCCGGACTCCGACGAGTTGCATCTGACAGTAAAACGCTTTCGCTATGAGATGAACCAATCCACGCTGGATGGCATCGCCTCTGATTACTTGCGCCAACTGCAACCCGGCGAAACCCTGCGCGTTTACCCCCACCACAACAAGCGTTTCCATCTGCCGGAACAGAAAGACGTGCCGCTGATTCTTGTGGCCTCCGGCACCGGCATTGCGCCCTACCGCGCCTTTGTCCAGCAGATCATCGAGAGCGACCGCAGCCATCCCTGCTGGCTGGTATTTCGTGAACGCAGCTTTGAGGACGACTTTCTCTATCAACTGGATTGGCAGCAAGCATCGAAACAGGGCGTGATTCAAAAACTGGATACGGCCTTTTATCAGGATCACCCGGAGCGCACTTTGGCGGACCCGCTCCTCGAACAGGTGGGCACCCTGGGCGACTGGCTCGAACGCGGCGCTCACCTTTATCTGTGCGGCGACAAGGATCCCCTGACGGAATGTGAAAAGGCGCTTCAGTCGCACTACGACGCAGAGCAGGAATCGCCGGCCTGGAAGCAACTCGCGCAAGCCAAGCGCATTCACCGCAATCTTTACTAGGGGCGAGCCATGAAAATTAACGACGTCATTCGCACCTGTGATATCACGCAACCGGTCGAATCACTGCACGACAACGAGCAGCTGAAAGCCCGCAGTCGCTATTTGCGCGGTCATATTGCCGAAGGCCTGAAAGATCCCATCACCGGCGCCGTGCCCGGCGATGATCCCCTGCTGATGAAGTTTCACGGTATCTATCAGCAGGATGACCGTGACCTGCGCGCCGGTCGTCTGCAACGCAAACTGGAACCCAATTATCAGTTCATGGTGCGCCTGCGTATTCCCGGCGGCGTGCTGACACCGGAGCAGTGGCTGGGTCTGGATGATATTTCCCACAAATATGCCGAGCGCGGCATTCGCATCACTACCCGGCAGACGGTGCAACTGCATGGGATTCGCAAGCCGAACCTGCGCTCGATGATGCAAGCGGTGCGGGACATCGGCCTGGATACCATCGCCGCCTGCGGCGACGACAGCCGTGGCGTGGTTTGCGGAGCCAATCCCTATCTCTCGGCCGTTCATGCCCGGGTGGGCGCCATTGCCAAAGCCACCAGCAATCGGCTGATCCCCAAAACCGGCGCCTACCCGGAAATCTGGTACGAGCAGCCGCAGCCGGTCAAGGACGAGGAGGATCCGACTTACGGGCCACTCTACCTGCCGCGCAAATTCAAGGTTGGCTACGCCATACCACCGATCAACGACATTGACGTTTACGGTCAGGACCTGGGGCTGATTGCCATTGTCGAAGACGGCGAGCTTATCGGCTTCAACGTGTGCGTTGGCGGCGGCATGGGCCAGCTGGACAGCCGCGAAGATAGCTATCCGCGTCTGGCCGAACAGGTGGGTTTTATTCCCGCCGACGAAGCCCCCGCCTTTGCCGAAACCGTGATGATGATTCAGCGGGATTTCGGTGACCGCCAGGACCGCCACCGCGCCCGCTTCAAGTACACCCTGGACCGGCTCGGCATCGACTGGTTTCTGGACGAGCTGCAACAAAGGCGCGGCGAGCCCCTGGCAGCGGCGCGGGATTTCAAGTTCACCCAGAACGGCGACCGCCTGGGCTGGCAGCGGGGGGATGACGGCCTCTGGCACGCCACCCTCTATATCGAGAGCGGCCGCATCGAAGGCGCCCTGCGCAGCCAGTTGAACGGTTTTTTTCAGCAGTTCGGCGGGCGCATTCGCCTGACCACCAACCAGAACCTGCAAATCACCCACATCGGGGATTATGAGTTGGAGCAGTCCAAATGGCGCCTGGACGATCTGGGGCTGAGCGAACGTCTGACGCCGGATAATCAGGTCGCCCATACTATAAGCTGCGTGGCGTTTCCCACCTGCGGTCTGGCCATGGCGGAAGCCGAGCGCTACACGCCGCACTTCCTGACACGCTTCAACCGGCTCAAGGCTGTGCATGGCTTGCAAACAATTCCCATGACCTTGCGCATCTCCGGCTGTCCCAATGGCTGCGCCCGCCCCTATCTCGCCGAGATAGCCCTCACCGGCCGCGCACCGGGCTTGTACAATCTGTATCTGGGAGGCAGTTTTCATGGCGACCGTTTGACGCAACTCTACGCCGGCAACGTCGGCGAAGAAAAAATTCTGGAACTGCTGGATCCACTGTTTGCACGGTTTGCGGCGCAACGTCAGCCGGAGGAAACCTTCGGCGACTTTCTGGTGCGCAGCGGCCTACTGAAGTCGTCCGTCCAATAATCAACACAGAGGAAACCATTATGTCTGAATACCTGTTCATACAAAGTCAGGATCCCTTTACCGAAACCCGAACCGGCGCTCAGTATGACCTCGCCATTCGTCTTGCCAATGCCGGCAACAACGTGCGGGTACTGCTGGTACAAAACGGCGTTACTCCCGCCCGGCGTGGCGCGCGCTGCGAAGCCTTCGATGCGCTCACCAAGGCACCCGTCAGCATTCTGGCCGATAGCCTGGCACTCACCCAGCGGCAGATCGACACCAACCAGCTCAAGGCCGGTGTCCAGGCCGGTGAACTGGAAATGGTTGTGGACGCCATGCTCGCCGGCCACAAGGTCATCTGGAACTAGGAATTTATCGGGCCATCGTTACGCCAGCTATCCAATAACAGAATCAGGAGTCAACTATGACAACCAAGACTTTAACCTTTGCCTTCATGGATCCACCCTTCGAAAACGAACGCACCATCACGTTTTTCCGCCTGCTCGATATCGTATTGGAAAAAGGCGCCAATGTGCGCGTGTTTGCCTATGAGGGCGCCGTTGCGCTGGCCTTTTCCCGCCAGCAGCCCCACGGCAACGCCGTACACGGTCGCGACACCGAGCAGGAAGAACATCCCCTGACCAAGGACTGGATAGCCGCTTTGCAACGCAAGGCCAAGGAAAAATCACTGTCTTTTGAATGGGTGAACTGCGGACTCTGCGTTGACGAGCGCGGCGTCAATGACGTCATCGATGGCTGTGGCCGCGGTGGCCCCGCCGACCTCTGGCGCTATGCCAGTGAATCCGACAATACATTGACCATCGGCACGCGATAAACAAGACGAGGCTTCCCATGAAAGTATTACAAGTGATAGATCAGGGTTTTCGAACCACGGTAGAAGAACAGGACGACACCATTTTGTGGCTAACACAATCCATGGTGGGCGCTGGCGCCGATGTACAGGTGTTGCTGACCGGCCATGGCGTGCAGTACGTCACCCAAACCCAGGCGCAACCCGCGCTGAAACTCGGCGACTGGCAGCAGCGTCAGCCGGCGGACCTCACTCAGGATATTGGCCGTTTGGTCAGCAAGGGCATTGCCGTCTACGCCCTGCGGGAAGACCTGGAAGAACGCGGCCTGGCGGACCTGCCAACCCAGACTGGTGTTGAAGTGATTGGCCGCGATGCGCTGGCCGGACTCTACGACAGTGTTGATCAGGTTTGGCAGTGGTAGTGGATTATTCGTGCCCGCCAGACCGGTGAATCCGGTCAACCAGGGAAAAGGCCACTCCTGAGCGGGTGGCCTTTTTCGATTCGAGTAGCGCCAAGCGACCGAACGCGGACGCAGTTCCACCCACCAATACCCCAAGCCGAACTGCGCCAGATACTGGCGCAACTCTGGAAACTGCGCCACAATAGCGCCATATCAATCCAAAACGGCGCCAAGTCAATCATGTCAACGAGCGATGAATTGCAGCAGAGCATTCAAAAATTCCCGGCCGGGCTCACTCTTGCCGAGTTGCTGGTCCGCCATCCTCTGGTCGCACGCCGTACCGCCCAACGACTGATCAGCCAGATGATCGCGGCCGGGCGCATCGACGCAAGAGGCCAAGGACGTGCTCGCCGCTACTTCCCTTCAATGGCCGAGCCCATAGCTGAACCGACCGAGAAGTTTTCTGATTTCATTCCATTATCGGCCGACAGCAAGGATATTCTGGCCTATATCGACCAGCCCCTCGAAGCACGCAAGCCAGTGGGCTATCAGCGGGACTTTCTCGAAGCCTACCAGCCAAACCAGACTTGGTATCTGCCCGAACCTCTGCGACGACAATTGCACAAAACCGGCTGCACACTCCAGATCGAGGCACCGGCGGGCACCTATAGCCGCGCCATTCTAAGTCGGCTGCTGATCGATTTGTCCTGGGCATCGAGCCATCTTGAAGGTAATACCTACTCCCGGCTCGACACGCGCGAACTCATTGAGCACGGCAAAGCGGCACAAGGCAAGGCGGCTATAGAAACCCAGATGATTCTGAATCACAAGACAGCCATCGAACTTTTGGTCGAAAACATCAACAGTGCCGAGTTCAATCGCTACACGTTGATGAACCTGCACAGCGCGTTGGCGGAAAACCTCCTGCCCAATCCTGCCAACGAAGGGCGAACCCGCCAGCATGCCGTGGAGATCGGTAAGAGCGTCTATCATCCCTTGTCGACGCCGCAACAGATTGATGATTTGCTGGATGTACTATTGAGCAAGGCCAACCAGATTGTCGACCCGTTCGAGCAGTCTTTTTTCATGATGGTGCACTTGCCCTATCTGCAACCATTTGCCGACATCAACAAACGTACGTCCCGACTGGCCGCAAACCTGCCGCTATTCCGCGCCAATCTGTGCCCGCTGACATTTCTCGATGTACCTGAGCACGCGTACAGCCGCGCCATTCTCGGCGTGTACGAAATGACCAGAGTGGAACTGCTGCGCGACCTGTACGTTTGGGCCTATGAACGTTCGACTCAGGAATACCTGGCCATCAAACAGGAACTGGCCGAGCCTGACCCCCTTCGCCTGGCTTGGCGGGACCTCATCAAACAGGCAATCCGGGACGTGGTAACGCAGCCCGATCATGACCCGCTAACCAGCATTCAACAGGCTGTTGTGGCACGCGTTCCCGAGAGCGAGCGCGACAATGTGCAGGCATTGATTGTAGAGGAACTCCGACGCCTACATGAGGGCGTTCTTGCACGCTATGCCCTGAAACCGTCTGAGTTCACCAGTTGGACAGCGAGACACAGGCATTGATTGGCGTGGGTTCGAGTGACTAACCCCCCAACCGAAAATGCCTATATTTACGGCTCTGCTCATCGAGGCGCCCCCGGTGAGCGCGCAGAACATCGCTACGGGTGAGGACGCCGAGCACCTGGTTCGGCCGTCGGGCATCAACCACCACCAGTCGACCGAGGTCCGTGCGGGCCATGAGATCGGCGGCGTAGCGGATGCTGTGGGACGGCAGGACCGTCATCGGCTTGCGGGTTATCAGGCTCTCAACGGCAACCGACGGTGGCGCGTCCAGCGACATCAGATCCCGCCGCGTGAGAACCCCCAGAAGCAACCCCTCATCGCTCACTACGGGGAAGCCCTGATGACGGGTGTAGCTGGCTCCACTGAACAGCAGATCCCGAACGGTTTCCAGCGTATCGCTGCCCTTCAGAGTTACCGGCTCCCGTGTGTAAACGCTTTCGACCAGCACCCGTGCAAGCGGATCAGCCGTATATTCATCCGGCACCCGCACACCGCGGCGGGAGATTTTCTCGGTCATGATGGTGTTGCGCATCAGCAGGCTGGAAAGCAGATAGGCGGCGGCACAGGCTGCAAGCAAAGGCAGGAGCGCATTGGGCTGACGGGTGGCTTCCAGAGCGAATATCACCGATGTCAGGAAGGCGCGGGACGCCCCGGCAAACATGGCCGCCATACCCACCAGGGCGGCCATGCCCACATCCACGCCCAGGCCGGGAAAGACCTGATTCAAAAGCAGCGCGATGCAAGCACCAAAGCTGCCGCCAATAATAAATAGTGGCGCGAGCGTGCCGCCCGAAGTGCCGCTGCCGAGCGCCACGGACCATGAAATGAATTTCATCACGCAGAGAAATGCCAGCCCGGAAAGTGCCAGTTGCCCGTTGAGGATAGCGCGAATCTGGTCATAGCCCACACCAAAGGTGGCTGGCGCCAGATAACCGACCACGCCCACAACCAGGCCGCCGATAGCCGGCCACCACATCCAGTGCACTGGCAGTTTTTCAAAACCGTCTTCGATCATATAGAGGATGCGGGTGACCAGCACACTGAGCAGGCCGACCGACAACCCCAGCAAGGCATAGCAAAGAATGGCCGGGCCGCTCGCCACCGCCACAGTCTCCATGGGGAATACCGGCTCCGTACCCAGGAGCAGATAACGCATGCCAACGGCGGAGACAGTGGCCAATGCCACCGGGATGATGGAGCGCCCGCGAAATTCAAACAGCAGCAGTTCCACCGCCAGCAGCACGGCGGAAACCGGCGCGGAGAATACCGCCGCCATGCCTGCGGCCGCCCCGGCAGCCAGGAGTGTCTTGCGCTCGGAAGCCGTCACGTGCAGCAGTTGCCCGAGAAAGGACCCGAGCGCGCCGCCAGTGGCGATAATAGGCCCTTCGGCACCAAAGGGACCACCGGTACCAATCGAGATAGCCGAAGACAGGGGTTTGAGGAAGGTAATGCGGGCGGGAATCCTGCTCTGGTTGACCAGCACCTGCTCCATGGCTTCGGGAATGCCGTGACCGCGAATGGCACTGGCACCCCAGCGCGCCATGGTGCCGATAATCAGCCCACCCAGCACGGGGATCAGAATCACCCAGGCGCCCAGTTGATGACGGGCGGGGCTCACTTCGTCAGTGGATAAGTGCCCGTAAAAAAATAATTGCGTGCACAAATTAATCAGTTCAATCAGCAACTTGGCGACGGGCGCCGCCAGCAGGCCCAGGCCTATGGCCAGCACGCTCGCCCAGATCAGACGCCGATCCACCCCCAAAACCACCGGAGATTTACCCTCTGGCAGGGTTTCCGCAAGGGCTGGGGAAACCGGCAAAGGCTCATGGGAAATACCCGACGGACTGTCTGATCGGCTCATCAACGCCTCCTGAATTGGGGGCGGCATGATACATCCCGAGGCAGCCACTTCCAACCCGTTGGTAACAGATTCAGGCGCCGGCCCGGGTTTAATTAGAGGTTTCTCAGATAACCCGAGACCTCATCCGACCCGCCCCGAAATACCACGCGCCCCGTTTTCTGCCGCAACTGATAGTCGTACATGGGATCGTAATAATCGCGCAGCAGCGGCCGAATCCACTCGCGATGCAGTTCTTCATTGCCCTTTTTGTGGGATTCGATGGCCACGTCCATGAGTTGGGCAAGCTGCTCGTAACGCACACCGCCCAGACGCCGGCGAACCCGCGCCAGGGACTGACGCAGATCCTCGGCGAAATATCGGAAGCCTTCTTCCGCGCCGTACTCTTGCCGCCAGTCCGCCAGATTATCCAGAATATAATTCTTGAAGGAATGCTCGACCCGGGCTTCGAGATCTACTTCCACCACGACCAAAGGCGCCTGCAGCATGGCCGCCCGCAGAGGGTCCGGCAGTGTGCAGCGGCCGATATAGTGGCCTTCATCTTCCAGCAGAATCGCCTGGTCCCCGAGACGGTGGTGCTGGCGCACCAAGTCGATGGCGAGAGCATTCTCGAAATCGATCTGTGCGGGCTGGCCGCCCACCCGTCGGCCAAAGGCACTGCCGCGATGGTGGGCGCGGCCTTCGAGGTCGACACTATTCAGCTGCGTCTGCAGGAGTTCCGTCTTGGCCGCCCCCGTGCGCCCCGCCACCAGCACAAAGCGGCGCTCCCGGCAGATGCGTTCCAGGCTGTCGATCAGGAAACGTCGCATGGCTTTGTAACCGCCGACCACGCGGGGATAATCGCAACCGGCCTCGGTCAGCCACTGCTGGCAGATTTGCGAGCGCAAGCCGCCGCGAAAACAATAGAGATAGCCATCCGGGTGCCGCCGGGCAAAGTCCAGCCAAGCCGCGACGCGCTGTGCCTTCACCTCACCTTGCACCAACCGGTGACCCAACTCGATCGCTGCCTGCTGGCCCCGTTCCTTATAGCAGGTGCCGACCTCTTCCCGCTCATGGTCCGTCATCAGCGGCAGATTCACCGCACCGGGAAAGGCACCCCGGGCAAATTCCACCGGTGCCCGGGTATCCAGCAGAGGCCTGTCACCCAAAAAGAGTTCCAGGTAATCATCCGTGTCTGCGCGCTGATCGGTGGCGGACATCACGCCACCTCAATGCTCGGGCTGTTTAACTCCGTAAGGTAGAGCTTATAGCCGCCATTTGTGCCGTATTCCGCCAATGTGACGTCGGTTGCCGTCATGTCCCGCCCCAAAAAGTTTCGCTAGTGTTATAGAAGTGCAGGCATTATAGGGGCTTGAGCGGGGGCTGTGCCATGCTTGGCGGAATCGAGAGAGTGAACATTGTTGCGCGGGAAAGGGTCGAAATGCGCAATAGCACCACGCCGTGCACAGCCAGGATTACCTCTCACCCACATGCGCGTACTCCTCGTTCACAACCCCAACGCCGGCCTGGGTTCACGCCCCGAAAAGCCTCTGATACGCACCATGGAAGAGGCTGGTCACCAGGTTGTCCTGGCGTCACCCGACGACGATCTGAAGGACCCAGACTACGATCTGGTCGCCGTGGCCGGCGGCGACGGGACAGTTTCGAAAATGGTTGGAAAGTTTCTCGAGACTAAGGTACCCCTGACAATCATCCCCTTGGGCATTGCCAACAATATCGCCCACAGCCTGGGTATTACGGACATGCCGAACCTGCTCAGGCATCCTTTGCGCGGGTTCGCGCAGGCAACCATCGAGACGAACAGCAAGAGCCTGTGTGTCGGGACATTTTCGGGCGCGGACTGTGAAAAACATTTTCTTGAATCCGTCGGCTGCGGTTTGCTGACCCGCTTGATTGGCTCCGGCAAATCCGACAAGCCAGTGCGCCAGTCGGCGTTCAGCAATGGCCACGAAGAACTCCATTACCGGGTCGAGACGCTCTGCGCCCTGCTGGAGCAATTCGAGGCATCGGATTACCAAATCCACATCGACGGGCGGGACCTGTCCGGCCGCTACCTGCTGGTCGAAGCCATGAATATTTCACATATCGGTCCCGGACTGGAACTTGCCCCCGGCAAGGATCCAGGCAGCGGGTTACTGGAACTGGTGCTCGTCCACAGTGATGAAAGGGCCAAATTAACGCAGTATCTCGCAGCCGTCCGCCTTGGTCGCAAGTCATACAGCAGTTTCACGCGGATATCGGGCAAAAAAGTGGAGCTGAAATGCCCCGCCGCTGAAATTCATATCGACGACAAGAGTCTAAGCTCCAGCCAAGAGCAGGTCTTCACCATTCAAACGGGCGACCGGCGAACGCTTATTGTGTAGATTTTTTGTAAGGGAACTGTCAGGGCTTTGCCGGATATTTTCTCGCGTAAAGAAGAGGGAATCACTATGCGTATTTTAATCGCCAATGATGATGGCATTTACAGCCCCGGAATTCTGGCACTCGCCCAGGTGGCTGTGGAATTCGGTGAAGTGCGGATAGTGGCGCCAGACGTTGAACAGTCCTCCATGGGTCACGCGATAACGGCCAGCCGACCGCTCACCTACAAGAAAACACCCATTCGCGGTTTCGAGGCTTACCGCGTGAATGGCACACCGGCGGACTGCGTCGCGCTCGGGGCCTCGCGCTGGCCAGATGTCGACATAGTACTGTCCGGCATCAATATGGGGCCCAACCTGGGCAACTCCTGCTGGCATTCCGGCACTCTGGCCGCCGCCAAGCAGGCCGCGCTTCTGGGCTTGAGAGGTATCGCCCTGAGCGCCAACATAGACGATGAAGACCCCGATTTTGAAGTCATGAAGCCCTGCGTCCGCCAGGTTCTGGCTGAGCTGCTCAATGGCTATGATTTTCCGCTGCTCAACGTCAATTTCCCACCCCGCCCCAAGGGCCGGCGCTGGACCCGACAATCCGTAAGGCACTATGACGGACACGTAACGCCCGGCAAGGACCCCCTGGGCCGACAGCACTATTGGTTCACCGTCGTGCCCATAGAGGAAACCGAGGAAGACACCGACCGCTGGGCGGTGCAAAATGGCATGGCGTCCATCACGCCACTGCGCCTGGATCTGACTGACAAGGAGGAACTCAGCCGGGCACTGGGGCGGTTATAAGAGATGGAGCGAGGCCGCAGGGGGACGATTAAAGATGGGATGAATCTTGTAAGCTATCTTGTAGACAATCCTCGAGTGGCTGCAAATGTTTATTCACAACAGATGTAACCGTTACTGGGTCAATGTCGCCCAAATAATTGTGGACCAGAATATTGCGAAAACCGCTGATTTCCCGCCAGGGGATCTCAGGATGTTTCCGTTTTAATTCATCCGGCAATAGCTGGGTTGCTTCGGATAGGGTTTGGAGGTTGCGCAGAGTCGCATCATAGAGCACTTCATCTGCGGTAATGTCGCCTCGAGTCTCTATGCGTCGCAATTTCGCTATGGCGTCAAGGATGTGAAGGGCGTAGGGCTGCCATGGCTTATTCATAAATCCACAGCCTCATTCAACACCTGCTGACGGATATGCCTGTTCAGTTCGTGTTCAGGGATCAGATCAACCCGCCGCCCAATAAGCGTCGACAACTTTTCCGCCAGAGGCAGGCGCTGCGTAAACAAATCATATCCCGGTGGAAATTCCACAAGGAAGTCTACGTCGCTTTCGGGCCGTTCCTGGCCTCTCGCAACAGATCCAAACACGCGAACCCTACTAGCCCCGTACCGACGTGCCATTGCGTCGATAGCGGCCTTTTGACGATAAAGATCTTCGAGTAGCATGACTGATTCCAATACCTCCACACCGTCTAGTTTGCCCACTGTAGACCAGATTGACAACTGAATTAGGGGGGCCACGGCCAGAAAGGTCTCCAAGCCAAAAACAGCGTCTCTGGATATCGGATTTACCTAAATGTCTTGGATCCATGAACTCAACGCGCTAATCTTTGCCTTGTTTGGAATGCCCCATCACCATTACTCATAAAAGGCGCTCCCATGAAAAAAATTCTCTGTGGTCTCTGTGCTCTCAGTGTTGCCGGTGGTTTTCTCGCGCTGGCTTTATTGGCCCTGGCCGGGCCCCTCTATCGCCTGGATCTGCTCGAGCTTGGCCAGGCCTTCTCGCTGCTGCGCTGGGCCGCGTATCTCGGTATTGCCAGCATCATCCTGATCATCGGTTACAGCATTTGGCGCAGACCCAAAAGCCGGCTGGCGGGCGCACTGGCCGTGTCAGCACTAGCCGGCGTATGCGCCGTCGCCATACCCTGGAGCCAAATACAAACTGCCCGCTCGGTTCCGCCCATCCACGACATCTCTACCGATCTGGAAAATCCGCCAGCGTTTGTGGATATAGTGGCGCTGCGTAGAAATGCACCCAACCCGCCGGAATACGCCGGACCCGACACCGCGCGTCAACAACGTCAGGCCTACCCGGATATTGAGTCCTTGATATTGAATGCGCCTCTGGATGAGGTCTATCGGAGCGCACAGGACCTGGTCCACACATTGGGCTGGGAACTGGTATCGGCCGAGACGCAGCAATGGCAAGCGCGGATAGAAGCCACGGACACCACTTTCTGGTTCGGCTTCAAGGATGATGTGGTGGTGCGCCTGCAGTACACCGGGAACTCCACCCTGGTTGACGTGCGCAGCAAGTCCCGCGTCGGCAAGGGCGACGTCGGTGTGAATGCCGAGCGCATCCGGGAATTTCTCCGCGCGCTTGAAGCCCAATTTTCGTAGAGTCGTTTGATAGAGGAGGTATCCCCGTGAAAGCACCAACCAGCCTTGGCATGGCGGCCCTTGTTGCCGTTCTATCGTCCTGCGCCAGCACCAGCGACCTGCCCAATATGGGCGAGATGCTGCGAGATGCCACGGGGCAAAATGGCCGCGCCTGCATCAGAAAAGGCGACATCCAGGGCTATGGTGTCCTGGACGGCGACGTCGTCAGCATTGACGCGACGCGCAACTACTACCTGGCCACGGTTCTGCCCGGCTGCCTGGATCTGACGACATCCATGGGCGCAGCCTTCAGGGGCGACTTCAACGAAGTCTGTGGCGGGTCGGCGGACAAGGTCTTGACCCAGGAAAATCACTGCACCATCAACCAGATGTTTGAATTCGAAAGCCGTGAAGAGGCCTTCGAGGTTTTTGACGCAGTGCAGGAAAAGCGTGAACAACTGAAGGACTCAATGGACGCCGACTAAGCAGAGGAAGCCCGAATGCCGAAGACAGTCCTCATCACCGGCGCTTCATCCGGCTTCGGTGAAGCCTGCGCCGAAAAATTTGCCGGCCAGGGCTGCTCGCTCGTACTGATTGCCCGGCGGCGAGACCGGCTGGAAAAGCTGCGCGACCGCCTGCAGGAAAAATGCGCCGTCCATATTGAACAGCTGGACGTCACCGATGCGGAAGCCACAAAAAACGTACTGGACAAGCTGCCGCAAACCCATCGCGAGATCGACATCCTGATCAACAACGCGGGCCTCGCTCTCGGCCTGGAAATGGCGCACGAAGCGCAGCTGGATGACTGGGAGACCATGGTGCACACCAACATCCTGGGGCTGCTGCGTGTAACCCGACACATCCTCCCCGGCATGGTGGCCAGAAACTCCGGCCACATCATCAACATCGGCTCCGTCGCCGGTAGCTGG
>CAZEWY010000071.1:0-15042 GCA_964515945.1 uncultured Cellvibrionaceae bacterium
CGTGGTATTAGCCTACATTGTCGTCGTCATTATCTGGTCCACCACGCCTCTGGCGATCCAGTGGAGTAACAGCAGCCTGTCATTCATGGCGGCGGCTACCTTGCGCATGGTGTTTGCGTTGATTGTATCTTTGCTGCTCTTGTCGGCGATGCGCCAACCGCTGGTGAAACATCGGTCGGACTGGAAAGCCTTTGCCGCCGGCGGCATCGGTATTTTCCCCAACATGCTTCTGGTCTACTGGTCGGCGCAATATATTCCCTCGGGATTGATGGCGGTGGTCATGGGTGTTTACCCATTTCTTGTCGGTGTCTTCGCGCACTTTTTTCTCCGGGAAAACATTTTCTCCATGGCGCGGGTGGTGGCGCTGATCATGGCACTGGCGGGACTGGCCCTTATTCACAGTGAGCAAATGGCTGTGGGTGACAAGGCCGTTTTCGGTGTCGTGGGTATGCTGGCTTCGGCGGGTCTTTTTGGGGTGAGTTCGGTGTGGCTCAAGTCACTCGGCGGCGGCGTGGACCCGCTGCGGCAGGCGACCGGTGTGCTGCTGTTGGCCGCACCCTGTTTCCTGTTCACCTGGTGGCTGATGGATGGTCGCTTGCCGGCGGGTGTCGATATGAGATCCATCAGCGGCGTGGCCTATCTCGTCATCGCCGGCTCGGTCGTGGGTCACACGCTTTTCTTCTACGTGTTGCGCCACTGCAGCGTGGGCACGGTGTCCCTGATCACGCTGATGACGCCGGTGATTGCCTTGCTGATCGGCATTTATGCTGCCGATGAGGTCATGACGTCCAAAGGTGCGCTCGGCGCGGCATTGATCGTACTGTCGCTGGCGGTTTATCAGGACGTCGGGCGCTGGCTGGCGGGACGGGTGCGGCGGCTCGGGAAGATCAGGGCAAAGGGATTGATGGTGGAGCCGGCGGACGGCACTGCCGTTCAGGATCAAGCCTGAACGGCGGGCGGTCTGTTACGCGGCGGAATCGCTCTCCCGTGGCGGGCATTCATAGGTCTCGGCGACTTCGCCATTTTGCAGTGACTCCAGGCGAACATCGAAACCCCAGAGTTGGTGGATATGGCGCAGAACCTCGTCGGTGTCCTTGTTCAAGGGTTTGCGACCATTGCGGTTGTGGCGCAGAGTGAGTGAACGGTCACCGCGCACATCGACGCTGTAGACCTGAATATCGGGCTCGCGGTTGCCCAGGTTGTATTGGGCCGCCAGGGCTTCGCGAACGGCCTGATAGCCAGGATCGTCGTGTATGGCGGTCACGCCTATGGTGTCCTTGCGGTCGTCATCCTGAATGGCGAAAAGCTTCAGGTCGCGAATCACCTTGGGTGACAGAAATTGAAGGATGAAACTTTCATCCTTGAAGTTGCGCATGGCGAAGTGAAGTGTCTCCAGCCAATCGCTGCCGGCGATATCGGGAAACCATTCCCGGTCTTCGTCCGTCGGGTTTTCGCAGATGCGGCGGATATCGGCCATCATATTGAAGCCGAGCGTATAGGGATTGATACCGCTGAAGTAGGGACTGTTATAGGGCGGCTGATAGATAACGCTGCTGTGGGACTGTAGAAATTCCAGCATGAAACCATCGGTGACCTGGCCGCGATCATAGAGGGTATTGAGGATGGTGTAGTGCCAGAAGGTTGCCCAGCCTTCATTCATGACCTGGGTCTGCCGCTGGGGGTAAAAATATTGCGCGATCTTGCGCACAATGCGCAGAATTTCGCGCTGCCAGGGTTCCAGCAGCGGGGCATTCTTCTCGAAGAAATACAGCAGGTTTTCCTGGGGCTCTGCCGGGTAGTGCTGCTGGTTGTGTTTCTCGTGCCCTGATTCACCGGTCGGGATGGTGCGCCACAAATCATTCACCTGGCGCTGGAGGTAGTCCTCGCGTTCTTTCTGACGCTCGCGTTCCAGATTGGCGGATACGGGGGATGGCCGCTTGTAGCGGTCGACCCCATAGTTCATGACCGCATGGCAGGAATCCAGCAGGGATTCGACCGCGGCGACCCCGTAGCGCTCTTCGCATTGAGCGATGTAGTTCTTGGCAAAGAGCAGGTAATCAATAATGGATGTGGCGTCGGTCCAGGTACGGAACAGGTAATTGCCCTTGAAAAAGGAATTGTGACCGTAGGAGGCATGGGCAATCACCAGCGCCTGCATCATCATGGTGTTTTCTTCCATGAGATAGGCTATGCAGGGGCTTGAGTTGATGACGATTTCATAGGCCAGCCCCATTTGCCCGCGCTTGTAGGACTGCTCGGTATTGAGAAACTGTTTGCCGTAAGTCCAGTGGTGATAGCCGATGGGCATGCCCACGGAGGCGTAGGCATCCATCATCTGTTCGGAGCTGATAACTTCGATCTGATTGGGGTAAGTGTCCAGCCGGTATTCTTCCGCTATGGCGGCTATGGCGCGATCGTATTCCTCGATCAGTTCAAAAGTCCATTCCGAACCTGTTGAAATGGGTTTGCCAGTCATGCAGCCTTCTTGTGAAATAGTTGACGAAATACAGGATAGATATCGGATGCCTGTTGCAGGTTTTCCATGGCGAAGGTGTCCGGGAAGGCCTGTGCCACTTCCTCGTATGCCTCCCACAGGGCCTGGTGCTCGCGGTTGGTAATTTCGATGTAGGAGAAATACTGCAACTTGGGCATCAGATTCTCCATCAACAGCTTATGACAGATGGTGGAATCATCGTTCCAGTTATCGCCATCGGACGCCTGGGCGGCGTAGATATTCCATTCCGCTACCGGGTAGCGGGCCTGTAGCACCGAATCCATGAGTTTCAGGGCGCTGGAGACAATGGTGCCGCCGGTTTCGCGGCTGTAAAAGAACTCCTCTTCGTCCACTTCCTTGGCGCTGGTATGGTGCCGGATAAAGACCACCTCGGTGTGTTCGTAGTTGCGTTGCAGAAATAAATAGAGCAGTAGGAAAAACCGCTTGGCGATGTCCTTGGTGCTTTGATCCATGGACCCGGAGACGTCCATCAGGCAGAACATCACGGCCTTGGAACGCGGCACGGGTTGCTTGACGTGCAGATTGTATTTGAGGTCAAACTCGTCCAGCCAGGGCACGCGCTTGACCTTCTGACGCAGCTGTCGCGCCTCTTCTTCCAGCTGTGTGAGCCGGATCAGTTGCTCGGGGCTGGGGTTGGTGGCGCTGGTGATGGCCGCCATGGCTTCTTCCAGCTCCCGCAGCCGCCGCCGGTTTTTGCCGGTCAGGGCGGTGCGGCGGGCGTTGGCCGCGCGCAGTGAGCGCACCACATTGACCTTGCCCGGTGAACCCTGATTGCTGATGCCGGCTCGCTGGAACTTGAACTCTTCCAGACCGTTGAGCTGGCGCTTGACCAGGTTCGGCAGAGCCAGATCCTCGAACATGTAGTTGAGAAACTCTTCCTGGGTGATCTGGAAGGCAAACTCGTCCATGCCTTCGCCGGAATCACTGGCGCCGGAACCGGAGCCGCCCCCACCGCCACCGGCGGGTGGTCGACGGATCTGATCGCCAGCCACGAAGTCCTGATTGCCCGGCAGCACGCGGGTATTGACGCCGCCCTGACCATGCTGGAAAACGGGTTCGTTGATGTCCTTCGCGGGAATGCTGATGCGCTCGCCTTTTTCCATATCGAGGATCGAGCGCTTGTCGACCGCCTCACTGACGGCCTTCTTGATGTGCTGGCGGTAGCGCTCCAGAAACCGCTGGCGATTAACCATACTCTTGTTCTTTGCGTTGAGGCGTCGGTCAACGATGTAGCTCATATTTCTGCCCCTTGGCTCACAGGACTGCTTGGCTCACAGGACTACTGGGACTTTCTTACCCGTAGATACCACTCGGACAACAGCCGTACCTGTTTCTCGGTGTAGCCACGTTCCACCATGCGCGCCACAAAATCCTGATGTTTTTTCTGGTCGTCCGTTGACGCCTTGGTGCTGAAGGAAATAACCGGTAGCAGGTCCTCTGTGTTGGAAAACATTTTGTGCTCGATAACGGTGCGCAGCTTTTCATAACTGCTCCACGTGGGATTCTTGCCGTTGTTGTTGGCTCTGGCCCGCAATACAAAGTTGACCACTTCGTGGCGGAAATCCTTCGGATTGCTGATGCCCGCCGGCTTCTCGATCTTTTCCAGCTCTTCATTGAGCGAAGCGCGATTCAGAATTTCGCCGGTCTCGGGATCGCGATATTCCTGATCCTGTATCCAGAAGTCGGCAAAGGTGACATAGCGGTCGAAAATATTCTGACCATATTCGCTGTAGGATTCGAGATAGGCGGTCTGGATTTCCTTGCCAATGAACTCCACGTAGCGCGGCGCCAGGAATTCCTTGATGAAGGAGAGATAGCGCGCGGCCTTTTCTTCCGGAAACTGCTCCTGTTCAATCTGCTGTTCCAGCACGTAGAGCAGGTGCACCGGGTTGGCGGCAACCTCCGTCGGATCGAAGTTGAATACCTTGGACAGTATCTTGAAGGCAAAGCGTGTGGACAGCCCATTCATGCCCTCGTCCACCCCGGCGGAATCCCGGTATTCCTGCATGGATTTGGCCTTGGGATCGGTATCCTTGAGGTTTTCACCATCGTAAACGCGCATCTTGGAAAACAGGTTGGAGTTCTCCGGCGCCTTGAGGCGCGACAGCACGGCGAACTGCGCCAGCATGCGCAGGGTATCCGGGGCGCAGTGAGCGCGCTTCAGGGAGCTGTTCTGCAACAACTTGTCGTAGATCTTGATTTCTTCCGACACGCGCAGGCAGTAGGGCACCTTGACGATATAGACGCGGTCGATAAAGGCTTCGTTGTTCTTGTTGTTCCTGAATGTCTGCCACTCTGCTTCGTTGGAGTGAGCCAGCACTATACCGTCAAAGGGAATGGCGCCGAGGCCTTCAGTGCTGTTGTAGTTGCCTTCCTGGGTTGCGGTCAGCAAGGGGTGCAGCACCTTGATGGGCGCCTTGAACATCTCCACGAATTCCATAATGCCCTGGTTGGAGCGGCACAGACCGCCGGAGAAGCTGTAGGCATCTGGGTCGTTCTGTGGAAAATCTTCCAGCTTGCGGATATCGACCTTGCCCACCAGCGAGGAGATATCCTGATTGTTTTCATCGCCGGGTTCGGTCTTGGAGATGGCCACCTGGTCCAGTACCGAGGGTCGCATTTTGACTACCCGGAACTGACTGATGTCACCGCCGAACTCGTGCAGCCGTTTCACTGCCCAGGGTGACATGATGGGTTTTACATAGCGCCGTGGGATGCCGTAGTCCTCTTCCAGTATGGCGCCGTCTTCTTCAACATCGAAAAGCCCCAGGGGCGACTCGAATACCGGGGAATCCTTCAGGCAATAGATGGGTTCCTTTTCCATCAGGGACTTGAGCTTTTCCGCCAGAGACGATTTACCGCCCCCAACTGGACCCAGCAAATAGAGGATTTGCTTCTTTTCTTCCAGCCCCTGGGCGGCATGTTTGAAGAAGGCAACGATTTTTTCGATGCATTCCTCCATGCCGTAAAATTCCTCGAAGGCCTTGTAGCGCTTGATCACCTTGTTGGAGAAAATGCGGCTCAGACGCGGGTCGCGGGATGTATCCACAACCTCGGGGTCGCCTATGGCGGCGAGAAGACGTTCGGCGGCGCTGGCGTAGACAGAGGGGTCTGACTTGCACAGCTCCAGATACTCCTGAATGGTGAGTTCTTCCTGCTGCGTCGCTTCGTAGCGCTCGCGGTAATGACTGAATATCGTCATGTAGTGGCCTCCTCGGATAACGGCTAGGTCCTGAACGGAGTGCGAATGATCGCGGAGCCAGCCGTGATGACTGGTCCTTCTAAGCATAGACCTTGTGCGCCGAATGGCGCCAGCCAATTTACCTATTGTTTAGTAAAAATGTTTAATAAAAATTTGATAACTAATTTAAGTCAAAATGCGTAGCAAAAATCGACAAATTTGCCTGACTTTTTGCGAATGAATTTGGGTCTTCATAATTCCTGCTTTTTGGACAAGCGTAGCGCCGATAGGTTGCCTTGAAAGCCAAAATGCATCAGTCACAGGTCGCTCAAAGCGCTGGTTCCAAAGCCCCTTCAAAAACGCCCTTTCAAAAACTGCGCCAAAGCTCGCGGGCGGCGGATTTCGCGGCCGCTGGCGGTCTATGTCATAATCCGCGTCATTCATTTGACCTATCATCAAGAGGCAACTACATGGCAGTTTTGGTAACCGGCGGGGCAGGCTATATCGGCAGCCATACCTGTGTTGAATTAATCGCGGCGGGCTTTCAGGTGGTGGTGGTGGATAATTTCTGCAACAGCAAGCCCGAGGCGCTGAGGCGTGTCGAGGAATTGGTTGGTCAGGCGATTCCGCATTATCAGGCCGATGTCACTGACAAGGAGGCCTTGGGGGCGGTATTCGAGCGGGAGAGCATCGAATCAGTCATCCATTTCGCCGGCCTCAAGGCGGTGGGTGAGTCCTGTGACAAGCCACTGGCCTACTACCACAACAATGTTGGCGGCACAGTGGCACTCTGCCAGGTAATGGAAGACTTCAAGGTAGACAAGCTGCTGTTCAGCTCCTCGGCCACCGTCTACGGAGACCCGGCTACTGTGCCCATCACCGAAGACTTTCCGACGGGCGCCGTGACCAATCCCTATGGGCGCAGCAAATTCATGGTGGAAGAGCTGCTACAGGACCTGTGCCGGGGCGCCGGACAGTCGTGGAAGGTAAGCCTACTGCGCTATTTCAATCCCATTGGCGCCCATATCAGCGGCCGCATCGGGGAAGATCCCCAGGGCATCCCCAATAATCTGCTGCCCTTTGTGGCACAGGTGGCGGTCGGCAAGCTGCCGCGCCTGCGCGTCTTCGGCGGTGATTACAACACGCCCGATGGCACGGGCGTGCGGGACTATATCCACGTGGTGGATCTGGCCCGGGGCCACGTGCGTGCGCTGGAGAAGCTGATGGCTGATGAGCCTGGCTGCTACACCTACAACCTCGGCACCGGTCGCGGCTACAGCGTGCTGGAAGTGGTCAAGGCTTTCGAGCAGGCCAGCGGCAAGACGGTACCCTTCGATATAGATGCCCGCCGCCCCGGCGATATCGCCCAGTGTTACGCCGACCCCCACAAGGCCGCGGAACAACTGGGCTGGCGCGCGGAATTCGACCTGGACCGCATGGTGCAGGACACCTGGCGCTGGCAATCGGCGAATCCTCAAGGGTATGGTTATTAGCTGCAAGCTACAAGCCGCAAGTGAAGGGAAAAGGGAAAAGGGAAAAGGGAAAAGGGAAAAGGGAAAAGGGAAAAGGGAAAAGATTCGTGCCTCTCGAAATTATACATCGAGTGCAGGTTGGAAAAGGCGCGCTTGGGCATTTGATGTGTAAGGGCGTACGCTTCAGGGAGAGCGCCATTGCACTCCATCTGGATTAGGGATAGTGAAAAGCTTCGAGAGGCACGAATCTTTTCCCTTTTCCCTTGATCCTATCCTTGCAGCTTGCAGCTCCTACCCACAATCAGTACTGAACCTTTTGCCATCTTCCAGGCGCATCATGGTCAGGGATTTGCCCCAGACACAGCCGGTATCCAGGGCTATGGCCGTGTCGCTGCCGGTTTTGCCTTCCAGCGCTGCCCAGTGACCGAACAGGATCTTCTGCTGTCCGCAGCGGTGATGGGGGTGCTGGAACCAGGCGGCATAACCTTTGGGTGCCGCGTCAATGCCCTGCTTGGCCTTCAGGTTGAGGCGGCCCTTGGGGGTGCAGAAGCGCATGCGGGTGAAATAGTTGGTAATGATGCGCAACCGGTCCCAGCCGCTCAGATCATCCCGCCACTTATCGGGCTTGTCGCCGTACATGTAGGCAAAGAAGTCGGCGTAGCTGTCATTGCGCAGTTGGTTTTCCACTTCCCGGGCCCGGGCCTTGGCGCTCTCCAGGCTCCAGATGGGAGGAATGCCGGCGTGGGTCATCACGTAGCCCAGCTGCGCGTCGTGGTGCAGCAGCGGGCGCCGGCGCAGCCAGTCGAGGAGTTCATCCCGGTCGGGAGCACTGAGAATCGGAGTCAAGGTATCCTTGCGGTTGAGCTGGCGCTCGCCATGGGCAACCGCCAACAGGTGCAGGTCGTGGTTGCCGAGCACCACGGTGGCCACGGCGTCCAGCTGCTTGACGAAGCGCAATGCGGCCAGGCTGTCGGGTCCACGGTTGATGACGTCGCCGGTAATCCAGAGCCGGTCACTGGCGGGCGTGAATGCCACCTTGTCCAGGAGCCGCTTCAGCGGAACCAGGCATCCCTGAACATCACCGACTGCATATGTTGCCATGGCTGGAGCTTCTCTCGGTCAGTGCAGGGCATGTGGCGGAACCAGCGCAAATTCGGGAATTTGCGCATCGAATCCGACGCCCTCATCGGTGAGCATCTGGTAACTGCCGGTCATGGTGCCGGTTTCGGTTTGCAGCACCACGCCACTGGTATAGGTGTAGCTCTCGCCCGGGTCAAGACGTGGTTGTTCGCCCACCACGCCCATGCCCTGAACTTCCTGCACTGCGCCCTCGGCGTCGGTAATGATCCAGTGGCGGCTGACCAGGCGCGCGGGCTCATCACCCTGATTCAACAGGGTGATGGTATAACCATAGACAAAACGCAGTTCCCGAGGCTCGGACTGCTCTGCGATATAGCGGGTTTTGACCTGGACCTGGATGGGCGATGTCGTCTGGATAGGCGATGTCATAATGATTCGTCCGTTATGAAATGTCCGAGGATGCGAGCCGGTTGCTCAGGGTGACATATTCCTCCAGGCTGAGAGTCTCGGGCCGGCGGCCAAGGTCGAGCCCGACGTCTTCTATCGGATACGCGGCCAACAGTTGTTTCAAGGCGTTGCGCAGGGTTTTGCGGCGCTGCTGAAAGGCCGTCCGTATCAGCGTCTCGAGCAGATCGATATCCTCCGCCACCAGGGGCAACTCCTTGTAGGGCGTCAGGCGCACCACGGCGGAATCCACCTTGGGCACCGGCCTGAAGCATTCCGGCCCGACTTCGAACAGGCTCTCGACGGCGCAATAGTACTGGGTCATCAGGCTCAGGCGGCCATGATTCTTGTCGCCGGGTTGGGCGGCCATGCGCTGCACCACTTCCTTTTGCAGCATGAAGTGCATGTCCCTGATCATACCGTGATAGCCCAGCAGGCGGAAAATCAGTGGTGTGGAAATGTTGTAGGGCAGGTTGCCGACGATGCGCAGGGGCCGCTCCGGCGTTGCCAGCCGGGCAAAGTCGAATTGCAGGGCATCCGCCTGATGAATCCTGAAACCCGGCGCATTGGCGAACTGGGCGAGCAGCACGGGTATCAGATCCCGATCCAGTTCCACCACGTTGAGATTGGGGCAGGCCTCCAGCAATAGCGCCGTGATGGCGCCTTGGCCGGGACCGATTTCGACCAGATTGTCGTCCTTGCGCGGGCCAATGCTGCGCACGATGCTGTTAATGACTCCCTGATCAATCAGGAAATTCTGCCCGAAGCGCTTGCGGGCCTTATGGCCGGAGGGGAAGCTGCTCATAAGCCACGGGCCTGATTGTGTATCAGGTTTTCGGCATAGGCGAGCGCAGTCGTCAGGCTGCCCAGGTCGGCGACGCCCTTGCCGGCGAGATCCAGGGCGGTGCCGTGGTCCACGGAGGTGCGAATGAACGGCAGGCCCAGGGTGATGTTCACTGCCTGACCAAAGCCCTTGTATTTCAGGACCGGAAGGCCCTGGTCGTGATACATGGCCAGCACGGCGTCGGCGCCGTCGAGATGGCGGGGGGTGAAGAGGGTGTCTGCCGGCAGCGGGCCAATCAGCTGCATGCCCTGGGCGCGCAGGGTGGTCAATACCGGTTCGATGACGTCAATTTCTTCCCGCCCCATATGGCCGCCTTCCCCGGCGTGAGGATTGAGACCGCAGACGAGGATGCGCGGGTTTGCCAGACCAAATTTCCGGCGCATATCGGCGTGCAGGATTTCCAGGGTGCGCGTCAGGGATGGCGCCGTGATGGCCGCCGGCACTTCGGCCAGGGGCAGATGGGTGGTGGCCAGAGCCACGCGCAAGCCCTCGCAGGCGAGCATCATCACCACGCGGTCGACGCCGCTGCGCTCGGCCAGGAATTCAGTGTGACCGGAAAAGGCGACGCCGGCATCGTTGATGACGCCCTTGTGTACCGGGCCTGTCACCAGTGCGGCAAAATCGCCGTTCAGGCAGCCCTGGGTCGCCAGTTCCAGTGTTTGCAGCACATAGCCGGCATTGGCGGCGTTGAGTTCACCGGCGCGCACTTTTTGAGCCAGAGGGACCTGGAGGATTGCCAATCTGCCTGGCGCGCCGGATGCGGCGGGCCGGGAGGGGTCGAAGTCATGCAGCACCAAAGGCAACTGTAACTGATCGGCAGTGGCCCGCAGTAAATCGCTGTCCGCCACGGCAACCAGCGGGTGCTGATGTTGCCGCTGTGCCAGGCGCACCACCAGCTCGGGACCTATGCCGGCGGGTTCACCGGGTGTCAGGGCTATCGGGCGGCCAGCCAACTCAGGACTCGGCGTCATCGGTGTTCATTTCAAGTTCAGAATCATCGGATTCGGCGTCTTCGTCATTCAGTTTGATGACCACATAGGCCTCGTCGCGCAGTTCTCGCTGCCAGATTTGCAACTCGTCTTCAAAGCGGCGGCTCATCAGCATGTTTCGGGCCTTGTGCCGGATAATCTCGTCGGTCATATCCTGCTGGCGACGCTCCTGAACCTGGAGGATATGCCAGCCGAACTGACTTTGAAACGGCTCTGAAATCTCGCCAATAGGCAGATTCTGGGTGCGCTTTTCAAATTCGGGCACAAACTGGCCGGGGTTGGCCCAGCCCAGATCGCCGCCCTGCAAGGCGGAGCCGATATCTTCCGAATGCTCCTTGGCCATCTCCGCGAAATCCGCACCGTCAAGAATCTGCTGGCGAATATCCGCCAGTTTCTCCCTGGCTTCTTCATTGCTGAGAATGGCGGAAGGCTTGATGAGGATATGGCGGGAGCGATTCTGGGTAATGACTTCCGTCTCCTGACCGCCACGGGTTTTGTAGAGCTTGAGAATATGGAAGCCGGCGGCGCTGCGCTGGGGCTTGGAGACTTCGCCGGGCTTGAGGTCGGGCACAATGTTGGCGAACAGGCTGGGCAGCTCGCTGGTGCGGCGCCAGCCGAGGTCGCCGCCATTGAGCGCGGCCGGTCCGTCGGATTCGGCAATGGCAAGGTCGGCGAACTCTTCACCATTCTGCAGGCGGTCGTAGAGTTCCTGGGCGCGCTGCTGGGCATGCTCCAGGTCTTCGCTGGTGGGGGCCTGGGGCAGGGACACCAGAATATGGCCCAGGTGATACTCGGGGGATATCCAGAACTTGCCGTCACTGGAGTTAAGGAAGTTGTCGATTTCCTGCTCCGAAATATGAATGCGTTGCTGGACTACGCCGCGCTGTACCTGCTGTATGGCAATGTCCTCCCGCAGTTTCTCTCGCAAACCTTCCCGGGTGAGGCCCTCCCGCGCCAACTGCCCAAAAAATTGCTCTTCCGTCATATTGTTGCTGCGACGCATATTCTCTATGGCGGCATTGACCTGGGCGTCGCTGATTTGTATGTCGTAGCGTCTGGCTGTTTCCAACTGCAGGCGCTCGACAATCAGGTGTTCGAGCACCTGGCTTTCCAGCACGTCGATGCTCGGCAGTGTCATACCATTGGCGGTGGCCCGCAGGGCAATTTCGCGCACGCGCTCATTGAGCTCCGAGCGCAGTACCACGTCCTTGTTGACTATGGCTACCACCTCGTCGAGCTGTTGTACTTCGGCCTGGGCGTGGATGGCAGTGATCGCAGCGATCAGCGAAAAAGCACAGGCCAGGGCCCGGACGTAGAGAGAATTCTTCATGTGGCTCTTTATTTGTGAAGTCATTGGTGAGGTCATTCGTGGTTAAGGTCAATCAGTGATAGGAGTTGGGCTGATGCTCGCGCCAGCCGACGATGCTGTCTTCCAGCAGGGTGCGTACACGGTCGCCGGTGCCGCCCAGACCTTTAAGTTGAATTTCAAAGAAAATACCCTGGTCATACTGCAGGTCGTTATCCGTTATAAGGTCCGCTATCTTACTGTCCAGCCAGCGTCGCGCCAACACCCGCAGCCGATAGCAGCAGTCGTTGTATTCGAAACCGGCAAAGGCTTCCAGTTCCCTGCGGTCGGTAATATCGTAGTTGATGCGCCCCACGGCCTGCCACTGACTGCTGACGGAGGTGCTGAAGGAGAAATCGACCTGTTTGACATCCTCAATGGATGTGGCGCCCACGGCGTCCGAACTGATAAAGCGGTAACCGAGATTGAACAACCTGCGCTCATCGGCATAGTGGCCAAAAATGGACCCGCGACTGACATTGCCGTTTTTGTCATTGATCAGAAAATCCGCGCGCAGATCGAGATTGTCCGTCAGTGACGCATTCAGCTGCGTGGCAATCTCCGATCGCGACAATGTCTCCGGTTCACCGTTGAGGGTAACCCTGCGATCGGCGAAATGATAGATCTGCCCGAGACTGGCGGTCACCAGCTCCCGGTTATCGGCGCCGCCATACCAGCGGGAGGTGAGCCCCATGGCCAGTTGATTGGCGTCGTCGATGCGATCACCGCCGCTGAAGCGGGTATCGCGAAACAGCTGCGAGTAGGTGAAGTTGAGGGCCGTGGTATCGAAATTGACGGCCTGCTCAGCGGCCGTGAGTCCAAACAGTTCGCTGTGATCCGCGTATTCACGGTACAGGTAATAGAGGCGCGGCTCCAGGGTTTGCTGCAAACGACCCGTGTCCAGGTCGCTGCGGTCAAAAATCAGACCCAGATCGATCGCACCCTGCTGAGCCGTGAGATTGATGCTGCTTGGGTCGCCCGGCCCGAGACCATCCTCGTCGAGCTGGTAACGCAGGTGCTGGATGCCCACCTGGGGCTTGAAATAGCCCCATTGCCACTGCTTGTCCCAGCTCAACCGGTAGTCGGAGCGGGCCCGCTGACCGGTGATTATGCTGGAACCGTCGGACCGAAAGGCCTCGGAATGGTCAAAATTGACATATTCATTGTCCAGTTCCAGATACAGGTCGCCCCAGTGGTAGAGGCCATTGATGTCGACCCGGGGCAACTGGCGGTAGGTTTCGTCGAGGCCACGCAGCAGCGTTTGATAATCCTGAAGGCGCGCCTTCAGCGTCCAGTTGGGCAGTGTGTAGCCCAGTTCGGCACTCTGGTTGAGGTAAGTGCTGTTGGACACGCTGAAGCTGGCAGTATCCAGGTCCCGGAAGTAATCCAGGTCGCTCACGGCGCTGTAGTCGATACGCGAATGCCAGCGCTGGTCCCGTCCGCCGGACTGCTTGATGTGCGCCAGCCACCGGTCTTCGCCGACGTAAGGCACCAGCTGGTTTTCGGTAGCGGCGCCGCTGTCGATGATTTCCTGATAATCGGGATCCTCGCCGCCGCGATCATTGGCGAGCAGGGCCAGGTCGACCTGGGTTTCAAACAGCCGGCTCAGATGACGGCCCTGGGCCTCGAGCATGGCTCCGCGCTCGGTAATATAGCGTGGGGTTAGCAGCAGATCATAGTTGGGCGCCAGGTTGAAGTAGTAGGGTACGGCGAGATCCAGACCGTTACTCTCATTGTAGCCAGCAACGGGGAACAGAAAGCCGGACTGGCGCTGTTCGCCCAGAGGGAACCGGATGTAAGGCAGATAGAGAATGGGCACGCCACCGAACCGCAACACCAGATTGCGGCCCGAGCCCTGACCCTCGGCCGGGTCTATGATCAATTTGCCGCCTTCCAGTACCCAGGATTCCTCCACCGGTTCGCAACTGGTAATGCGTCCGTTGGTCAGAATGATCACCTTGTCCTCGGTCTGCTCAATGCTTTCCGCGCCACCGCGCAGGTGCTGGTCGTGCAGCAGGAATTTGGCCTCAACAAAGCGCGCCTGATTGCTGTCCATATGCAGGTGGGCTTCCTCGCCCTGAATCAGCGTGCCCGGCTGACGAATGGTGACACCCCCGACAAGGCTGGCATTGGCGGTATCCCGGTCGTAGCTGATTTGGTCGGCATGCAGGGAGCGAGCACCCTGGATGATGTCGACCTCGCCCTCCAGGCGTATCTTGCTGCCATTGGTGACGCTGGTACGACCGGCTTCAATACGGATGGGGGCGAATTTGGGATCGAGGTCCGCTTCGTCGTGAGTCGCTTCCGGTTCACGGAAAATGCCCCGGCAAAAGGGGGCCAGTTGTTGCCGCTCCTCGGCGGTGAGCTGGCTGCGGGGTATCCAGTCGATATATTGCTCGGTCACTTCGGCCGCGTCGGGAGTCTCAGTCTGGCTCAGGGCAAGGCCTGGAACGCAGCTCAGGACAATACACAGGGCAGGACCACGAGCCATGGCCAAAGGTTTTGCCTTGTTGGATATAAAGGGGGTTCTGCGGCGCAGTTGCAAGTTGTGGCGAGCTTTGCGCTTGGGCATACTGGAAAATATCCGATGAAATAGTGGGGCAGTCCAAAATAGTGTTTCTTGCGAGGAAATGGCCGTCGTCTCGCAAAAAATTTCTCTTTTCAGAGAAGCCCTTGTATAAATGCGGGGTCAATTTGCGGGATGATTCTACTTGGCTGTGCGCCATTAGTACATCTTTGCCGCGGTTTTGTTCATGCGGCAGCAATTAACCGGGTTCCTTTAATATGGTTCCTTCATGGCACTGGGAGTCAATATGTCCGAGCCTTCGCCACCACTCATCCACTGGATCGAGCAAGCGATTGAAAATCATCTGCCGCAGGCGACCCCGACCGATCAACTGCAATGGCAGAATCTGAGCGGGGATGCGGGTTTTCGCCAGTATTTCCGCTTGAATACGCAACCGCCGACCCTGGCGGTGATTGCGCCCCCGGCGACCGAAAACAATGCCGCCTTTATTGCAGTGGCCGATTACCTGCGCGAACGAGGCATACGCACGCCCAGGATAATCGCCCACGAGAGCGACCGGGGCTTTATGCTGGTGGAGGATCTCGGGCACGACCTGCGCGCGAATGCGGCGCGCCGCCTCGTAGCCGTCCACCACCGGCATGCCCA
>CAZEWY010000072.1:0-14986 GCA_964515945.1 uncultured Cellvibrionaceae bacterium
CTGTCCAGACCTTCGGAGCTGCTGACGTAAACCGTACGGGTGTCGTCGCTGGCTACGATGGGCGTAAAGCCCTTGTCATCGCCGGATGTCGCTTCGTTGATGGTCAAGGTCACGGATGCCGTGACTTCGTTGCCGTATGCGTCCCACAGGCCGTAGCTGAAGCGGTCAACGCCGGAGAAGTTGTAATCCGGTTTATAAGTGAAGGCACCATTGCTGCTGAGAACCAGCGCGCCATGGCTTGGCCGGGAAGTGACCTTCACTTGGGCAGTCGCCAGGATTTCGCCGGAGTCATTGCTCATCACGCCGGCATCGCGGTCGATGGTCAAAGTCTCGTTGGCAGAACCGGTGTAACTGTCGTTATTGGCCACGGGCGCATCGGGAGCGGGTGCTTGCGCGACTCCCACCAGGGTAAAGCGGGTGACCAGGGTCTGGCCTTTCTCGCCGCTGGCATCCGCACCGGCATAGGGGGTGATGCTCAGGGTGTAGCTTCCCGCGGGCAAATCGCCGGCAGTCAGGTCAAGATTCTTGTAGGCGTCCGCCAACGTATAGATGGCGTTGTTCTCCAGTCTGCTCAGAGTTCGCGGGCCTCGCAGTTCGAAGGCGACGCTGCCGGTTTCACTGGCGTCGGCGGACAGGGCTTCGAAATTGATGACGCTTGGCAGCGTCGAGAGATCAATGACGGCACCATTGGCGATGCCGGCAGCGGCAGTCAGGCCGCCGGTCGAGGCATCCAGAAGCCGCAGGCCGGTGATCGCGGGCACATTGCTGATAACTTCGCCGGGCTGTGGCTCGGGAATGGGTTCTGGCTCGGGTTTCGGCTCCGGCTGTACGTCGGTCGCGCGCACGGCAAAACTCATGGTGAAAGTGTTGCCTTTTTCACCGGTTTTATTCTGGCCGGCGTAGGGAGTGATGCTCAGACTGTAGCGGCCTTCGGGCAGATCACCGGTGCTCAGGTCCAGGTTCTCATAAGCATCGGCAAGGGTGTAGATGGCGTTATTTTCCGCCCGCCGTATGCTGGTGGGCCCGGCCAGGACGAAGTCCACACTGCCGGTCTTGCTGGCATCGGCGGAAAGGGCTTCAATGTTGATCAGCTCGGGTACTTCGCTCAGCACCAGGGTGCCGCCATCGGAAAGCGTGGTTACAGCGGAGAAATCGACGCCGGAAACCACCTGTACTCCAGTGATGGCCGGTACCCGGGATTCTGGTTCCGGTTCGGGCTTTTCAACCGGCGCCGTGGCGCTGACGGAAAAGCGGGTGACCAAAGTCTTGCCGGCGTCGCCGGTTGTGTTGGCACCGCTGAAGGGGGTGACGCGCAGGGTGTAATCGCCATCGGGCAGATCGCCCGCATTCAGGTCGAAGTTTTCATAGGCATCGGCCAGGGTATAGATGGCATTGTTTTCCATGCGATTCAGGCTGGTCGGCCCGTCCAGCACGAAACGCACACTGCCGGTTTTGCCGGCATCTGCCGAGAGAGCCTGTATATTGATTTGATTCGGCATGTCCGCAAGCACCAGGTGCTCGCCATCGGCAAGGGCCTCAATCGGTGAAAAATCCGCACCGGAAACCACCTGGACGCCGGTAATCGCCGGCACCTGCGCCACGGGCTTGTCGACATATTCTCTGGCGCTGACGGTAAAGGTAGTGGTCAGGGTTCGGCCAGCTTCTCCGGTCGCGTTGCGGCCGGCATAGGGTGTGACCCGGAGAATATAGCGACCGATGGGCAGCTCATTGTCGCGAACATTGAAATTGACGAAGTCGCTTCTCAGGGTATAAACCGCATTGTTTTCAATGTGGTTTACCCGTGTCGGTCCATCCAGCACGAATTTTACGCTGCCGGTTGAATCGGAATCCGCGGAAATAGCCTTGACGTTGACCAACTCGGGCATATCCGCGAGTACCAGATTGTCGCCATCATTAATATCCTGGAGCGGGGCGTAATTTTCCGCGTTGATCAGTTGTACATCGGTAATGGCGGGAACCGCGGCGGCCGCGGTACCGGCCGAAGTCGCCAGGCCGAGCAGTGTCATGCCCAGCGCAAGTAATTGATTCTTCAAGTAAAACTCCTGTGACGTGAACCATCACGACATCTTCGATGAAAAGATTGAAACTGTGGGTTTCGCACTGCTGCCAGACTCAGTACTAATTCGTTAGTATGAGATTTATGTGTGCCAGCTGGTATCAATCTAGTTCTAATAGATCCATCGTCAAATCATATAATTAATACTTAGGTATTATTTCCGTGAAGTGAGACAAGGTTGGCAGGCGGTGTGAGACATGAGCGCGCGGAAGCCGGCGAACTCTTCCGGGGGGAGTGGTATAGAAACTGCTTTCAGCAAAAGGCGCACATCAGTCGCTGTTTCGCGGTCCCGATTCTGCGTGGCACTGGTGCTGTTGTTGGCGCCTGGTCTCCCGTGGCATGCGGCAGAAAATCCTTTCAGTCTGACAAGCGAGACCGGATCCGGGAGACCACAAGATCGGTTGTAAACAGAGCGTGTCTTATTGAATTACCGTTATTGAACTGCGAGTGCCGCCGTCACTTTTGCGTGGGTTTAACCATTACAGGAGAACGATTGAATGCAATACCTGAACGGATTCTCTTTGTCCGACCTTCCCGAATTCGGTCGCAGCCGTCAAGAATCCTATCTGAATGCCGCGCCCTTCCCGAACACTTCATTTGACGACTTCTTCAATCCGGAAATTCTGGATGCCCTGATAGAGGAGTTTCCCAATCTCCGAGAACACCCGGACCGTGATTTCAATACACCCAACGAAATGAAGCGGGTTTCATCGGGGGAATACCGCTTTGGGCCGCAAACACGCATTTTCATGCATTTCCTTAACTCCCAGCCATTTCTCGAGTTCCTTACCGAGCTGACGGGAATTGAAGGGCTGATGCCGGATCCCTATTTCGAAGGTGGTGGTTGCCATGAAATACTTCCCGGCGGTTACCTCAAGCTCCATGCGGATTTCAACAAGCATCGCAGAACCAGACTGGACCGCCGTTTGAACGTTTTGATTTACCTCAACAAGGACTGGAAGGAAGAATACGGCGGGCATTTTGAGATGTGGAATCACGATATGAGCGAGTGCACGAAAAAAATCCTCCCGGTATTCAACCGCATGGCTATTTTCACGACGACCGATTTTTCCTACCACGGGCACCCCGAACCATTGGCTTGCCCACCGGACAGATCGCGGCGCTCCATTGCACTTTATTACTATACCAATGGACGCCCGGCGGAGGAGGTCAATAGTGAACTCAGCGAACATTCAACGCTGTTTGTGTACAGGCATGATAATGACCGCACCGCTGATGCCTACAGCAAAAGAATATTCGAAGATATGCGAATCAAAAGCATCGCCCGGGATTTTGTTCCGCCGGTAGTCCTGAACAGCTTGCGTCGAATGCAGGGAAAGCGTTTGAGGTAGATAGGCAGAGGAAGGTCTGGGTCCAGGTCAGTTCGAAGATATAGAAGGTATAGATAGATCAAAGGCCATCCGACTTTGTGTAGATTTTTCAAGCCAGGTGAATAGATGGAAAAAAATAATGAATTTTCGGAGCTGGATGTTTGGCGCGGGTTTGCAATCATCTTCATGATTGCGAATCACGCCGGCCTCGTGTTCCTCATTGATTATGAATTTCGCAACGCACTGGAAACAGCCATCGTCTTCATTGGAAGTTTCGCGCCGGTACTTTTCTTTTTCATAACCGGATTCGGCTACGGAATTTCATCGGGTCAGGGGCGGAACAACTGGTCTCTATGCTACAAGGCCAGCATCTTGATACTGATGGATGTACTGCTGCGCGGCGGCTCCGTCTATGCGTTTGGTTGGGATTTTCTCGGTTTTATCGCATTGTCCATGATAATCGTCAACGCAGTCAGGGGTGCGAACCGTCCCATTTTCATCTGCGTGACTTTAATGGCAATACTGCTCGGGTTGCGATTTGTGATTGGGCCTTTACTGGACCGGTTCGGCGCGGTGGGGCAGGGGGACAATATGGCCGCCTCTCTACTGGGCTTGTCATCCTTTGCGGGAGTGTCCTATTGGCTGACACCCTGGCTCTTTTATCCGCTCCTTGGCTTCGTGGCGGGAACCTATTACAAAGGGCACAGGGAAAACCTGATGCGCTTTAAAAACACCACCAGCCTGTGCCTGCTGGCGGTAGGCTCTGTGTTTCTATTCGCCGCCTGGATTCTGAAGTTGAACGACATGATTTTCTTCCGTTGGGGAACCATGTCCGTGTCCTGGTTCATACTCAGTATCGCTGTGCTGCTGCTGTCGGCAATGACCGCGTGGCTGGTGTCCGTGCAATGGTCGTGGGGCCACTGGAGCCGGCATCTGGCGCAACGGGGTGTCAGCTGCCTGGTGATAGTGCCCATCCACTATGCGGTGATCTATTACACGGGACTGGTGTTCACGGGATTCATGACAGCACTGGTATTTATCGCTTACCTGATGGTGGCGACGGCTGTCAGTTACCTGCTGGCTCGCTATTTTCTGAAGTTGTCAAATATCTCCGCATCGACGGGCCACTCGACGGTCATTTTCAGCGGCATCATTCTCGCTGTTTTCATCATGGTCCTTGCCATCAATGTGGTCCCCATGAGCGAGGCTTTACGCCATATCTATATTTTTGGGGCGGAGATGCTTTTATGCCTGCTGCTGCCGTTGAAGGTCGACTGGCGCCGAAAGGGTGCCCTGGAACGCAGCTATTAAGCCGCCTCTCAAAGAGGTTGCCTTGACGGCTGGATAGGCGGGTGCGGTCAGCGATCCGCCCGGAAGGAAAACAGACTGTTGGCGGCTATGTCCTGTAATAGCCCTGGGGGGTCGCGACTGTCCTTGTGCTGCAACAGGAGTCGCAGCTTCCACAGCGCCAGCCCCGTCATGGCGGCAAGATCGCAGAGCGCAAAATAGAGTCGCCCATAATTTTTGCAATAAAAATAGCGTCTGGAATCAAACCAGTATTGCGGGCGACGTTTTGCACTTTTACGCTGGCTCGATATGCCGGTGGACCCGCCAGCGAAGTGATAGACGCTGCTGTGGGGATTGAACCAGCAACTGAAGCCGTTTTGCCTGGCGCGGTAGAAAAGATCCACCTCCTCAAAGTAGAGAAAGTAAGCCGGGTCAAACCCACCAAGTTGTTCAAAGACGTCCGCCTTGACCATGAAGGAAGCGCCAGTCAGCCAGTCCGCTGAGTGAGGAAGGCTTGAAACCGGCATGGCGATCTGCCCCCCGGGAGCGAGACGGTCGATGAAACCGAGCCTGATTGCCCGGCAGAATTCACTGGTAATCGACGGAAACCGAAAGGCACTTGGGCGGGGAATATTCCGTTGGTCGACCAGCCGACTGCCAACAAAATCCGCCGCTTTGTGCACACGGAAAAAATTGATCAGCTCGATGCCGGTATCGGGGAACACCTGCGTGTCAGGATTCAGAAACCAGTAATACCGCGGATTGACATTTTTTGCCGCCTCAACACCCAGGTTGCAACCAGTGCCGAAACCCAGGTTTTCATTTTGGGGAACAAGGGTCACGGATTCACTCAGCCCATGGCGGTCGATGAAACTGCGGGCGATCCGTAGAGTGTCATCACTCGAATCATTGTCCACAATAAAAAGATGCATTGTCAGGGCGGAGTGATTGAGCTGAGTGCATACCGAGGCGAGAAAATCTTCAATAAAATTCTCGCTATTATAAGTAACGGTCACTATGGCGACGTCTGTCGAAGACCCTGTCATATGAATATCCCTTATCGATGAGTTGTCGCCACTCTGGACGGAGGTTGCATGTACTTTATGAGTTTTGCCGGCACGCCGCCCATTACGGCACGGCTCGGAACGTCTCGTGTTACTACCGCGTTCGCACCAATTACCGCGTAGTCGCCTATATGGATGTTGCCGAGTATGACGGCGCCTGTTCCTATCTCCACACCCTTGCCGATAATCGGTTTGGCGTTGGGATCTTCCCGGCTGGCGAGACCGAAGGTAGTATTTTGACGTATATGTACTTCATCGCCGATTTCCCTGGCGCCGAGTATCATGCCACCGTGATGCCAAATACGGACACGGCGCCCAAGCTTGACCGTGTAATCGAGTTTGATTCCCCAGAACCAGGACACCCAGTAGTAACAGATTTTGTAGACCAGTGAAAAAGGCGCGCGCAGAATCCTGGGTCTCAGGCCCATCCGCCAGTTGCCGAATCTGTGCGTCCAGATGGCCCAGACGCCGAGCTCCAATAGCGAGTGTCCATGGGTGACATAATCTTCCCGCAGCAGTGCCATGAATCCTATATCGGATGGATTGAGGTTGCAGTCGCCCGGGTTGAGAGGCGGCGCCAGGCTTGTTGGCGAAAGCGTCTGACTGGTGACGTTTTTCATAAACCGTTATTCAGTGGTTGTATCAGTGAATGGGTGGCCAAACTTCTAATTTTGCGTTGTGGCATTACCAATATTTTGAAACTCTTACATAGTGCGTTGGGGCTGGTTGAGCTTGTGATGACATCGTCTGTATCGCTCGGAATTCTGAAGCCCGATAAACGAGTTAAAGCATTTTTTATGCCGACGATTGTTGGTGATCGAAAGAGGTTTTTCCGGCAAAGACTCCTCCTGAATCCGGTGGAAGCGCGCACTTAAAAAAGTGTAAATGGTGTCGACTGGCGGCGTCCATTTCATTCCCTCACGGAAATCCACAGCCGGGCGCCTAACTCTCCCGCCTAAACGGAAAGTCTCTGAATTATTCTTCCAGATCTTTGGCCTGAATTCTGCTTGGAATAGGGTCAGGTGACGCAGCCGTGTCTGCAGGCTTGTATAACAATAAATGGATTGAATGACTTACCGGAAATAATGGAGATTTGCATGAAAAAACTATTGTTATATTGCTGCATAACCCTGGTCACACTTTCAGTCGAGGTTCAGTCTGCTCCGGTGGGCGACAGTGCCGTCATCTCCCCATTATCTCCACTCGACCTGAGCGCCATGCCCCTCGTATCCCGAAGTCTCGCCGAGTTCAGCGCGGAGAGTTCCGAATCCGTGGAAGTTATTCCCGACACCGAAGCTCAAGCATTCAAGGGTGGGCATGGATTCGAGTGGCTTTTTTCGTCCCTGAGCGAACCTTTCTATCTGTCGCTGCTCGGTGCCTTCCTTTTGCTCCTGGGAACCATCAGAAGACGGGACCATTAGGACTTCGAGTGGGGCGACCAGTGGATCTACTGCTTCAAAAGTTTGCAACGGATTAAGCCGCGAATCATGGGCTGAACCCATACCCAAAACCCATACCCGGAACTATTTTTATATCCTGTTGGCGTTAACCTGGAGGAAGTCATAAATTGGCCGTCAATTCGCGCAGTGAAGAATCCTTGAGCACTGGTTCCTTGAATACCGGTTCCTTGTCGTTTTTACAAGCGCCGGATGCGAATGAGTCCGGAGCCCGACGGCATGTGTCCCGCTATCCGGCACACCTTTCCCGGCGCCTTCTGCGCAACCACGATACCCTTGTCCAGTGGATACAGCATGGTCTCAATACCATTGCGGTGGTGAGTACGCTTTTGCTCCTGGCGCTCTGGCGGGATGGCGAAGTGGGCTCCCACTACCGCTCCATGCTGGTGATTGCGGTACTGTTGATGTTTATCACTTATCACGTCTCCGGCGTACTCCGTCGGTTCGACAGCATCCTTGGCGGTATCCGACATCTGGCGCGAGCCTGGGGCACAGTGGTAATTATTCTTGCCTGGGTCGCTTTTCTCACCAAGACCTCCGAAGTGTACTCCCGACAGGTGGTGGTCTACTGGGCCATCCTGTCTTTCATATTCCAGGCGTTGATATTTCTGATCACCTACAAGATCTACGGCGCTTATCGCACCAATCATCTTGAACGCATACCCACACTTATAGTGGGTACCAGCGGCGTGGCAAAGCATCTTGCCAAGAGTCTTTACAACAATATCTGGCTGCGGGACAAAGTGGTTGGTGTTGTCAATTACGGTCGAGATTCCGATGCATGGGATTTACCAGAAGTACCTTTATTGGGTACCGATGAGGCGTTGCTCGATCTGGTCAAGCGGGAACACATCAGACGCATTTATGTCGCTCTGTCCTTTTCCCACATTCATCTTATCAAGGAAATACAGGATGCCCTGCTCGATACCAACGTCGATCTTATCTGGGCTCCCGACATTTTTGAGCTCAGCTTGCTCAATCACAGCGTCAAGGAGGTGGCTGGACTTCCATTAATCGCGCTGAATGAAACGCCGCTCATGGCGGGCGGGCCGGCGTTTATTAAATCATTGATGGACAAGGTCATTGCCTTGTGTGCCCTGGTACTCTTGAGCCCGTTGTTGATACTGGTGGCCCTGTTGGTAAAGCTGTCGTCACCGGGACCCATTATCTTCAAACAGGTCAGGGACGGCTGGGATGGCAAGATGTTCCATGTCTACAAATTTCGAAGTATGTATCTTCACGAAGAGCCGGAACTGGTGCTTCAGGCAAAAAAGAGTGATGCCCGCGTGACACCGATTGGCCGGTTTCTTCGGCGCACCAGCATTGATGAACTGCCGCAGCTTCTCAATGTGTTGCAGGGCACCATGTCACTGGTCGGCCCAAGGCCACACGCTGTTTCCCATAATCAATACTACTCAAAAAGGGTAAAAACCTATTTGGCTCGACACAGGATCAAACCTGGCATGACGGGCCTGGCCCAGATCAAGGGACTTCGCGGCGAGACCAACACGCTGGAAGCCATGAGCAAACGGGTTGAGTATGACCTTGAGTACATCAGTAACTGGTCCCCCTTGCTGGATATCAAGATTCTCTTTTTGACTCCATTCAAACTTATGGCGGGTAATGTTTATTAGGAGAGACGATGAGCGCCATCTGGAATATCGCGCGTCTTGAAAACCAAACCTACCCACAACTGCGTAGCCATATAGAAGCAGATGTTGCCGTCATAGGTGCTGGCATCACAGGTTTGACCACCGCGCTGAAACTTGCCGAGGCCGGCCAGCGAGTGGTAGTGCTCGATGCCTTCAGAATCTGCGACGGAAATACCGGAGGTTCCACCGGTAATCTTTATGCGACACTGTCGGGCGGGCTGGCGGCCATCCGCGAGACCTGGAGCGAGGATGTGGTGCGTCAGGTGGTTGCATTGCGCACGCACGCAATGGATTTTATAGAAGATGCGGTGGCCCGCTTTTCGATTGATTGCGCCTTTGCAAGGCGACCTCTCTACTTCTGCATAAGCCGACCGAACGCGCATCAGAGCGAACGGCTCGAGGCGGAATACGAAGCCGCGAAGGCGGCGGGTCTCGCCGTGAACTTTGCCCATGGCGTTCCCGAACTGCCATTTCCGGTCGACCGTGCTCTGCGCATTGAGCAACAGGCTCAGTTCAACCCCCTGTGCTACACCCTGGGGCTCGCCAATGCCGTCACGGAATTTGGCGGGCTTATTTTTGAGAGCAGTCGCGCCTGCGCCGTGGATGCCGGGCGAGGTCTGGTGACAACCGAGCATGGCGAGATCCGGGCGGACCACATAGTGCAGGCAACTCACACCCCCAAGGGCGTCAACCTGCTGCAGGCGGAGATGGAAGCTTTCCGGGAATATGGTGTAGCCGCGGAAATTCACGGCGATGTGGGAGCGGAAGGCATTTTCTGGATGCTCAATGATTCCCGTTCGGTTCGCACTTATAGCCACGATGGATCTCGCTATCTCGTGGTTGTCGGGGAGAAGCATAAAACCGGTCTGGGCACTTTGGGAGAAGCCTACTACACCAGCCTGAAGGAATACGCCAGGGCCGAATTCGGCGTTACCGAATTTGAGTATCAGTGGTCGGCACAACAGTATAAATCAGCGGATCTTCTGCCCTATATTGGGCGCAGTGGTCATCACAATGTCTATGTCGGCACCGGCTTTGGCGCCGATGGCCTCACCTGGGGAACCGTTGCCGCATCCATTATCAGCCGGCAGATAACCGGACGCGAGGCGACCGGCGCCGATCTGCTGGACCCACGCCGTTTTACGCCGGTGAAGTCCGCCAAAAACTGGCTCAAGGAGAACGCCACGGTCAGTAAAAATCTGCTAAAGGATTATCTGACCACGGAACAATTGCAGGGATTGGAAGCTGTCGCGCCCGGCGAAGGAAAAATTATCAGCCTGTATGGTGAAAAGCTGGCGGTTTATCGTTCCGCCGATCACCTCTTGTCGGTGCTTTCGCCAATATGCCCTCACATGAAGTGCATGGTGCACTGGAACGCGGCGGATACCACCTGGGACTGTCCCTGCCACGGCAGCCGCTTCGCGGCCGATGGTGCTGTTATAGAGGGCCCTTCCCTGCAGCCTCTGGCTTTTCGCGCGTCGCCTGAATAAAATCGGCCGGAAGATCCAGCCAGCCCGAGAGAGGACCATGACTAACCTACACAGCGTCACCTATTTGCGTGCCTTCAGCATGCTCTACATCGTAGGCTTCTGGCATCTGCTCGATTACACCGAGGTGGGCCACTCCAGTGTTTTTATGGTGTATTTTACGGATGTGGTCCTGGCCCTCTTCGTGTTTGTTTCGGGATTTCTGGTGGGCCGAAAAAGTCGCCGGCAACCGGGCGCAACTGCTTTCTACAAAAACCGCCTGTTGCGAATCTATCCCCTGTACGCGCTGGCGGTGGTGATTTTCTATCTGTGCGGTATCAACGATGGCTGGGTGTCGGCGAAAGCGCTGATTGGTATTTCCATGTACTACCAGCCGGCGCCGCTGACGCTCTGGTTTATCACCATGTTGCTGCTGTTTTATCTGGTGACACCGGCACTGGTGGCACTGGTCAATAAGCTCCCCGCCTATTTACTGGTGACCGCCGCACTGTTTGGCGCAACTCTGGCCATCAAGGTGATAACGAACACGGTGGATTTGCGGCTGCTGCTGTACTTTCCCTGCTTTTGTCTGGGCGTGTTTTGCGCGAATCACGGTTTGCGCAACCGGTTGATCAACCTGAAAATCGCGTTACCGGGATTGCTGGCGGCCCTGTTGCTGGTATGGGTCAATTTTGATATTGAAACCCTGAACATGCTCAAGCGCATTCCCCTGGTGGCGCTGGGCGCGTACCTGATTTTTTATGTGGCCGCGACCAATGAACAGCGGTTCCGCGAAAGCACGGTAGTATCGCTGCTCGCATATAGCAGCTTCGCCATGTATCTTTTTCATCGCCCAATTCTCAACGGCGTTCAGGCCGCGTGGTTTCCGGACGCTGGCTGGCTTCAGGTCGTCTATCTTGCGAGCGTCGGATTGTGTCTGGTGGTATTGATATCCTGGAGCCTGCAAAAGTTGTATGACATAACTTACCTGGCGCTGCGTTTGCGTCTGGCATCGGAACAGGCGGCGGCTTTGTAGCCGCCACTCCCCTGCGCTGAACGATCATTACCGGTCAGTCAGCGCTTTTAATTCCTCCGCAAGCTTCTTGCCTTCCGCCGCGCGTGTGCTGTGGAAACGACCGAGTTCAAGATACACCACCGGTGTCAGATAGAGCGTAAATAAACCCGCCAATCCCAAACCGCCAAACATGACCCAGCCGATGGCGTGGCGCGCTTCGGCGCCGGGGCCGGAACTCAGAATCAGGGGCAGGCCACCGAGTACCGTGGACAGCATGGTCATGGCGATGGGACGCAAGCGCACCCGCGCTGCATTGGTGACGGCGTTGTAGACGCTCTGCCCCTGGTCGCGCAGCTGGTCGGCAAACTCCACCAGCAGGATGCCGTTTTTGGCCATGAGGCCGATCATCATCACCAGGCCGATCTGGGAAAAGATATTGATGCTGGTACTGGTGATAAGCAATGCATAAACCGCGGCGGCCAGGCCGAAAGGCACAATCAGCATCACGATCAGAGCACTGACGATGCTTTCAAACTGGGCACAGAGCACCAGAAAAACCACGGCCAGGGCAATCAGGTAAGTCATGGCGACTTCCCGGGAAGTTTCATTCAGAGCCTCGGCTTCACCCTGAAAGAGCAGGGACACGCCGCTCGGCAGGATTTCATCGGCGAGGATGCGCAGATCCTCCACTGCGTCGGCCAGCACATAACCCGGCGCCAGATCAGCATCAATACTGATGGCGCGTCTCTGGGCGTAGCGATCCAGTTCGGCGGCGACGCTCTCCTCGTGCAGGGTCACCACCGTGGACAGAGGCAGGAGCTGGCCATCGTCGGTGCTGACATGCAGGTTGATCAGGTCACCGGGGTCGTTGATCTCGGTGCTGGACGCTTCCAGCATGATGGGAATGGCCTGATCTTCCACGTTCAGGTCGACAATCTCGTCACCGTCCACAACCGCCCGCAGGGTCGCGGAAATATTGGTGAGTGGAATGCCGAGTTCGGCGGCGCGGCGCCGGTCGATCTGCAGGGATATCTGCGCCTGTGTGGGCCGGTAGGAGATATCGGGCTCAACCACGCTGGGCAGTCGTTCCTCCATGGCCTTGGCCATCGCCTTGGCGGCCTGATAAATCACGGCGTAGTCGTTGCCGATCAGCGCGAATTCAACACCGCCGGAGCCACGCAGATCCAGGCTGTTGGGGCCGGAGACGCGCACAGTGGCACCGGGAATTTCCGCCAGGGGTTCGCGCAGCTGTTCCATGATCTCCTGTTGCCCCAGTTGCCGTTCTTCCCAGGGAATCAAGGGCGCGATAACCCGGCCGCGATTGGGATCATAACGGCCGACAATGGTGTAAAGGGAGGTGACTACACCGCTGTCCAGCAGGGGTTCCACGGCGGCTTCCATTTGGCGAGTTTGCCGTTGCATGTAGGTCAGGCCGACGCCATCGGGGCCCGTGGCATCAATATAGATGATGCCGCGATCTTCCGGAGGCATCAGTTCCTGCTCCAGCTGGCCGTAAATAAAAACCGCGCCCAGAGCCACGCCCACCGCCAACACTATGGTGATGAGCGGGTGTTTGAGGGCATGCCGCAGGCTGTCCGAATAGGCGTGGGCCAGATGGTCGCCGAGCCAGTGCAGCTTGCCGGTCAGGCCACCGGGCCGCACCGGTTCCTCGGTCAGTCGCGCCGCCATGGCGGGCACCAGCGTCAGGGCGATAAATGAGGAGATAGCCACGGCCGTGGCCAGTACCAGACCGAACTCTCGGAACATGCGGCCGGCGGTACTGGGCAGAAAGGCGATGGGAATGAACACGCTGACCAGTACCGCCGTGGTGGCCATCACCGCGAAAATCACCTGTCGGGTACCCAGCACGGCGGCTGCGCGGGGGCCCAAACCCTGGGCGCGGCGGCGCTGGATATTTTCCAGCACCACTATGGCGTCATCCACCACCAGACCGGTTGCCAGCACTATGGCCAATAGCGTGAGGATATTGATGGAGAAGCCCATCAGCCAGATGCCGGCAATAGTGCCGACCAGGGCCACGGGAATGGCGGCGCTGGGCACCAGGGTCGCGCGCAGGGAACCCAGGAACAGCCAGATAGTGGCGACCACAATCAGCACACTGTAAAACAGGCTGACCACCACTTCCCGCACCGAACCCTTGATAAAGGTGGCGCTGTCTTCGGTGATTTGCAGTTCCAGATTGTCGAAGCGCTGGTTGAGTTCATCCACGGCCGTGCGGACCCGATTGGAAATATCGATGGTGTTGGACTGGGCCTTGCGTACGACACCCAGACCGATCACCGGACGGTTATCCAGATATACCAGCGAGGACGCATCTTCGGGGCCGAAGGAGACGTGGGCCACATCGCCGATGCGGGTATTGCCGCGCACGATGATATCGCGGATCGCCTGTTCGGTAACTACCGAGGCGTCGGCGCGCACCAGCAGTTCCTGGTCATCGGAGCGGAAGCTGCCGGAGGGAACATCGAAGGGCGCCTGTTCCAGCACCGCGGAAACGTCGGTGACCGAAAGCCCCAGGCTGGCCAGTCGCATGGGGTCCAGCACCACGCGCAACACCCGCTCCCGCTCCCCGAACAGGGGAACGTCCGCCACGCCCGGTATGGAGATCAGGCTTGGCACTATGTCCTTTTCGATCACATCGGTCAGGGCTTCCGCGCTCAGCTCGCTACTGGTGATGGCAAGGTTGATGATGGGGTTGGCATCCTGATCCGCCTTGACCACGGTCAGGCGTTCAACCTCTTCCGGCAGTTCTCGCTGCACCTGGTTAACCGCTTCGCGCACGTCCGAGGCGGCGGTGTCGAGATCAACACTCGGCGTAAATTCGATATGGACGCGGAAGCCGTTCTCCTCGCTGCCGGAGCGAATGCTCTTGATGCCGGATACCCGCGCCACCGCGCCTTCGACGATGCTGGTGACCTCGGAATCCATGGTCTCCGGCGAGGCGCCGGGAAATTCACCGCGCACCGAGACCACTGGCCGGTCGACATCCGGCAGTTCCCGGACCTCCACGGCGGTGATGGCCGCGATACCCGCCAGGGCAATCAACAGGTTCAGCACCAATACGAGAATGGGGCGACGAATACTGAGGGACGCCAGATCTTCCTTGTCAGCGTGGAGATCGGTGTCTTCGCCCAGGTCCGCGGCGGATATGGGTGCGCGAGGGGTCTTGCTCATGCGGCCGGCTCCCCGGCTGTGGCTGCCTCACTCAAATCCCTTACCAACAGACCCTCGCGCATACTCTGCACGCCTTCCGCAACAACCAGGGTTCCCTCGGGCAAATCAGCGTCCACCAGAATTTTGCCTTCGCTGCGTTGCACTATTGTGGCCTCCACCCGTTTGGCCCGGCCATCCTGTATGGACCAGACGTAGGCGCCATCGCCACCCCATTGCAGGGCGACTTCGGGAATCACCGGATATCGGCTGCCTTCCAGAGTCAGCACAATGCGGAAGCTCATGCCGGGGCGCAGTCGGTCCTCGCTGTTGTCGACATGGGCGCGAACCAGAAATGTACGAGTTTCCGGGTCCACCCGGCTATCCACTTCCACCACGGTACCCATGGCCTGGGTGCGGCTGTCGGACCAGGTGGACAGGGCTATGTCCGCGCCCACGGGTAATT
>CAZEWY010000073.1:0-14793 GCA_964515945.1 uncultured Cellvibrionaceae bacterium
GTCATATACCGATAGAGGTCACCTTCTTCGCTTGTAACCCGAGTCCATCTGCCAGCATGAGCCCAAAATTTCGCTAACGGCATGAAAACTGCTCGTTCTTGAGGCTAGCCCGCTTTTCGAATTCTCCGAAGCCTTGAAGACGCCTATGCCTAACGATCATGAACCCTTGTGGCTTCGCATCCTGACCGTCAACACGCACAAGGGATTCAATCACTTCAATCGCAAATTTGTCCTGCCGGAATTGCGCGAGGCCGTGCGCGAGGTTCCCGCCGACATTGTCTTTCTCCAGGAAGTACTGGGTGCTCACGAAGCGCTGGCCTTGCGCCACAACGCCACCTGGCCGGATTCGCCCCAGTACGAATTTCTGGCGGATTCCATATGGCCCGATTTTGCCTATGGCCGCAATGCGGTCTATCCGAATGGTCATCACGGCAACGCGCTCATGTCCAAATTTCCCATTATCGAGTTCGAAAACCTGGATGTTTCCATCGGCAACATAGAAAAGCGTGGTCTGCTTCACTGCCGGATCGACGTGCCCGGCAGCGATGCCGTACTCCACTGTGTTTGCGCTCACCTGGGTCTTCGCGAAAAGCACCGACAGCAGCAAATGGCGCTTTTATGCAAGCTGGTGGAATCCATACCGGCCAATGAACCGATCATTGTCGCGGGAGACTTCAACGACTGGCGAGGCAAGGGGACCAATATCATGCTGGGTTGTGGTCTCACCGACGTCTTCTACAAGGAATTGGGGGCGCCTCCCAAGACATTTCCCGCCCGCTTCCCGATCCTGCGCCTCGACCGGATTTATATTCGCGGCGTGACCGCCTACAAGCCCATCATGCTCCCCAACCGGCCCTGGTCACATCTGTCGGATCACGCACCCCTGGCTGCGGAGATCCAACTGTGACAAGCGGCTGGACGTCCGGAAACAGCGTCAGATTACTGGAAAACGGAGAAGAATTTTTTCCTCGTATTTTTTCGGCAATACAAAACGCAAAACATGAAGTCCTGGTCGAGACCTTTATTCTGCGCAACGACAAGGTGGGCAGGCAGGTCAAGAATGACCTGGTTTCAGCCGCCCGCCGCGGCCTTCGCGTTTCATTGTCGGTGGATGGCTATGGCTCCTACTATCTTTCCGACGATTTTATTCGGGAAATAACCGATGCAGGCATTTTGTTCTGCATGTATGATCCGCCGCCGAAATGGATGTCCTACCGAACGAATCTTTTTCGCCGCCAGCATCGAAAAATTCTGGTGGTCGATGGGCAAACAGCTTTTGTCGGTGGCATTAATCTGTCTCACAATCACCTGGCGGATTATGGTCCTCAGGGCAAACAGGATTACGCGGTGGAAATGCGCGGTCCCATTGTCGAACACATCAGGGCATTCGCCCTGGAACAGGTCTGCAAGCACCACGACCTGACGAAGGATTTCCCTGAGCTACCAGCCGCGCCACCCGAAAACGCAGATGCCAGAATTCGGTTTGTCACCCGCGACAATGTGGACAACCCGACGGCCATTGAAAACGAGTATCTGAAATCCATCGCCAGCGCCCGGTCGCGTATCACCATCGCCAATGCCTATTTCTTCCCGGGATACCGGCTATTGCGCGAGTTGCGCAATGCGGCGAGGCGCGGTGTCAAGGTTCAGCTGATCATCCAGGGAACACCCGGATCGATGCTGGCCATGAAAGCGGTGCCGACTCTTTATGATTTTTTGGTGGAGTCCAACATCGAGGTTTGCGAATACTGGGAGCGCCCTTTTCATGGCAAGGTTGCCACTGTCGATGACGAATGGTCCACTATCGGCTCCAGCAATCTGGACCCCCTCAGTTTGTCCCTGAATCTGGAAGCCAACGTTATTATCGTCGACCGGGAATTCAACAGGCTTTTGACCGAACGCATGGCGGCACTCGTGCAACAGAGCAATATCCGGAAAATCAACGATTCCTGGATCCATCGACGCACACTCTGGAAATGGTTCCGCAGCCTGCTTGTTTTTCATTTTCTGCGTCATTTCCCGGCCTGGGTTGGCTGGCTGCCGGCACATAGCCCCCGCATTCGCACCGCCATCGAGGACTCCGCACAGACTGCGGATTGTACCAATACCCATGAAAACTACTGAACAGTCACAAAATACAGTCCCTGGGTCCGAAGCGGCTCACCGGCGCAGGAATATTCATTGGTGGCCCATTTTTCGCCGGTTACTGACGATAGCTTTTTTCGCCGCTTTGATCTGGCTACTGGTATCCCAGGCCCGGTCCATAGACTGGCAGCAGGTCAAGAGCGCACTCGCGGATTATTCACCAGCACGAATAGGCGTCGCCATGATCCTGGCCATCTGCGCATTTCTGGTGTATTCCTGCTATGACCTCTTTGGCCGCCATTACGTGGGGCACGGAATCGGCAAAAGAAAAACCATGGCGACCGCGTTCGTGAGTTATGGATTCAACCTGAATCTGGGCGCAATCGTGGGCAGTGTCGGCATGCGCTACCGCTTGTATAGCCAGCTTGGATTAGGCAAGGCGGATATCGCTCACGTACTGGCGTTGAGTGTGACCACCAATTGGCTGGGCTACCTGTTGCTGGCGGGCATTGTTTTCGCGTCAGGTTCCATTGAGGTCCCTTTCGACTGGAAGATCAGCAACCTGGCCCTGCGATTTCTAGGAGTTGCATTCATCACCGTGGTTATCGCCTATCTCGCACTCTGCCGATTTTCCCCAAAGCGATCCTGGGATCTGCGCGGACAGGAACTTATTCTGCCTTCCACTCGGATTGCCATAGCCCAGTTTGTCACCGCATCCACTCACTGGTTGTTGATCGGCAGTATTATTTTTATGTTTATGTCCGATAAAATTGATTTCCTTTCGCTGTTCGGCGTCCTCCTCATCAGCGCCATCGCCGGTGCCGTGACGCATATTCCCGGCGCACTGGGTGTACTCGAGACGGTATTTATCATGCTGCTGGGGAACGAGGTGCCGAAAAGCCAATTGATTGCCGCGCTCATCGCCTACCGCGCGGTTTTTTATCTGTTCCCGCTGATTCTGACAGTTCTGGTCTACCTCTATCTGGAAATGAACAGCGCAAAATCCAAAGACGACTGATGAGTCATAGCGCCTGCTCCCAAGGCGCGCTGAGCCGGCGTGCGCTGTTGATAATACCCACCATGCTGTATGTCTGAGGGAAGTTTCCCCACAACTCGCCGGTCACCGGTTCTATATCTTCCGACAGTAATCCCAGGTGGTTGCAGCGGGCCAGCAGCTCTTCAAACAGGAGCCGGGCTTCCGCCTTGCGCCCCGTCGCCACCAGTGCGTCTATGTACCAGAAGGAGCAGATGGTGAAGGCATTTTCCGGCGCGCCGAAATCGTCATCCACCACGTAGCGAAACAGGTAGCGGCTGGTGGATGGCTTCAGATGTTTCTCTATGGCGGCTACGGTGCCTATAAAGCGACTGTCGTTGCCACACACATAACCGAGTTCGCACGCCAGCAGCAGGCTGGCATCCATGCCCTCGCCGTCCCAGGTTGCGGTATAGCTGTTGAGCTCGGGGTTGAATCCGTGGCTGTCCACGGCTTCGCGAATGGTATCGGCGGCGGCACGCCAATAATCCGCCCTGTCCTGTATGTTCAGCTTGATGGCGATGCGATTGAGGCGGTCTGCCGCGGCCCAGCACATGATGCTGGAAAAGGTGTGCACATGGGTGCTTCCACGGAGTTCCCAGAGCCCCGCGTCCGGTTTGTCATAATTGGCTAGTGCCCTCTCCCCGACTCTTTCCAGAAGGTTGAAAAGACGCAGATCTCCGCTGCGGTGGATGCGCTCGTCAAAGAACATCTGGGTGGCGGACAGCACAACCGCGCCGTAGACATCATGTTGAATCTGATCCGCCGCCTGATTGCCGAAGCGCACCGGTCCCATACCGCGATACCCCGTCAGCTTGGTGGAAATTTCTTCGGGCATGCGGCCTTCGCCATTGATCCGGTATACGGGCCGCAAAGGGTCATCCCCCATGTCCGCCACTATATTGATAATGTACTGGAGATACTGCTCCATGGTTTTGGTAACACCCAGGCGGTTCAGCGCGTGGACCGTAAAATAGCTGTCGCGCAACCAACAGAATCGGTAATCCCAGTTGCGTCCGCTGTCCTTGGCTTCGGGGATCGATGTGGTCATGGCCGCAATAATTGCGCCCGTGTCTTCATAGGCGCTGAGTTTCAGGGTTATGGCAGAGCGGATGACGGCATCCTGCCACTCGAATGGAATTGACAGATAGCGGCTCCAGTCCAGCCAGTATTCGCGGGTTTCGATCAGGAAACGTTCACCCACATGGGCGATGGATTCGGTGACCGGATCATCCGCGCCAAAGATCAGATAGCGCTTGCCATCCAGCACGAAAGGCCTCTCGTCCATAACCGCGGTAATCGACAGATTGGTCGTCAATCGCATGACGCTGTCATCGGCAATAAATCGAATGTGATTGCTGCCCTGAATTCTTTTACAGGTTCCCGCCCCGCCGCTACTCGCCGGCCGCAGTCGAATCCTGACGCTGGGTGAGCCAATGGGGGTCAGTTTTCGGATAATGGTTACGGGGCGATGGGTGCGGCCAAATTGCGAAAAGCGAGGTGCAAAATCCGTAACCTCAACGCCGTTTCCGTGAACGTCGAACAGACGGGTCTTAAGTATGGCGGTATTTTTTTCGTAGCACTGTTCGCTGTGGTCGTATTCCTGGAGGTCTATGACAAAAATACCAGTGGCATAGTCCGAGGGCTCCTGTTTCATGAGTGAACTGAAGACAGGGTCTCCGTCAAACCGCGGCATGCACGCCCAAACGATTTCAGCACGTTGATCGATCAAGGCGCCAAAACTGCAATTTCCGATCAAGCCAATATTTAGATCCCGTTCCATCAAAAAAGATACCTCCGGACGGACTTGTATTGCGGATCGAGCCAAGACTTTTGCGGACTTATTTAGGCAGTTATTAGCCCAGAGCAAACGCCTTGAAAGACTAAGGACACTTTAGAAGAAGACCTGAATGACAGGTGAAGGTTCAGTTGACGGCTGTGTCACAGGTATTCGGAGGAATCGGAATCAGCAGGCACCGCTAGGCGCCTGCTGCAATGGGCAGGAGGGATCAGGCGTTTGTGCTGGCGCCCGTCTTACGCTTGCGCGCTCGGCGGGAGAGCATATTCAAACCCTCCACCAGCGCGGAAAAGGCCATGGCCGCATAGATGTAGCCTTTGGGGACGTGGGCACCAAATCCTTCGGCGATCAGTGTGGTACCGATCATCAGCAGGAAACCCAGTGCCAGCATCACAATGGACGGATTGTTGTTGATGAAATTGGCAAGTGGCTCCGAAGCGACCAGCATGACAGTGACAGCCACAATAACCGCAACCACCATAATGGGAATGTGCTCGGTCATACCCACGGCAGTGATAATACTGTCGACGGAGAAAACCAGATCCAGAACCAGAATCTGGCCGACCGCGGCGGCAATACCCATGGATACCTTGGCGGTATCGAACATGTCCGGTTCGGGGTCAGGATCCACGTTATGGTGAATTTCCTTGGTGGCCTTCCAGACCAGGAACACGCCACCGGCGATCAAAATAATGTCTCGCCAGGAAAATCCGTGGCCGAATACCGAGAACACAGGCTCCGTCAGCTGCACGATAAATGCCACGGTACCGAGCAGCGCCAGCCTCATTAACAGCGCCGCGCCTATGCCCGTCCGCCGTGCCCGCGCACGCTGCTCCTCGGGAAGTTTATTGGTGAGTATCGAGATGAATATCAAGTTATCGATGCCCAGCACAACCTCCATGACAATCAGAGTCGCCAGGGCGATCCAGGCCGTGGGATCAAGAAGGAGTGCAGCCAAATAGTCAATCATAGGTAAGTCCCTTGGGTCTGAAGATGCGGAACGCAAGCCTTACCGATAATAAGAGTCAAGTCAACATTTAGCTGTTGTGGTTAAGCCGATGTGTTTAAAAGTGGATGCGGTCAAAGCGGAATTCATTCCGCCTTGACCGCCGGGCATCAGTTACAGGTACCGGTTTGGCTCCAGGCATTCTCCCAGGCCCAGCCTTGTCCGGGCGCATAGGGGCCGCCAATCGAACACCAGCCGCCAACCGTGCACTGGTAGGCGTTGCCGACATTGGTTACCTGATCTCCGGTGGCATAGCTGCTGCCGTCCACATAGGCCGGGGATCCGCAGACACCAGTACCGCCGCTGCTACTGCTTGACGAGCTGCTGGAACTCGATGAGCTGGAACTGCTACTCGAGCTTGAGCTGGAACTGGAACTACTGGAACCGCCGTCGCCGGAACAGTTGCCCTGGTCGATCCAGACCTGTCCCGACCCGCTGTTCTGCGCGGGGTTCTGTCCCTGGGTCCACCATCGGGCTTCATACCGCTGATCGTTGTAGCGTACCTGGTCTCCGCCATAGTAGACAGTGGAACTATCCCAATTGGGTACGCCGGTGCAAGGCGAGGGTCCACCACTGCTGCTGGAACTACTACTGGAGCTACTGGAACTGCTCGAGCCACCGTCGCCATTGAACACGACATCGACACAGGCATAGAAAGCTTCGGGACTGTCCGACCGCTGCCAGACTGCGTAAATGACGTGACGTCCCGAACGGGATGGCAGACTGACCGTATGAGACGGATAATGACTGGCCGCTTCGGGCCCAGTATCGGCAATCAACTCCAGATCGCCCCAGGTCAGAGGCGACGTCGGGTCGTAGCCCGGCTTGGTAATATAGTATCGATAATAGGCGGTTGCATGAGCGGCGGAGTTATACCAGGTAAATGTCTGGGAGCCTGAAACCGATGTGGCCACCCAGTCGTTTCGCGCCAGATCCATACCGCCAAAAGTACCAGGATTACCGCCACTGCAAAGTTGCCCGTCGGGAACGACCTGTTGATGGTTACCGTTTGCCTGCCCCTGGCGGATGCCATTCCAGTCATAAAGCTGCTGTGTACCACTCTCCGCGATAGCGGCTTTGCAGGCCGCGGACTCGGGAGTCTCTGGACCTTCCTGCTTGCAGTTCCAGACCCGACTCTCCGGCGACGTAATTGTGCCATGGGCGTTGACCCACTGGGCCGATACCGCCGCCAGCAAAATGCTACCGAGTAGCAATCCCTTGCGATAAATACTTTTACCATATCTCTTATCGTACTTCTTACCGCAACTTTTACCGCACCTCTTACCGCAACTCTGATTTTCCATGATAGTACCCTCTTTTGGACAATCTATTGGTTGGATGAAGTCGTGCATTGACTATGATTCGGAAACATCGAAACGCGGAGCAATTCGATGATAGCCTCGGATGCTTCCGGAACCTCTTTTTTATGCTTTTTGAAGTGGTTAGGAAAAAATGCCCAAAAGGCTGATGAAAAATCGAATGGAAGCCGGTGTTGCCCGGAAAGCAGCTTGTTGTTCCAAGCCTGTCTCTACCCCGGAGTCCATGGGTTCAACAGCCTGAGCGCAAGGGCGGATTGATCTAAGCATAATTGCCGGGTACGTTCAACGAGTCCTTTCTCATCCCAGGGCCGGATTGAGACGATATTGCCGATAACGGAAGGTCAAACCGACGCCCGGCCGGCATATTGAACCCCCTTCTGACCTTGAAAACCACAGACTTCACCCTGGACATAGCTAAATAGAATGTGGGTACCGCCAGCATATTCGGAATGGGATCTGATCAACAATTAGACGCTTTTGCTATATTTCCGGGAATTTTTATTCCACAAACGAAATGTCTCCTAGTAAAGCAAGCTTGAAAATAGGCGTAACTCAGTGAAATCCCATTTCTCTTATTTTATTTATCACGTTAAGTGTTCATAAATGTCCGCCTGGAAAAAACTTTTACATCCAGAATTGAAATTTAAAAAACATCAGTAAATCATGTTGCTTTTGACCGAACAACAGACTGATAAAAACTGGGGTACATTTGGAATGTCGACAAAAATTCCCCGGGAACAACCGACCTCGGAATGCCACTCACACACCAGAGATTTCCGACAAGAAACCGCAGACAGGATACAGGCCCCCCAATGCCTCGATGGTCGGAAGTGCGCCGCCGGGTTGCGGCCCGCAAAACCGGCTATAATCTTTTCAATATTATAAAAGTGGTAATAGACCTGTAACACCTCCATGCAAACACTTGAAAATGAACTAACCGGGCTGATCTACGAATCCATCCTGAACGATGACGCCTGGCCAGCGCTCATGCGCCTACTGGTGGAAAGACTGAATCTGCGTTCCGCCTGCGTAACGACCCTTGACCGCGAATCCGGCTATATGGCATCGCATTTTGATGCCGGTGTGGTAATGACCCGCGAGTATATGGAACTCTACGCCGACCGTTACATGAAAAGCGATATGCTGTTGCAAGGCATCAACGACGCCGCCCCGGGCACTTTTATCAGCACCACTACCCACATGGATATGGCACAAATCGTTAATTCCGACTTCTATCAACAATGGGCGCTACCCCAGGGTATCCACAGCGCCGCCGCAGCGGCATTGAGTCGGGAGGGCAAATGGTTTACGTTTATGATGTTGCATCGCGGCAAGGAGCACCCAGATTTCACCGACGCCGATGTAGCCCTGTTCCAACACCTGGCGCCACATTTTCAACGCGCCATCCAAATGCGAGCGCGTGTTCTGGAAATGCGCGAAAATATTCAGGACCTGCGTGCCCTGATCGACCGCTTTCCCGTGGGGGTCACTATTTTTGATGAGCACGGCAGAATCGGGCAATCCAATGCGCTGGCATTGGATATCATGGAACAGCACCCCGCATTCAAGCTGATCGACCAGCGGTTGATCCTGACCAACCAGGGAGACTCCCGTGCGGTGGGTCTGGCGCTTATCAATGCGATACACGCATCCCTGGGGTTAAGGGAGTACACCGTGGAAACCTTTCATTTGAATCGATTTGACGACCCGCTGACACTGATTGTCAATCCGTTTCGTGTGAAAGAATCTGATCGAATGATTGGCCGTGCGCTTGTCATGTTTTATTGTCCGCGCTTTACAGCTCGTCCATCGCCAGAGGCATTAACACGGCTCTACAATTTGACCATGGCCGAAGCTCGACTCTGCAGCGCTCTGGTTTCAGGAGATACATTGGATGAAATTGCCATGCAACAGGGTAAGAAAAAAGAAACCCTGCGCAGCCACCTGAAAAATATTTTTATGAAGACAGGTTCAAAACGTCAGGCTGAATTGGTGGCACAGATTTTAACCAGCCCCGCGATGCTTCCCCAGCTATAAAAAAGGGGCGAATCGCCCCTTTTTAAACACATTTGTATCAAGCGTTATAGGTCGACGAGGAGGTATTGCCGCCCTTGCCCGTCCAGTTGGTATGAAAAAACTCACCCCGCGGCGTATCGGTTCTTTCGTAAGTATGAGCACCGAAAAAGTCGCGCTGCGCCTGCAACAGGTTTGCCGGCAGACGGGCACAACGATAGCCGTCGAAATAACTGAGGGCAGATGTCAGTGTCGGCGCCGCGATGCCATTGGTTACGGCCGCCGCAACGACTCGTCGCCATGCCTGCTGGGCAGACTCAACCTTGCCTTTAAAATAATCATCCAGCAGCAGATTGCTCAGACCCGGATTGTTGTCAAAGGCCTGCTTGATTTTTTCAAGGAAAGTCGAGCGGATGATACAGCCACCGCGCCACATAAGTGCAATACCGCCGTAATTCAAATGCCAGCCGAATTCCTTGGCCGCTTCATGCATCAGGACATAGCCCTGGGCATAGGACACAATTTTTGACGCAAGCAGTGCCTGCCTCAGATCTTCAATAAATGCGTCGCGATCACCTTTGAAGGATGGCGCGGGACCACTCAGCAGTTCCGATGCACGAACGCGCTCTTCCTTCTGCGCCGACAGGCAGCGCGCAAACACGGCTTCGCCGATGAGCGTCAAGGGCACGCCCAGTTGCAAGGCTGTGACACCCGTCCACTTACCCGTGCCTTTCTGGCCGGCAGTATCGAGAATTTTGTCGATGAGGGGGCTGCCATCCTCGTCCTTGTATGCAAGAATATCCCGCGTGATTTCGATCAGATAGCTGTCGAGTTCACCTTCATTCCAGTCGGCGAATACCCGGTGCATTTCGTCCGCGGACATGCCGAGCAAGTCTTTCATGATCTGGTAGGCTTCACAGATCAGCTGCATGTCGCCGTATTCAATGCCGTTGTGCACCATTTTGACGAAATGGCCAGCACCGTTCTCGCCAACCCATTCGCAGCAGGGCGTGCCGTCTTCAACCTTGGCGGCGATATCCTGGAAAATCGGCTTGACGGCTTCCCAGGCCTTGGGGGAACCACCGGGCATAATGGAAGGCCCTGTCAGTGCACCCTCCTCGCCGCCGGAAACGCCGGCACCCACAAACAGCAGCCCCTTGCTCTCAAGATAAGCCGCCCGACGATTGGTGTCGGGGAAATGGGTGTTGCCGCCGTCAATGATGATGTCGCCGGGTTCCAAATGAGGAACCAGTTCCTCAATCAGGGCATCAACCGCCGCACCAGCCTTGACCATCAGCATGACCTTACGGGGTTTTTGCAGTGATTGCACCAGGGCTTCTACGGATTTTGCGCCATGAATTGTCTTGCCTTCGGCCCGCCCGCCCAAAAAGGTTTCCACTTTATCCAATGACCGGTTATAAACGGTCACGGAATAGCCTTTACTGGCCATGTTCAAGATAAGGTTTTCACCCATGACGGCGAGGCCGATAAGGCCGATATCAGATAATGCTTTCATAAAACAACAAATTCCAGAAACCCTGAGTAATACAGGTTAGGTGGAGATAACGGAAATGCAACTATTTCCGCGCCTGTGGAGCCGGGGCAGAAAAGAACTCGCAACCACTCGTCACACTCATAACTACTACAAACAAGATGACGCGCAACATGACAGGGCAAAGTGCCGCAGAACAAAAGGCGCTGATTATCAATCCTGACTGTGCAGAAAAAGACCAGATCCGGGCCGAAACCAACCGACCGGTTGTCATCTATTATCGCGCCGCCAGCAACCAATGTCCATGCTGGAGTCACAGCAAAAAGGCTACCGCCCAATAAACTTACCCCGTGAGCCGCTGTCAAATCCGTTCGCAAATTTAGCTACTCACGGGAGTGAGCCGTGTCGACGGATGCAGAAAGTCCATTGGGTACCGACAAGGGCGGGCAGGCCGGTGGAGATGCGGATCGGCCAGCCCGGATTCCACTGCGCGGCTGGAAGCAAATCGGCTTGCGGGTGTTTCACAACCTCGGCAATCACAATGTCTCACTCATGTCCGCGGGTGTTGGGCTTTTCGCCCTCCTGGCGGTATTCCCGGCCCTCAATGTCGCGGTTACTCTTTATGCACTTATCGCTACCCCGGCGGATATTCTGTCCCACCTGAATCACCTGAAGCCCTTGCTGCCGGCAGAAGCCTACACCATCTTTACACAGCAATTAACCAGCCTTGCCGAGCATAGCGGCACGACAATGAACCTCACCCTCGCCGCCTCGATATTGTTTGGCTTCTGGAGCGCGCGCAAGGGTGCCGTTGCCCTGATCGCGGCGTGCAATATTGCCTACAGCGAGCATGAAACCCGGCCCTCCTGGCGCCTGCTGCTATTGTCCTCCGTCATCACGCTGGCCGGCATCCTGGGCGTGGTGGTTCTCGCCCTGCTGGCGGTCGTGTTACCGGTGGTCCTGGCAGTGCTGCCGCTGGGGGATCTGCTCAATGCGCTACTGGTGATTCTACGCTGGCCGCTCATGGCCTTATTGTTCATAGTCGCATTGCAATGCGTCTATCGCTTTGCACCCGACAGGGAGAAAGCCCGGTGGCGCTGGGTGAGCTGGGGTGCAACCATAGCGACCTTGCTATGGATTACAGTCTCCATCCTTTTTTCCGTTTATGTGCAAAACTTCGGCAACTACAACGAGACATACGGGGCCATTGGAAGTGTGATCATATTGATCATGTGGTTCTACCTGAGCGCACTGGTCATCATCCTGGGCGCGGAGATTGATGCGGAAATGGAGCACCAGACCCGGGTGGACTCCACCACGGGACCAGCTCGTCCCATGGGTGAACGGGGTGCTTTTGTGGCGGATACGTCGGGAACTGATAGTGCCTGAAATCCGGTCAAATCAAGCGGCGGGCGGGACCGCCGGAGACGACCGGGAAAAACAGCAAAAGCTGCAAAAGCAGCTGCGCCGCCTTGCCTGGCTGCTGGATGAGTCCATCCCCCTCCCCGGTGGCTATCGAATCGGCGTGGATGGCATTTTGGGTCTGATACCGGGCATAGGCGATATCTCCACGGCTCTTCTATCCAGCTATATCCTCTATCAGGCCCGTGCCTTGGGTGCCCCGAAAAGTCTGCTTTTTCGCATGGCAATAAACGTCCTTCTGGAAACCGCCATAGGCTCGATCCCCCTGTTCGGCGACCTGTTCGATTTTTATTTCAAGGCTAACCTGCGCAATCTGGCTCTCCTGGACCAATTCCACCAGCACCCGAAGGCCGTCGTCGGCAAAAGTCGCCTTCAGGTGACGGGATTTGTCCTACTGCTGGCACTTCTGATCAGTCTGATTATCGCCCTTCCCATCCTCCTGCTCGTCGCGCTAATCGAGGTACTGTAACGCCGCTCATCCTTGCCCCAACTGTTTCTCCAGCGGCCGGGCACTACCGCGATGAATACGACTGCAATTCCGTCCATCCGCCTTGGCCTGGTACAGAGCCTGATCCGCGGCGTTCAGCCATTCCCGGACATTGTCCAGCTCGGGGACAAGAGGCGCTATGCCAATACTCGTGGTACAGCGCAGGGGCGGATTAATACCGAAATGATCGGACGCCACCGCCTGACGCAGCCGTTCCGCCATGGCCTGAGCAAACTCCAGCTTCACATCCAGCAGGATGACCGCGAATTCCTCCCCGCCATAGCGCCCAACAACATCAATGCTGCGCAAATGCGTCTGCAACAGATAGCTGAAATCCTGAAGAACATCGTCCCCAACGCCGTGGCCATGCCGGTCGTTTATCCTCTTGAAATGGTCGATATCCAGCATCAACAGTACTGCCGGCTGACCACCGCGCCGGCTGCGCTGAAATTCCTCCGCCGCCCGGAGTTCCCAAAAACGTCTGTTGTAAAGTCCGGTCAAGCCGTCGGTACGGCTGAGCAGTTTCAGACTGTTCTTCTGTGCGTGCAGGCGCTGGGCAAATCCATAGGTCATGGCGCCCACCGCCAGCGGATGAACTGCGAGGAAAGGAATACAAGCCACGGTCTGGATCAGGCTTGTATCCCACTGAGGATTCCAGCCAAAAATGACCACGCCACCAAGCAGTCCAACCACCTGCGCGAATGAGCCCTTGAGAAACAGCAGCACGCCTCCCGCGGCCATATTGTTCATGCTGAGCATGGTGAGAATCAGTACGCTGGGGAGGAGGTTGAATGACATGGCCGCCGCCCAGAGACCGCCGCAAACGGCGTCGAACATCAATTGACGTTGGCCCGTGCGATAGGAATCGGAGACACGACTGGCATAAAGGTACGCAATATGTGGCCAAACAAAGGTATAAGTCGCCAACAACACCCAGAGCGGCCAACTCCGGGACTGTGACCAGAAAACCGCCGCCACGGCCAGAAATCCCAGGCCGAGCCCCAGCACCCGCGCCGGATAACTCCGCCGCGCAAAGCGTCTGCCCCTGGGGCGGAAAACCTCCCCCTCGGATTCCGGCGAGGATTCGGATGTAGCTGACCGGGTTCTCGTCATTGCTGTGGCTTCAGTGGATGGTGGCGTACAGCCAGTGTTCTGGCACTAAAGCTTTAACACTGACGCCTCCCTCAACAATAGTCGCAGTTTCACGGTTGGGCAACTTGGTAGTATGAAAATGCTTCGTTGAGATTTTGCGCGAACGGAATGGCGCAAAGCTGCAACGAAGAGCTTAGACGCAGTGTTGGGGATTTGGAGATGGTGCCGGGAGCGGGACTTGAACCCGCACGACCTTTCGGTCCCAAGATTTTAAGTCTTGTGTGTCTACCGATTTCACCATCCCGGCATTGGGGGGCTAAGAGAGAAAATGGAGGCGCGAGCCGGAGTCGAACCGGCCTAGCTGGATTTGCAATCCAGAGCATAACCGCTTTGCTATCGCGCCTTTGCTACAAACTTCTATCTGCGATTGCTGACGCAATCGAGCTAGATTAATCCAATCAGCTCACACTGATTGGCCCCTTCGGGCTTCGCCGCAAGCGGCTCGTTGGTGATTGCTGCGCAATCGCTTGCAATCCAGAGCACTTTCCATCGAACGAACGGCTTTGCTATCGCGCCTTTTGGGGTTGCGAATTGTAAAGGAATTAAAAGGGGCAATCTACTCCCAATGACGCTTATGTATTTTGGTCGTCATCAATCGGGGCTTTTGTGGTGCTTTCCGTGGTGGTGCCCAGCTCAAAATTTGGCCAGGCGGCGCGGAGGTACAGCAACATTGACCACAATGTGAGCAGCGCCGCCAGGTAGAGGGTAGCGTAGCCCAGCAGGTTCATATAGAAAAATCGGCTCGGGTCGAACGCCAGCAGTATGACTATGGCGGTAATCTGCAGGGTGGTCTTGACCTTGCCCAAAGAAGAAACCGCGATACTGGCTCGCTTGCCCAGCTCCGCCATCCATTCCCGCAGTGCGGAAATCACAATTTCCCGGCCAATAATAACCGCCGCCGGCAGGGTAAACCAAACGGATGCATGCAATTCGATCAGGAGTGCCAGGGCCACGGCGACTATCAACTTGTCCGCAACAGGATCCAG
>CAZEWY010000074.1:0-14765 GCA_964515945.1 uncultured Cellvibrionaceae bacterium
CAATTAAGGGGCCAACATGCGAATAATCAGTCTAAGTGTCGACGGTATCCACCAAGCTGCCCAGCGAGGGCTCTATGACTGGATAGCCAATCAAGACGCCGACGTGATTTGCCTACAGGACTTGCGTGCACTGGAGTACGAGCTGGATCACGAAACGTTTCACCCGGAGGGCTATTTTGCCTATTTTTTCGACTCCGGCGTCAAACACTATAACGGCGTAGCCATCTACACCCGCCATCAGCCGAAGGCGCTCATCTATGGATTGGGCTTTGCCAGCGGCGTGGATATGGAAGGCCGCTATCTGCAAATCGACTATGAGCGCTACAGCATTGGGTCGCTTCTGGCTCCTTCGGCCGTTTCCGAAGCGGAATCCCAGGAAGTCAAAATCAAGTTCTTTGAGGACTTCCAGGCCCTGCTGCACAAAATCACGCGCAAACGCCGCGACTATATTTTCTGTGGCAACTGGGGCATGGCCCACAACCGCATCGATGTTCAAAACTGGCAGAACAATACGGACAAGTCCGGTTTCCTGCCCCACGAACAGCAGTGGATGAATCAGTTATTCCGCCAGCTGGGATATACGGATGCCTTTCGCCAGGCCATTTCCGACAGCGACGAATACACCTGGTGGCCCTCCGGCACCGTCGGCCAAGGCGATGGCTGGCGCACCGACTATCAGGTGGTCTCCAACTCCATCCGCAACCAGATAGAGTACGGCGCCATTTACAAGAATCAGGTCTTCTCCAGCCACCTGCCGGTGATCATGGATTACGATATTGAGGAGCTTTAGGGAAAACATAGGGAAAAGGGAAAAGTAGCAAGGGAAAAGATTTGGCCCTCAAATGGATTTGATCTGCCCAAATCTGTGGATCAGCACTCTCATTCAATGGGCTCTGCCCCACAGAATCCCACTCAAGCCGGTGACTACCAAACGCCCCAGTCCCGCTTTTCCCTTTTCCCTTTCCCTTACTTATTCCGCCAACACCCTGCGCTGCACCTCATGCAGCTCCGCAATGCCTTTCCTGGCCAGGGCGAACATGGCCGCGAAATCGGCTTCGCTGAAGGGTTCCTTCTCCGCCGTGCCCTGGATTTCGATCAAGCCCGCGCCCTCGGCCATGACCACGTTCATGTCGGTGTCGGCATTGGAATCCTCGGGATAATCCAGGTCCAGCACGGCTTCGCCCTGATATATGCCCACGGAAACCGATGCCACCATGAATTTCAGCGGATCGTTGCGCAGCGAACCATCGCGCTGCAATTTCCTCAGGGCGTCGACCACGGCAACGCAGGCGCCGGTAATGGCCGCGGTGCGCGTGCCGCCGTCGGCCTGAATCACGTCGCAGTCAACCACAATGGTGAATTCGCCCAGCGCCTTCATATCAATGGCGGCGCGCAGTGAGCGTCCGATCAGGCGCTGAATCTCCAGAGTGCGCCCGCCCTGTTTGCCGCGCGCGGCTTCGCGCCCCATACGGCTGCCCGTGGAGCGCGGCAACATGCCGTATTCGGCGGTGATCCAGCCACGCCCCTCGCCGCGCATGAAATGAGGCACCCCCGCTTCCACGGAAGCCGTGCAGATAACCTGGGTATCGCCAAAGGCGACGAGAACCGAGCCTTCGGCGTGTTTGGTGAAATGTCGGGTAATGGTAACGTCGCGCAGCTGGTCGGCTGAGCGCCCACTGGGTCTTGGCATGGCACACCTCTGATGGTTTGCACCTGCAAATCACGTGTCTCTGAATGCAGCTGGAAAAAATGAGCGGGCATTATAGCGGATGACCTGCCCAATAAAATTGCTGTGTTAAGATAGAAAACCCTTGATCCGTCCCACCTTCGCAGAGGAAGTCTCTATGCCGCGCAGTATGACCGGTTTTGCCCGTCAGGAAAGCCAAGAGTCCTGGGGCAAGGCGATTTGTGAAATTCGCAGTGTCAACCATCGCTATCTGGAGCCCTGTCTGCGCATGCCCGATGCCTTGCGCAACCTGGAGCCCGCTCTGCGCGAGCAACTGCGCAAACAGCTCAGTCGCGGCAAAGTCGAGGTGAGTTTTTCACTGAAAACCGAACAAACCGACAGCAGCGAATTGACCCTCAACAAGGCGCTCGCGGACGATGTCATTCGCCTGGCAGAGAGAATCCAGCAGGGTCTGAAGAATCCCGCTCCACTCAGCGGCCTCGATATTCTCAAATGGCCCGGCATAGTGCAGACCCAGGAACTGGATCAGAAGGTGGTTGAAGCCTGCGTCAACGAACTCTTTGCCGAAGCCTTGCGGCAGCTGATCGTCAATCGCGAATGCGAGGGCGCGGAACTGGGCAAATTCATTGATCAGCGGTTGACCGCCATAGGCGCACACGTAGTCACCCTGCGTGAACGCATGCCGCAGCTACTCGCCCAGCAGCAGGAACGGCTGCGGGCAAAACTGGAGAGTCTGGCGATAGACGTGGATGAAGAGCGTTTTGCCCAGGAAGTGGTCTACCTCGCCCAGAAAGCCGACGTCGCCGAGGAGCTGGATCGCCTGGACACCCACCTCGGGGAAGTGCGCCGCACCCTGGGCCGCAAGGATGCCATAGGCCGCCGGCTGGATTTTTTGATGCAGGAACTCAATCGCGAAGCCAATACTCTTTCCTCGAAAGCCATCACCAGCGAAGTCTCGCAGATTGCCGTGGACCTGAAGGTACTGATCGAGCAGATGCGAGAGCAGGTGCAGAATATAGAATAAGACAAAGGTAGAAACTGGCGCCTAGCATCCTATAATGACCTTAATGCCTGCTGAATCGACCAAGAGGGTCACTTCAGTAGTTGCAGGTCGACAATAACATCGCTTTAAGGCGCAGAATCAAAAGACGGAATTGCCCATGGACTTTCTTAAACGTTTCTCTTTGCAGCTCTCTTTCACTCTCAGCGCGGTTTTTGGCTGTCTACCGGCACTGGCCGCGCCGGGCATCGAGGATTACGGCGCTCTGCCCGCTGTGCAGATGATGACCGTGTCTCCCGATGGAGCCCTGATTGCGTTCCGCAAGCATTTGGACAAACGGGACTTGGTCGCGGTCTACTCGCTGGAAACGAACAAGTTCCTGCGCGCCCTGGACATCAGTGAAATCAAGCCTCACTCCATGTATTTTCTCGATAAATCCCGGCTGGTGATGGTGGGGTCGGAGAACCGGCGCCTGCTGGGCTACCGGGGAGAGCACAAGATCAGTACCGCTTTTCTTTTAAATGTCGCCACCGGCGATATCGGCCAACTGCTCACTCCCGGCGATGTTATCGTTAGAGGACAAACCGGTCTCGGCTTCATTGTCGGCGTGTCACCAGATGGAAACCATGTCTTTATGCCGGCCTTTGTCGCCGATTCCCACCACGACCAGGCCCCGGATTTATCCCTGATGAGCGTCGACCTCGACTCCTTGCGTCGGCCGAAAATAGTGGAGAAGGGCTCCTCCAGTACCATAAATTATTTTATCGATGCTGACGGGCAGCTTCTTGCCGAGGAAATTTTCAATAATCACTATGACTACCACGCCATTGTCGCGCACCGCGGCGACGAGGAAGTGGAAATCTATCGCATGGAAACTGAGATTCCTTATATAAGCGTGGTAGGCGTCACCCCCGATCGTAAAGCCCTGGTGGTTCTCGATGAATCGGAAGCAACCGGGCGGGTGGCCTATCACACCATGTCCCTGGCGGACGGCAAAATATCCGCGCCCATTTTCGAGCGCAGCGATGCCGATATCGAGCAAGTACTCACCGACATCAACCGGGTGGTTTACGGTGTTATCTATTCCGGCCTGAGACCCAGCTATGAATTCTTCGATGCGGCACTGGACAGACGCATGACGAAGATTCTCGCCGAGTATCCCCGACATTCCGTCTGGCTTGTCGACTCGAGCCCCGACTGGCGGCACCTGATCATCAGGATTGAAGGCGCCGGGTCCGCCGGGGAGTATTTTTTGAACTCTGAAGGGAGCGACAGCCGCTTCCTCGCCAGTGCGCGGCCAACTATCGGCGCGGAGTATTTCAACCCGGTAGTGGAGTTTGAATACAAAGCGCGCGATGGCCTGACAATCCCCACGCTCATCACCGTACCCGCGGCGCATGCCGATAACCCCAAGAAGTTGCCGGCGGTCATGCTGCCTCACGGCGGACCCCAGGAGCATGACTGGATGGGTTTTAACTGGCTCGCCCAGGCCCTCGCCAGTCGCGGTTATCTGGTCATACAACCCCAGTTTCGGGGCTCCAGCGGTTTCGGCCTGAAACATTTAACGGCGGGATATGGAGAGTGGGGCCGGAAAATGCAGGATGACCTCACCGATGCCCTTGCCGCGCTGGTTTCACAGGACCTGGTGGATCCGGAACGGGTCTGCATTGCCGGCATAAGCTACGGCGGCTACGCGGCCCTGGCGGGCGGCGCCTTTACTCCGGACCTATACCAGTGCGTGATCAGTATTAATGGTGTATCTGACCTCCGGAAAATACTGAGCTATGAAAAGTCCGAACACGACTCCAATCACTGGATAGTCGCCTACTTCGAAAATTTCATGACCGATGGCGAAGAAGGCAAGGACCGACTGGACGCGGTGTCCCCGGCGCGACATGCCGAGAATTTTGTGGCCCCGGTTCTGCTGGTCCACGGTGAGCGCGACACCACCGTGCCCATTGATCAGGCCAAATACATGGAAGATCAATTAGAAGACGCGGACAAAGTGGTGGAATTCATCGAACTGGAAGATGAAGACCATCACCTGTCCCAACCGGAAACTCGCCTGAAGACACTGAAAGCAGCAATCCGCTTTATTGACGAACACATTGGTCAAAAATCCGTTACCGCCAGTCTCGATGAGGCCTAACGTGGCGTGATGGCCGCGCTCAGCTTCCGCCGCAAAGGTTTTCGCAGGCTGCCAGAACATCCGCAAAGGGCGTCTCGGCCAGGGCGCCGAAGCGGGAATCCTTGGTCAGGCGGGCGCGGCTGGTTTTGGGGCTGCTGATGCCGCAGAGAAATCTCGCCAGCTGCCGCGGTTGGGCCAAAGCCGGATGCGCCTCCCGCGCCACGGACTCCCCCAGAGCGCTATCGAGAGGCTGACTTTTCCGGGGCAGCAGCGGGCGGGTTTCGCCGCGGCAGCCACTGCAATGACCGCAGGGCTCGGGGCGGGCTTCGCCGAAATACGCCATCAGGGGCTGTTGCAAGCAACCACTGCTTCCGGCCCAGTCCCGGATCTGCCGCAGCCGCGAAATATCCCGCGTCTCCCTTTCGCGAAAAAGCGCCGTCATACGCTGAATGCGTTCATCGGTTGCGACCGGCGGATCAATCATGCGGTAGCCCTGACGGATACCTGCCACCTTGAGCTGGATCATTCCCTGCTGCTCCAGGTAATTAAGCGCGCGCACAATCCTTCCCTGTTCCACATTTAACTGTCGTGCGGCGTCTCTCGGTTTAAGCGTAAGCCAGATGCGACCGGATTTTCCTGTTTCAAAAAGCTGCTGCAGGAATTTGGCCCGTCGAGGATCGAATTGCGCCAGGACCGCGTCGGGCGAATCCGTGAACGCAATCTTGTACTCCGTATAGAAAGGGGCTGTTGCCTTGATGACACCGTCCAGTTCCAGATAGGTCAGCAAGGTGTTCAGCACCAGTGGCCGCAGATCAAACTGGCCGGCGAGTTCCTGCACGGCGAGGTCAAAATGTTCCGGCTGATCGCTCAGCCACTGCATCAGCCCCATCAGAGCCGACGCATCCGGGGTATCGCCGTAGGTGAAATTTTCCAGCACCGTCAGATCATCGAGGCACGCCAGCAATTCACAGTGCGCGGTTTTGCCGTCGCGACCGGCGCGGCCAATCTCCTGCATGTAATTCTCCAGGGACTTGGGCAGGTTGTAGTGATAAATCGCGCGGATATCGGCCTTGTCTATACCCATGCCGAAGGCAATTGTCGCCACCACTATGGGCGTCTCACCGGCCATAAAGGCTTCCTGGGTCTGACTGCGCTGTTCGTCCTTGAGGCCGGCATGGTACACACTGGCGTTGAGCCCGTGGCGGCATAAATAGTCGGCTACGGCTTCCGCTGTTTTTTGCAGCGTCACATAAACAATGGCCGGCTCCGGTCCGCGTTCTTTAATCCGTTGCAGCAACAGGCTGTTGCGCTGGTCGCTTGCGCAGGGCGTCACCGCGATGTCGAGATTGTGGCGGTAAAAACCCGTCTGAACATGGTCCTCCGACCCTATGCCGAAACTGCTGCGAATTTGCTCGGCCACCTTGGGCGTTGCCGTTGCCGTCAGTGCCAGCACCCGGCCAATGCGGAGGGTGTCGGTCAGCCCGGCCAGCTTCAGATAATCCGGCCGGAAATTGTGCCCCCATTCGGATACACAGTGAGCTTCGTCCACCGCCATCAGGCTGATGTTCAAGCGTTGCAGACGGGCGAGAAATCGCTCATTGGACAAACGCTCCGGCGCCACGTAAAGAAGCTTGATGCTGCCGTCATCGAGGCCCTGATAAATCTGCTGCACCTCTTCGCCAGACAGGCTCGAATCCAGCCGCGCAGCCGGGATCTTCAGGTCATTGAGCGCATCCACCTGGTCCTTCATCAGGGCGATGAGAGGCGAGACCACCAATGTCAGGCCATCCAGCAGCAGGGCCGGCAATTGGTAACATAGACTCTTACCGCCACCGGTGGGGAACATAGCCAGGGCGGAACGGCCGGCCAGCAGGCTCCGGATTACCGCTTCCTGGCCGGGGCGAAACGCCTGTAGTTTGAAAGTCTGCGCCAGCATTGCCGATGGCGACGCTGCCCGTGATAACGTCTGCGATGAATGGTCTTGCCGAGGTGGAATTTGTGTATCGTTCATGGAGGTCTCCCTGTTGTCGATGGTCTTTCCCTGCGCGTGTGTTGGCCGCCTCCTTACTTGGTATACTTCGCCCAAACTCTCACTTTGTCCGGAACAGGTGCAAAATGTCCGCTATGCTGAAGGTGCCGTTGTGGCTCAGTGTCCCATATTTGGCTGTGCGCTTCCAAACCTGTATATCCTCCAACCCTGCGCCAGAACAACCGGCCACAACTGCACAATAACGAGCTATGAACAATCGCGGCACACTCTTTACCGTTTCAGCACCCTCCGGGGCCGGCAAAACCAGCCTGGTAAGGGCTCTGGTCGACTCCACCGAGGGCCTGCGTGTCTCGGTTTCCCATACGACCCGCACCAAGCGGCCCGGGGAAGTCGATGGGGTCAACTACAACTTTGTCGACCACGACCAGTTCATTGCCATGCTGGAACAGGGCGCTTTTCTGGAACATGCCCAGGTGTTTGCCAATCTTTATGGGACTTCCCAGCGCTGGGTCGAGGACGCCCTGGCCCAGGGCGACGATGTCATCCTGGAAATCGACTGGCAGGGCGCGGCTCAGGTACGCCGGTTGCTGCCGGAATCCGTGGGGGTTTTTATACTGCCGCCCTCCCGGGAGTGCCTGCACGAGCGGCTGACAGGGCGCGGTCAGGATGGCGCCGAAGTCATACAGGCGCGCATGGCCGAGGCCCGGAATGAAATGTCGCACTATGTCGAAGCCGGCTATCTCATTGTCAACGATGATTTTGATACGGCGCTGGATGAATTCAGGGCGGTGATAATCGCGCAACGCCTGAAGCTTGGAAAACAGCAACAGCGGCATCAAGCTCTGCTGAAGAGCCTATTGTCCTGATTGCTTATTTTGCGTACACTTCGCGACCCCCCTGGAGCTGAACCGGCGCAATGCATTTCGCGCTGGCGGCCAAGCATTTCAGATCATTTTGGCGCATAATAGGCAAATGCTTTTTTGCCTCAGCCCTGACACACATAGCGGAAACTATAATGGCACGAATCACTGTAGAAGATTGTTTGGAACACGTTGATAACCGTTTCGAGTTGGTAATGGTGAGCAGCAAACGCGCCCGTCAGCTGGCCGTGCGCGGCAAGGACCCGATGGTTCCCGAAGAAAACGACAAGCCCACCGTGATCGCCTTGCGTGAGATCGAGGAAGGCTTTATCGATGCCAGCATTCTGTCTGAACCCGAGGAAGCTCCTGTCGCCGCCAAGCCTCTGTACGAAGGCGAGCATGACAGCGAGTTCCAATCCTATCGGGACGAATAGTTGTACCCAGGGGGTTTGTCTTGCTAACCATAGATACGCTTAGTCACAGGCTTTCCTCCTACCTCGAACCCCAGAACGTCAATCGCGTCCGGCATGCCTATTTTTATGCCGAACAGGCGCACACCGGACAGTTCCGCCGCAGCGGTGAACCCTATATCACCCATCCGCTGGCGGTTGCCAACATCCTCGCCTCCATCCACATGGACCATCAGAGCCTGATGGCGGCCATGTTGCACGATGTTATTGAAGACACCGGCATTGCCAAGCCCGCCATTGCCGAACAGTTCGGCGACACCGTGGCCGAACTGGTGGACGGTGTCAGCAAGCTGGCCAAGATCGAGTACGAAACCCAGGCCGAGAAGCAGGCCAAGAATTTCCAGAAGATGGCCCTGGCCATGGCCCAGGATCTGCGTGTCATCATCGTCAAGCTGGCGGACCGGCTGCACAACATGCGCACTTTGGGTGCCCTGGCACCCGAAAAAAAGCGCCGCATCGCCAAGGAAACCCTAGAAATTTACGCCCCGATTGCCCACCGTCTGGGCATGAACGATCTGCGCATCGAGTTCGAGGACCGCGGTTTTGCCGCCATGTATCCCCTGCGCGCCGCGCGCCTGCAGGCGTCCCTGAAAAATGTGCGCGGCAACCGCCGGGCCCTGGTGGAAAAAATCCAGAGCGCCATAGAAACGCGCCTGCAGCGTGAGAATATTCCGTCACTGGTAATAGGCCGGGAAAAACATCTGTACAGCATCTACAGCAAGATGCGCAACAAGAACAAATCCTTCAACGAGATCATGGATGTCTACGCCTTCCGCATCATAGTGGAGGACATAGACACCTGCTATCGCATCCTCGGCGCCATTCACAACCTCTACAAGCCCATGCCGGGCGAGTTCAAGGACTATATCGCTATTCCCAAGATCAACGGCTACCAATCCCTGCATACAGTGGTCATCGGCATGCATGGCGTACCCATCGAAGTGCAGATCCGCACCAAGGAGATGGACGAACTGGCCAGCCGCGGCATTGCCGCTCACTGGCTGTACAAGTCGGTGAACGGCGACGGAGAGGCAGCGGAAACCAGCCAGGCGCGGGTCAACAGCTGGATACAGCGGATACTGGAAATTCAGCAGCACACCGGCAGCTCGCTGGAGTTTGTGGAAAACGTCAAAATGGACCTCTTCCGCGATGAAGTCTACGTTTTCACCCCCACCGGCGAAATCATAGAACTACCCATCAATTCCACACCGGTGGATTTCGCCTATGCCGTCCATACCCAGGTCGGCAACACCTGTGTCGCCTGCCGTATCAATGACCGCCCCGCGCCATTGTCACAGGCCCTGCAAAGTGGTGAAAAGGTCAAGATCATTACCTCGGAATCCAGCCAACCCAACCCCAACTGGTTGAATTTCGCGGTTACCGCCAAGGCCCGCAGCGCCATCCGTCATTACCTCAAGCATCAACGGCATATCGAATCCGTGGAGCTGGGCAAGCGCATGCTCGACCGTGCACTGGCCAACAGCGACATGAGCCTCGAACAGCTCAGCGATAAACAGATCGCCAAACTGCTGAAACACACGGACACCGAATCCCTGCCCGAACTCTATGAAAGCATTGGCATGGGCAAACGTGTTGCCCTGTCCGTGGCCCAATGTCTGCAACCGAATGCCGACGGCCAGGGTCACGCCGCCTCCCCCATTACCATAGACTCGGCGGCGGGCCTGCTCATCAAGTTTGCCCGCTGCTGTCGGCCCATCCCCGGCGATCCCATCGTCGGCCACTTGAGCAGCGGCAAGGGTCTTGTGGTGCACCGCGAAGCCTGCAAGAACGTCGTAGATCTGCGCAGCAAGCGGGAAAATATTACCGACGTCAACTGGTCCGCCCAGGTCACCGGTGAGTTCCTGACGGAGATTCGCGTTGAAGTCGAATCCGAACGTGGCATCATCGCGTCCATCGCCACGCGCATTGCGGCCACGCGCACACACATTGAAGGCGTGCAGGTGGAAGAGCGGGATGCCCAGCACAGCGTCATCACCCTCACCATTGCGGTACAGAACCGCATACACCTCGCCAACGTCATGCGGCGGGTGCGCACCATGCGCTCCGTCAGCAAAGTCTCACGCGCGAAAAATTAATTTTTCTGATTTATGAATTTGGGGAATTTCCAATGACCAACAAAGCCATTATTCACTCCGAACAGGCGCCCGAAGCCATAGGCACCTATTCCCAGGCCGTCAAGGTCAACAACACCGTCTATCTATCCGGGCAGATACCCTTGATTCCAGAAACCATGACACTGGTGGAAGGCGACTTTGCCGCCCAGGCCGAGCAGGTTTTCAAAAACCTGCAGGCGGTCTGCACCGCCTCGAACGGCGATTTACAGGATGTGGTAAAGCTAAATATTTACCTGACCGACCTGAGCAACTTTCCCATCGTCAATGAAGTCATGGCGCGGTTTTTCCAGGAGCCCTACCCGGCCCGCGCCGCCATAGGCGTGAACGAATTGCCGAAAGGGGCCATGGTGGAAGCTGACGGGATTATGGTGTTGTAGATAGGACCTAGGGAAAAGGGAAAAGGGAAAAGATTCGTGCCTCCGCGAGTGTAGTGCATAAACTTACCATCGGGGACTGGCACCGGTCGTTTTGCCGGACTCTTCAAGGCCCCATATTCTTTTCCCTTTTCCCTTTTCCCTTACACCTTGAATTCAGCCAGCAGCGCCAAATAGCCGCTACGGTAATCCGGATATTGAAATTGGTAGCCGGTCGATAGAAGACGTGTGTTCTTGCAGCGTTTGCTGCCCGCGCGCGCCGACGCGGGTGTTTCCCGCAAATGTTCTGATCCGTAGCCCATCTGCTCCGCCAGCCAGCTGCGCACCTGCCAGGAGGGCGCGGGCTCCATATCGCTGGCCAGATAAAGGGGCTCGAGGGGCAGGCCGGCCCAATAGCGCCGGCACAGGTGATGAATCACTCCCGCGCAGTCATCCACATGAATGCGGTTGGTATAGGGCGAATCCTCGCGCGGGCCGCCTTTGCCGGCGGCAACCTGGCGCAGCAGGAAATCGCGGCCGGGCCCGTAGATGCCGGAAAAGCGCAGAACACAGCTATTCAGCGGGCTGTATAGCCAAAGGGCTTCAGCCGCCAACAGGCGCTGCGCCGATGGGGACGCAGTTTCGGCGGCACTGGTTTCGTCGATCCACTCGCCGCTGTTCTGGTGATAGACGCTGCTGCTGGAGACAAAAATCACCAGTCCCGGCACCTGCTCGCCAAGCTGCCACAGGTTCAACAGGTATTCGCTGGTCTCCACATAAGCGCGTTGATAATCGCTTTCCCGCTGACCATCCGGTGTCAGGGTTATCACCGCTGCATCAAATGTCTCCTGCGTCAGGACTTGCGCCAGATGAGGGTCGGTAACGGCACCGCGCCAGTAGGCAACCCCATCAGGCACAGTGCGCAGGCTCCGGGCAATGCCCGTAACAGCACAGCCATCGGCAAGAAAAAGGTGGCTAGCTCGGGTGGCTATGTCACCAAAACCGACAAAGAGCAGTTTTTTTTGTCTCAATATGAAATACTCGTTTTCAGAAAAAAGTAAAACCCTTATAAATTCCCGCAGCCACAGCCTCTAAAGTAAAGCCATGACTCTGACAGAACTCCGCTACATAGTGACCCTGGCCCAGGAAGAACATTTTGGACGCGCCGCCGACCGTTGTCACGTCTCTCAGCCAACGCTCAGCATCGCCGTGAAAAAGCTGGAAGACGAACTCCAGGTCGCCATCTTCGAGCGCTCCAAGACCCGCGTTTACGCGACGCCCCTGGGCGAGAAAATCGTGACGCAGGCCCAGCGTGTGCTGGAACAGGCATCCAGCATCCGCGACATCGCCAGCGCCGGCAAGGACCAGCTCACCAGCCCCCTGCGCGTGGGTGCCATTTTTACCATTGGTCCTTACCTGTTCCCGCATTTTATCCCCCAATTGCAGCAACTCGCGCCGCAGATGCCGCTCTACGTGGAAGAAAGCTTCACAGCCACTCTGCGTCGCCGCCTGCGCCAGGGGGAACTGGACGTGATCATCGTGGCCCTGCCCTTTACCGAGGCCGACGTGGTTACTCAGGTTCTTTACGAAGAGCCCTTTGTGGTGGTCATGTCGGAAGATCATGCCCTGGCCGCGGAAAGCGTGATCAAGCCCGAACAGCTCGACCCCTACAATGTACTGCTGTTGGGGGAAGGCCACTGCTTTCGCGATCAGGTGCTGGAAGCCTGCCCCAACCTCAAACCGGGCCTGGATGAGACCAGCACGGGATTGCGCACCGCGTCCGAGGGCAGCTCCCTGGAAACATTGAAGCATATGGTGGCCTCCAGACTCGGCATTACCATACTGCCGCAATCCGCCGCCCTCTCAGACCATTACACCGACCAATTGCTGGTTACCCGCCCGTTTGTCAGCCCGGCGCCAACTCGCACCGTGGCTCTGGCATGGCGCGCCAGCTTCCCACGGCACAAGGCCATAGATGCACTGCGCCAGGCGATCAGCCAGTGCCGTGTCGGCTTCAACGATTGATAGTGGCAACCGGACCTGCCCGTGATTGATGTTCCCACCAGCCGCAAAAAGACCGGCGTTCAGGAAGACCTCGGCAGCCTGCCGGTGACCCGACTCAAGGGAGTCGGCGCCGCCCTGGCGCTGACTCTGTCGAAGCTGGGCATAGTGTCGGTGCAGGACCTCTTGTTCCACTTGCCCATGCGTTATCTCGACCGTACCCGGGTCACGCCCATAGGGCAGTTGCAGCCCAACACCAGCGTCGTTATAGAGGGCCATATCACCCGCTCCGAGGTCGTTTTCGGTCGACGGCGCAGCCTGGTGTGTTCCCTGCAGGACTCCACAGGCCTGGTGCGCCTGCGCTTCTATCATTTCAGCGGCGCGCAAAAGGAACGCCTGCAACCGGGCATCGCCCTGCGCTGCTTCGGCGAGCCTCGCATAGGCGCATCCGGCCTTGAGCTTTATCACCCCGAGTATGAATATGTCGACGAAGCGCGGGGCACGTCGCTGGACGAAAATCTTACGCCGGTCTATCCGCTCACCGAGGGCCTCGGCCAGCAGCGCCTGCGCAAACTGACCCGCCAGGCAGTGGATTTGCTGCCGAGTCACGGACTGACCGAATTGCTGCCGGAGCAGGCAAATGCCCACTTCCGAACCGGTTCCCTGAGCGATGCACTCAGCTATGTTCATTTCCCACCGCCGGACGCACCGGTCAATTTGCTACTGACCGGCACCCATCCCAGTCAGCAGCGGCTTGCCTTCGAGGAGCTGCTGGCTCACCACCTGGCCATGCAGAAGGCGCGGCAGACAGCCCAGCGGGAAAAGGCACCAGCGCTGCGGCCGGACGCGCAACTGAGCCGGCGGCTGCTCGACAGCCTCGGCTTCCATCTGACCGGGGCACAGCAACGGGTTATCGACGAGATTTACGCAGACATCGCCCGTCCGGTGCCCATGCTACGCATGGTGCAGGGCGATGTGGGCAGCGGCAAAACGCTGGTGGCCGCCATGGCGGCCCTGGCGGCCGCGGCCAGCGGTTTGCAGACCGCCGTGGTCGCCCCCACGGAAATTCTGGCCGAGCAGCACCGCGCCAGCTTTACCCGCTGGATGGAGCCCCTGGGTCTGAAAGTCGTTTGGCTGGCAGGCAAGCAGGGCGCCGCGCAAAAGCGCCAGGCGCTGGCGGAACTGGCCGATGGCAGCGCACATATCGTGGTAGGCACTCATGCGCTGTTTCAGGAAAATGTGCTTTTCGCGCGCCTGGGGCTGGCGGTTATCGACGAGCAGCATCGCTTCGGCGTTCACCAGCGGCTGACGCTGAGACAGAAGGGCGAAAGTGCCGGTCTTATGCCGCACCAACTGGTGATGACCGCCACCCCCATACCTCGCACCCTGGCCATGACCGCTTATGCGGATCTGGATTATTCCATCATTGATGAACTGCCGCCCGGGCGCCAGGCCATCAACACCGTGCTTGTCAGCCAGGACCGTCGCCCGCAGGTGATGGAGCGGGTGCACAAGGCCTGTCTGGACGGGCAACAGGCCTATTGGGTGTGTACCCTGGTGGAGGATTCGGAAACCCTGGCGGCCAGCGCTGCCGAACAGACAGCCAGTGAACTGGCGGAAAACCTGCCGGATCTGCGTATAGGCCTGGTGCACGGACGTCTGAAAAGCAAGGATAAAGACAGCGTCATGAGCGCCTTCAAGGCGGGCGAACTGGATCTATTGGTGGCCACCACGGTGATCGAAGTGGGCGTGGATGTGCCCAACGCCAGCCTGATGATTATCGAGAATCCCGAGCGCCTGGGGCTGGCGCAGCTTCACCAGGTGCGTGGCCGGGTCGGCCGGGGCACCGCCGCCAGCCACTGTGTTCTACTTTACGGCACACCGCTGTCCAGTCAGGCGCGTGAGCGTTTGCGGGTCTTGCGCGAATCCAATGATGGTTTCGTTATTGCCGAAAAAGACCTGCATCTGCGCGGCCCGGGAGAACTGCTGGGCACCCGGCAAACCGGTGATATGCAATACCGGGTAGCGGACCTGGAGCGCGATAGCCATATGTTGCCGCTGGTACAGCGAGTATCCGGCGAGCTTTTGCAGGACGAAAACAGGGTGACACAACTGCTGGCGCGATGGTTTGGCGCCAGTCA
>CAZEWY010000075.1:0-7831 GCA_964515945.1 uncultured Cellvibrionaceae bacterium
AAGGCATCGGATTTTGAATCCGACGTGTCTACCAATTTCACCACTCTGGCAAGTGCGCTGGAAGAGAGCGCGAGATTATAACAGTGGTTTTGGTGGCGTCAACCGGTTATTGGCAGGCTTTGACTGGGGTTGGACGAGGTTGGCCGGGTACTTCGCGATCTTTTTGTCGAGCGCCCGGAAAGCCATGGAAGTGGCGGGGCGAGTTGATTTCCTTTACCCTAGCGCCCCTCTTGATTGAGTAAAAATACCCCATGCGCCGACAGGACTTCCACTACCAGCTTCCCGACGAGCTTATTGCCCGTCAGCCTGCCGCCGAACGCAGAAAAAGCCGGCTCTTCTGTCTGGACGGCCCCAGCGGGGCCATGGCTCATCGCCAGTTTGCGGACATATTATCGCTGGTTCACCCCGGCGATCTGATGGTATTCAACGATACCCGGGTGATTCCGGCGCGGGTATTCGGGCACAAGAGCACAGGTGGCCGGGTCGAGATTCTTGTGGAGAGGATACTCGACAGCCATGAGCGGGGAATGGAAAGCCATGAGCGGGGAATGGAAAGCCACGAGAGAGGTATGGATAGCCGTCGGGTACTGGCCCATGTGCGTTCCAGCAAATCACCGAAACCCGATTCAACCCTGGTGCTGGAGGATGGCACCAGCCTGCGGGTGATGGGGCGGCGCGATCAGCTCTTTGAGCTGCTTTTTCCCGAAACCACATCCGCCGTGGCGGTACTGGAAAAGATCGGCCATATGCCCCTGCCGCCTTATATAGATAGGCCTGACGTGGCAGCGGACCGGGAGCGCTACCAAACCGTTTACGGTCGCAAGCAGGGTGCCGTTGCCGCACCCACGGCCGGGCTGCATTTTGATGAAGAGCTGATGGAGCAGTTGCGGGCCAAGGGGGTGCAACTGGCATTCGTCACCCTGCATGTCGGTGCCGGAACCTTCCAGCCGGTGCGTGTGGATAACATCCATGAGCACAAGATGCACAGCGAGGTCATGGAGGTGAACGCGGATGTGTGCCGTCAGGTCCGCGAGACGCGAGCGGCGGGCAAGCGGGTGATAGCCGTGGGCACCACCAGCGTGCGCTGCCTGGAAACCGCCGCGCAGGGCGGTGAAATGGCGCCCTATCAGGGCGAGACCAATATTTTTATCTACCCGAGCTACGAGTACCGCGTGGTGGATGCGTTGATCACCAATTTTCATCTGCCGGAGTCGACCCTGCTGATGCTGGTTTCGGCTTTTGCGGGGTACAGGAACACATTAAAGGCCTATGAAACGGCCGTGGCCGAACGCTATCGCTTCTTCAGTTACGGCGACGCCATGTTCATTACCCGCAACCCGAGAGCCGGTGAAGAGTGGCGGGATCTTAATACCGACAACGATACCGACAACCATGCCGCCGACATCGACGAGGACAACGAGTGAGCCGCTGTTTCATGAATTTCGAACTGGACACCACTGATGGTGTCGCCCGCCGCGGCCGCCTCAAATTTCCGCGCGGCGTCGTGGAAACACCGGCATTTATGCCAGTGGGGACCTATGGCACCGTCAAGGGAATGTTGCCCCGAGACGTATCCGCAACGGGTGCGGAAATTCTGCTGGGTAATACCTTTCATTTGATGCTGCGCCCCGGTACAGAAATCATCAAGGCTCACGGCGACCTCCACGATTTCATGCAGTGGCAGGGGCCGATACTGACAGATTCCGGCGGCTTTCAGGTCTTCAGCCTGGGCGCCCTGCGTAAGATCACCGAGGCCGGCGTGGCCTTTCAGTCGCCGATTGACGGCAGCAAGGTATTCCTGGACCCCGAGCGATCAATGCAGGTGCAGCGGGATCTGGGGGCGGACATCGTGATGATTTTTGATGAGTGCACGCCTTATCCGGCTACTGAAGGCCAGGCGCGGGAGTCCATGGAGCTGTCACTGCGCTGGGCCGAGCGCAGCAAAAAGGCCCACGGCGACAGCCCCTCGGCGCTTTTCGGTATAGTGCAGGGCGGCATGTATGAAACCCTTCGCGAAGAGTCCCTGGCGGGGCTGGTGAATATTGGCTTCGACGGCTACGCAATCGGTGGGCTCAGTGTCGGTGAGCCCAAGGAAGACATGATTCGGGTGCTGAATCACCTGCAACCGCGCATGCCGCAGGACAAGCCCCGTTACCTGATGGGTGTCGGCAAGCCCGAGGACATAGTCGAGGCCGTCAGACGCGGCATCGACATGTTCGACTGCGTGATGCCGACCCGCAACGCGCGCAATGGTCACCTGTTTACCCGGGCGGGAGTGATCAAAATCCGCAATGCGATGCACAAGCGGGATACCGGCCCTTTGGATGAGAGCTGCGATTGCTACACCTGCCAGCATTTCAGCCGCAGCTACCTCCATCATCTGGACAAGTGCGGTGAGATTCTCGGCGCTCAGCTCAATACCATCCACAATCTGCACCATTACCAGATGATCATGGCCGAACTGCGGGAAGCCATAACTCTGGGGCGATTGGAGGACTATGTGGCGGAGTTCTATGCCCGCCAGAAAAAGGTCGCTCCGGAATTGGCAGGTCTTGAATAACGGGTGGATTAGCCGCATAAAGCAGATTGCGGTTATAATCGCCGACTTTGCGCTACCCGTCAGGCGGAAGCCGGTTACATTCACAAAACTAATAAGGTCTTGGCTTCACCAGCAGACCCACGTTTGGAAAATCTCATGAATCGCTACCCTCTTTGGAAATATCTGCTGATCCTTGTCATTATCGGGATGGGCTGTATTTATTCGCTGCCCAATCTCTACAGACCTGATCCAGCGGTCCAGATTACCGGGACATCGAGCTCAACCGTGGTGGATGAACAGCTCCTGGCCCAGGTAACGGCCGCCTTGGATAAAGCGGGCATCAATTACTTTGGCGCCGAGCACGATCAGGCCGCCGCATTGATTCGCTTGTATGAGCGGGAAGATCAATTGCCGGCGAAGGAGGTTGTCAGCGAGGCACTGCAGGGAGATTACGTAGTCGCCCTGAATACGGCTGAAACCACGCCGGACTGGCTGCGCAGTATAGGCGCGCGACCGCTGAGGCTCGGCCTTGATCTGGCCGGTGGTGTACATTTCCTTTTGGAGGTGGATACCGAAGACGCCGTTGCCAAACGCATGGCCGCCAATGAGGACGTGTTCAAACGCAGCATTCGCGAAGCTCGCCTGCGTGATATCAATGTCAGCCTGGAGGACGAGCGCGTACTGGCGGTGACCGCGGCAACCGAAGAACTACGGGATCAAGCCGTTGACCTGCTCCGGGAAGAATTGCCGGAACTTCAACGTGAGACCGGTCAGGCGGCAGACGGCAGCTTCTGGGTCCGCGCCCAGATGACGGAGCAGGCCATCGAGGCGATTGAGGACTACGCCATCAGCCAGAACCTGTCGACACTGCGCAACCGTGTCAACGAGTTGGGCGTATCGGAACCCATAGTCCAACGCCAGGGTGCCAATCGCATAGTAGTGGAACTACCGGGCGTTCAGGATACCGCCGCCGCCAAGCGCATTATAGGCAAAACCGCCAATCTCGAGTTCCGTCTGCAGGCCGAGCCGGATGAGTTGATTTCCCAGAAAGAAGAATTCGAATTTCTCGACCCCGAAAAGCAGCGCATTTACGGCAGCGCCTGGCTGGAGAAACGCGTCATTGTCACGGGCGACAAGGTCACTGACGCCAAGGTGGGCTACGACCAGGAAACAGGCCAACCCCAGGTTAACATTACTCTCGATGGTGATGGCGGCGCCGCCATGCACCGCGCCACCCGGGACAACGTCGGCCGGCCACTCGGGGTATTGTTCATTGAATACAAGCCTCGCACAGTCATGACCACCAATGAACAAGGCGAGCGGGTGGAAGAGACTGTTCAAGTGCCGGACAAGAAAATCATCAGTTTGGCCACGGTACAGAGTGCTCTCGGTCGCTCCTTCCGTGTTACCGGCCTGGAGCAGCAGGAAGCCGCCGAGCTGGCACTGCTGCTGCGCTCCGGTGCCCTGGCCGCGCCCATGGTGTTTGTGGAGGAACGCACCATCGGCCCGTCCCTGGGTGAGGAAAATATCGCCATGGGCATGAATTCCATCAAAATCGGCTTGAGTATGGTGCTGATTTTCATGGTGCTGTATTACCGGGTGTTTGGCCTCTTTGCCAACATGGCTCTGTTTGTCAACATCATTCTGATGGTGGCCATCATGTCCTTCCTGGGCGCGACACTCACTCTGCCGGGCATCGCCGGTATCGTGCTTACCATGGGCATGGCGGTGGACGCCAACGTACTGATTTTTGCCCGTATTCGGGAGGAATTGAAGGCGGGAATGCCACCCCAAACAGCGCTCAGCCGGGGCTTTGATCATTCATTCGTCACCATTATCGATGCCAATATCACCACGTTGATTGTGGCGTTTATTCTCTTTGCCATTGGCACGGGCCCTGTCAAAGGTTTCGCGGTCACACTCTCGGTCGGTATTCTGACATCCATGTTCACTGCCATTATGGGTACGCGTGCCATGGTCAACCTGATCTACGGTGGCCGCAAGGATCCCAAACTCTGGATCTAGTTGGCATATGTTTCTCATAAACCGAACAATGAACGTTAAACCCATGAGTAAAGCATTATGAACAATGAACGCGTTATCAATTTTATGGGCCAGGGCAAATTGGCGGCTGCGCTGTCAATTATATTGATTGTGGCTTCCGTGGTTTCCCTGGCCGTGCAGGGGTTGAACCTGGCCCAGGATTTTACCGGCGGCACTTCCATCGAGCTGGTCTACGACAAGCCCGCCGATCTCGGTGACATCCGCAGCCTTTTGAGAGACGCAGGTTACGAAGGTGCCGTTATTCAGTATTTTGGCGCTGAAACTGATGTAAAAGTCAGTTTGCGGGCAGCCAATACGGATGGGTTGGCGGAAGAAATGGCCGAGGTCCTGCGCGCGGACGGCAAATACCAGGTGGATATCGCCAGCGTCAGTTTTGTTGGACCCCAGGTGGGTGACGACCTGCGTGACCAGGGCGGCATCGGCATGATTGTCGCGTTTGCTCTGGTCATGCTCTATGTCGCCATGCGCTTCCAATTCAAGTTCTCCGTGGGCGCCGTCGCGGCCCTTACCCATGATGTCATTATTGTGGTGGGTATTTTTTCCTTCTTCCAGTGGGATTTTGATCTGACAGTACTGGCCGCGATATTGGCGGTGATAGGTTATTCCATCAACGACACTATCGTCGTCTTCGACAGGATTCGCGAAAACTTCCGCATCATGCGCAAAAGCTCCGTGAACGAAGTGATCAATACTTCCATCACCCAAACCTTGAGCCGTACCATGGTGACCTCCCTGACTACTGCTCTGACGTTGGTGGCGCTTTATTATTTCGGCGGTCCGCTGATTCATGGTTTTGCCACGGCTCTGCTACTGGGTATCATCGTGGGCACCTATTCGTCGGTTTATATTGCATCCACCATTGTGGTTGCCCTGAAGGTGTCCAAGGAAGATCTGATGCCGACGGAGAAGGAAGGCGGTGAACTGGATGCCATGCCTTGAGATAGATTAGTACCTTCAATCAAAAAAACGGGCTGCGGCCCGTTTTTTAATATGGCACGAAAGATCGCATGATCCGCTCGAATTCGCGTGTGCGATTGAGGTAAAGTGACACCGCTAACAAAATAATTAAGAACCGGTTGCCATGTCAAAACTCGCACTCAAACACTGGAACAGGCTATTCAGGCCATCCCGAAGGCCCGCTAGTTACCAACGCCTGAAAAAATCCGTTGAACGCCACCATCGTATCTTTCGCGCCAGTCACGGCTATGGTTTTCTCGATTGGGACCTGACCGAACGGCGTATGAACTGGAGCGGTGGCTTCTGGAAGTACCTGGGCTACAGCGACGAAGACATGGAGCACCTATCGGACCCCGACAATTATCCGGATTTCATTCATCCTGATGATCGCGAGCCCGTTGCCCGCTATATACGCGAACGCATCAAAGCCAAGGGAACGGCGGAAATCTGCTACCGGGTGCGCAAGAAAACGGGGGGCTACGTCTGGACGGAAGTGCGTATCGATACGGTGCGCGATGCATCGGGCTGGGTCCGATTCATTTCGGGGATCGCCTTCGATGTCACCAAACTCAAACAGACAGAGCAGGCCCTGCTGGTCAGCGAAGCCCGCCACGCTCGTATTATCCAATCATCCAGTGATGGTATTTGGGAATGGTCGGCGGAGCATGACAGCTTCTCTTTCTCAAATCGCTGCTGGGAACATCTGGGTTATTCCGAGAACGATGACGTCGTGAACGAAGGCCTGGATCGGGTTCAGGCCTGGCGTCGGCGCATCCATCCCAGCGACATCAGAACCTTCGATGTCGCCCTGGCGGCGCACATCCGGCGCAAACGCCCCTTCGATGTGGAGTACCGGATCCGTGGCAAGGACGGCAGTTGGCGCTGGATAAGAGCCCGTGGACAAATGACTTACGGCGAGGACGGCGAACCGGTATTGATGTCCGGGACCAATATGGATATCACTGAACTCAAGCTGGCGGAAGAACGGGTGATGCGCGCCAAGGAAGCCGCGGAAGAAGCGAACCGCGCAAAATCCGAATTTCTGTCCAGCATGAGTCATGAGCTGCGCACACCGCTCAACTCCATCCTCGGCTTTGCACAGCTTTTCGAACTGGATGAGCGACTGGATGCGGATCAGTTGGAAAATATGGCGGAAATTCGCAAGGCCGGGCAGCACCTGTTGCAGTTGGTGGGGGATGTCTTGGATCTTGCCAAGATAGAAGCCGGTCTGCTGAGCCTGTCCATGGAGCCGGTTGCTCCCGTGCGCCTTATCGAGGACTGCTTTGCCCTTTTGCAGGCCCAGGCCGAGGCCCGCGTCATCAAGCTGTCACTGCACACTAATGGTCTGGCCGACCAGCCCGTAACCGCCGATCGCATACGTTTGAAACAGGTGCTGCTCAACCTGATCGGCAATGCCATCAAATACAACCGGGACCATGGCCAGGTTAAAGTCAGTTGCATGAATCTCGATGACAATTATTTGCGCATCGCCGTGCGTGATACGGGGCAGGGTATTGCCGAACACCTGCACAAGGAAATGTTCCAGCCGTTCAACCGGCTGGGCGCGGAAGCCGGCGGTGTGGAAGGTAGCGGCGTTGGCCTTGTTATCACCAAACAACTGGTGCAGCAGATGGGAGGTACGCTCGGCTTTTCCAGTACGCTGGGTGAAGGGAGTTGTTTTTGGGTGGATATGAAGCTGGAGCAGAGAGTATCGAACGCAACGCAGCGCACTGCACAGAAAGGTATCGAACGAGTGCCCGAGTTGAAGACGACGGAGGAGAGAAATATTCTCTACGTCGAGGATAATCCCTCGAACCAGCGCCTGATGGATCAGTTGCTGTCCCGCTTCCCGCGACTGAAATTGAACACCGCGGACGACGCCGTGCGCGGCCTGTTTCTTGCGCGTACCCTCAAGCCAAACCTGATTATCATGGATATCAACCTGCCCGGCATGGATGGTTACGAAGCGCTGGAAGTCCTGAAAGCGGACAAACTCACCTGCGACATTCCGGTCATCGCCCTGTCAGCCAATGCCATGGCCCACGACCTGGAACGCGGCCACAGAGCCGGCTTTGCTTACTACCTGACGAAACCTGTCAACCTCATCGAACTCATCGATGTGTTTAATGCGGTGTTGTAGTGGGAAGGGAAAAGGGAAAAGATTCGTGCCCCCGCAAATGTAGTGCACTAAATATAGACCGGGGGGCTGTCACTGATCGCATTGCCGGGCTATTCGAGGCCCAAACCCTTTTCCCTTTTCCCTTTTCCCTT
>CAZEWY010000075.1:7841-14738 GCA_964515945.1 uncultured Cellvibrionaceae bacterium
TTTTCGTCTATACCCCACCCATATGCTTGCCAACGATCTGCAGCAGAGGCTTGAAAACCTTTGGGGCGGCGCAGACGACATTGCCGCTGTCGAGGTAGCCGTTGCCGCCGGAAAAGTCGCTGATCATGCCGCCGGATTCTTTCACCAGCAGGGCGCCGGCCGCCATGTCCCACTCCTTCAGGTTCATTTCCCAGAAGCCGTCGAAACGGCCTGCCGCGACATAGGCCAGGTCCAGCGCAGCGGCGCCGGGGCGGCGGATACCGGCTGTCTGGCCGGCAATTTCTTTCAGGCATTCGCCATAGGCGTCGATGTTTTTCAGTGAATAGCCGTTGAAGGGAATGCCCGTGCCTATCAGGGCACCGTCCAGACTTTTGCGCGTGGAAACACGCATGCGCCGGCCATTGAGCATGGCGCCCTTGCCGCGCGATGCGGTAAATTCCTCTCGCTTGATCGGATCGACGACGACGGCGTGTTGCAGATTGCCGCGATATTTACAGGCAATGGATACGGCGAAATGGGGAATGCCATGGAGGAAATTGGTGGTGCCGTCCAGGGGGTCGATGATCCACTGGTATTCAGCATCCACAGGCCCACTACCGCCCCCTTCTTCGCCAAGGAAGCGGTGATCGGGAAAGGCTCGGCTGAGCTGCTGCACGATTTCCTGCTCGGCCTTGCGGTCCACTTCGCTGACGAAATCGTTACGACCTTTTTCCTCAATCCGCACAAGATCGACGCGCTCCAGGGCCTGTTCAATCAATTCACTGGCTTTGCGCGCAGCACGTAAAGCCATATTCAGCATGGGTTCCATCGGCATAACTCTGGTTGGTGTGATCGATAGCGTGGCGGGAGCACCGCACTTGCGGGGGCGCAATTATAGCAGGGGGGCAAGGGAAAAGGGAAAAGGGAAAAGATCCGTGCCTCGGCAAGTGTAGTACCCAAACGTATATCGGAGACGGTCACTGATCGCGTTATCGAACTATTCGGCGCCCCATATTCTTTTCCCTTTTCCCTTTTCCCTTTTCCCTAAAACAGTTCGCTTTTGCTAAACTTCGCGCCTTTTCCGAGTCCACACGGTAACCGCCATGACTGACAACGCCCTCGACAAGATCCGCATAGTTCTGGTCAACACCAGCCATCCGGGCAATATAGGCGCCGCCGCGCGCGCCATGAAGAACATGGGGCTTTCGCGTCTAGTGTTGGTGGCGCCCAAGGAATATCCGGCGGACAGGGCCGTCTGGCGGGCAGCGAGCGCCGTGGATCTGCTGGATCGCGCCCTGGTAGTGGAAACCCTGGATGAGGCCCTGGCTGACTGCGGCCTGGTGATAGGTACCAGTGCCCGTGAGCGACGCATTCCATGGCCGTTGCTGACTCCTCGCGAATGCGGTGAAAGAGTCCGGGCCGAGGCTGACAAGCACCAGGTGGCGCTGGTATTCGGTCGGGAAGACCGGGGCCTGACCAATGAAGAGCTTCACAAATGTCACTTCCATGTCCACATTCCCGCCAATCCCGAATACAGCTCATTGAATCTTGCGGCAGCCGTGCAGGTCATCTGCTATGAAATCCGCGTCAGTCATCTGGAGGCGGAAGCGGGAAAAGCACTGCATTTCGACGACTGGGATATGCCCCCGGCCAATCAGGAAGCCCTGGAACGCTTCTACACCCATTTGCAGGAAACGCTGGAGAAGATGGGTTTCCTGGAAGAGGACAATCCCCGCCAGACGGTGACCCGTTTGCGCCGCCTGTTCGGCAGAATTCGCATGGACCAGATGGAACTCAACATCCTGCGCGGCATGCTCACCTCCATTCAGAACTACATGTATCGGACCAGCCGTAAGCTGCAAGCTGCCAGCGACCAGCAGGACAGCAAGTCAAAGCAGTGACTGGTTTTTAGCTTGCAGCTTAAGGCTTGAAGCCCCTATACTTGACTATTTTGGTAGGTTATTCGATAATCGCGGCATTATGTGGAGAATGAGCCTATGCGTTTAACCACCAAAGGGCGTTATGCCGTAACCGCCATGCTCGACTTGGCGCTGCACAGCGATAAAGGGCCGGTGAGCCTGGCGGATATTTCCCGACGCCAGGAAATTTCCCTGTCCTATCTTGAGCAACTCTTCGCCAAGCTGCGGAAAGACGGGCTCGTGTGCAGCATCCGTGGCCCCGGCGGCGGTTACAAGCTCAACCGGCCTCTGGTTGAGGTGTCCGTGGCGGAAATCATCGATGCAGTGGATGAGTCCCTGGACGCCACACTTTGCGGTGGCGCTGGCGACTGCCAGCAGGGCGAGGTTTGTCTGACGCACTACCTGTGGGCGGACCTCAGTGGCCAGATCCACAGCTTTCTGCACGGCATCAGCCTGGCGAGTCTGGTGGAGCGGCGTGATGTCCAGGCCGTATCCCGGCGCCAGAACCAGCGGGAAGAACTCGACATCGACAAGATGATTCCCTCGTCCAGCATCAGTTGACCGCACATTACCAGTAATTAATCGAAGCCACTATGCAAACACCTGTTTACCTGGACTACGCCGCCACCACCCCGGTGGATCCGCGTGTCGCGGAAGCCATGGGCCAGTGCCTGACACTGGACGGAAACTTCGGCAACCCCGCCTCGCGTTCCCATATGTATGGTTGGAAAGCGGAAGCGGCCGTGGAAATGGCGCGTCGCAATCTCGCCGACCTGATCGGCGCGGACCCCAGGGAGATCGTCTGGACCAGCGGTGCCACCGAATCCGACAATCTTGCCATCAAGGGTGTTGCTCACCGGCACCGTGAAAAGGGCCGGCACATAGTGACATCGGGCATTGAGCACAAGGCCGTCCTTGATGTCTGTGCGCAATTGGAAACCGAAGGCTTCGAAGTCACATATCTGAAGCCGGACAGCGAAGGCCGCATCGGTCCCGAGCAGGTGGCCAAGGCGCTACGCCCGGACACCATTCTGGTGTCCCTGATGCACGTCAACAACGAAATCGGCGTGATCACCGATATCGCGGCTATCGGCGAAATCTGCCGTGAGCGCGAGGTCATCTTCCACGTCGACGGGGCCCAGAGCGTGGGCAAAATCCCCGTGGATCTGACGGCCACGAAAGTGGATCTGCTGTCGATTTCCGCCCACAAAATGTACGGCCCCAAGGGCATGGGTGCCCTCTATGTCCGCCGCCGACCGCCCGTGGAACTGGAGGCGCAAATCCACGGCGGCGGTCACGAGCGTGGCCTGCGCTCGGGTACCCTCGCAACCCACCAGATTGTTGGGCTCGGGGAGGCAGCGCGTATCGCGGCCGAGGAGATGGCCGAAGAAAGCGATCGAATTCTCGCCTTGCGCAACCGCTTCTGTCAGGGCATCCAGCAGATCGAGCAGGTGCGGATCAACGGCTCTCTGGACAAGCGAGTGCCCGGCATTCTCAATGTAGGCTTCGGTTTTGTCGAGGGTGAATCCCTGCTGATGTCTCTGCGGGACCTGGCGGTTTCCTCGGGTTCGGCCTGCACCTCCGCCAGTGTGGAGCCCTCCTATGTGCTGCGGGCACTGGGGGTGGACAGCGAAATGGCCCATAGCTCCCTGCGCTTCAGTTTCGGCCGCTACAGCACCCAGGCCGACGTGGATTTCGCGCTGGAAAAGGTTCAGACGGCCGTGGCAAGTCTGCGCGACCGGTCGCCGGCTTGGGAAGCGTACCGGCAAGGCGGAGCCGCCCGGGAATTGGCCTCGAATACCTGACCGCAAAGCTCGGGTAAATACTTGACTAAAATAGTCGGATTTGGCATTATTTAAACTATTCGGATGTACCGCCTCGAAGGCGGTTATCGTGATTTCAAGGGTTGTACGAGCTTATGTCTCAAGAGCAAATAGATCGTCTCATCAAGAAGGACTACGCCGCCGGATTCGTCAGCAATATCGAATCCGATACTCTGGCGCCGGGTCTTGATGAAGATGTTATTGCCTTTATTTCCGCCAAAAAGGGCGAGCCGGAATGGATGCTCGAATGGCGGCTGAAAGCCTATCGTGCCTGGCGCGAAATGGACGAGCCCGAATGGGCTCACGTGCATTACCCGAAAATTGATTTCAATGGGCTCTCCTATTACTCCGCGCCCAAGAGCATGGCCGATAAGCCCAAGAGTCTCGATGAAGTGGATCCGGAGTTGCTGGAAACCTACAAGAAGCTCGGCATTCCGCTGCACGAACAGGAAATGCTTGCGGGTGTTGCCGTTGATGCCGTGTTTGACTCCGTGTCTGTGGCGACTACCTTCCGCAAAAAGCTGAAGGAAGCCGGTGTGATTTTCTGCTCCATTTCCGAAGCGGTGAAAGAGCACCCGGAACTGGTCCAAAAATATCTTGGCAGCGTTGTGCCACAAAAAGACAATTTCTACGCGGCCCTCAACAGCGCCGTCTTCAGCGATGGTTCCTTTGTTTATATTCCCAAGGGCGTGCGCTGTCCCATGGAATTGTCCACCTATTTCCGAATCAACGAATCCAAGACCGGGCAATTCGAACGCACCTTGATCATTGCCGATGAAGGCAGCCATGTAAGCTATCTGGAAGGCTGCACCGCGCCCATGCGCGATGAGAATCAGCTACACGCCGCCGTTGTGGAACTGGTTGCGTTGGACAATGCGCAGATCAAATATTCCACCGTGCAGAACTGGTACCCCGGCGATGCCGAAGGCAAGGGTGGCATCTACAATTTTGTCACCAAGCGCGGCTTGGCTCAGACCAATGCCCGCATTTCCTGGACGCAGGTGGAAACCGGATCGGCCATTACCTGGAAGTATCCGAGTTGCATTTTGAAAGGCGACAACAGTGTCGGCGAGTTTTACTCGGTGGCACTCACCAACAATTACCAGCAGGCAGATACCGGCACCAAGATGATCCACCTGGGCAAAAACACGCGCTCAACCATCATTTCCAAAGGCATATCCGCCGGCCGCAGTTCCAACGCCTACCGCGGCCTGGTGCATATGAATCCCGGCGCCGCGGGTGCGCGCAATTATACCCAGTGTGACTCGCTGTTGATTGGCGATAAATGTGCGGCTCATACTTTTCCCTATATTGTCAGTAAAAATCCATCGGCGGTTATTGAGCACGAGGCCACCACTTCGAAAGTCAGCGATGATCAGATGTATTTGTGCCAGCAGCGCGGTATTGACGCCGAGAAAGCTGTGTCCATGATCGTTAACGGTTTCTGCAAGGAAGTATTCAAGGAGTTGCCCATGGAATTTGCGGTTGAAGCCGGCAAGCTGCTGGAAGTCAGCCTCGAAGGCTCTGTAGGCTAAAAGCCGCCTTGGTTAGAACTGGTCTCGATGCAACGCCAGCGCTGAGCGGACCCAAAATTTTTCGGAGAAAATAGTTGATGCTGTCGATTCAAAACCTGCACGCCAGTGTGGAAGAAAAACAAATTCTGAAAGGCCTTGACCTTGAGATCAAGGCTGGCGAAGTTCACGCGATTATGGGTCCCAACGGTTCCGGCAAGAGCACCCTGGGCCACGTTTTGGCTGGTCGCGATGGTTACCAAGTAACGGCTGGCGGCGCACAGTTTCTCGGCAAAAATCTGCTGGAGATGGAAACCGAAGATCGCGCGCGGGAAGGGCTTTTTCTCGCCTTTCAATACCCGGTGGAAATTGCCGGTGTCAGCAATATGGAATTTCTCAAGGCATCGGTGGATGCCGTGCGCGAACACCGTGGCCAGGATCCAATGGATGCGGTGTCCTTTATGAAAAAAGCGCGGGAAGTCTGCAAGGCCGTGAATCTGGATCAGAGCTTTCTCAAGCGCGGTGTCAACGAAGGTTTTTCCGGCGGTGAAAAGAAGCGCAACGAGCTGATGCAAATGATGCTGCTGGAACCGCGTCTGGCCATTCTCGACGAAACTGATTCTGGCCTGGATATCGATGCTCTGCAGGTTGTGGCCGAAGGCGTCAACGCCTTGCGTAGCCCTGAGCGATCCTTCATTGTGGTGACCCACTACCAGCGTTTGTTGAACTACATCGAGCCGGATTTTGTACATGTGCTGGCCGGCGGCCGCATTGTTAAATCCGGTGATAAATCCCTGGCCCTCGAGCTGGAAGATAAAGGCTACGGGTGGCTGGAAGGCGAGGTGGCCTGATGGCTGATTTTATTCGGGATGCACTGGAACGCGGCCCTGAGCAGGCGCCGCAGTGGCTGAGGCCCTGGCACCAGCAGGGGCGCGCAAGCTGGGAGGCGCTATCTTTTCCGACCCGCAAAACGGAGCAGTGGAAGTACACCAGTCTGCGCGCATTGGAACAGGGCGCTTACCTGGGATTGCCTCAAAAGCTGGCAGCGGGCGCGGAAGAAAGCTTGCGGGAAAGATTTTCTATCGGCGATTTAAATGGCTGTGCCCTGGTGTTTGTCAATGGCCAGTACAGCCAGGTTCTGTCCGACTCGGCTCTGCCCGATGGTGTTGATCTGGTGCGTTTTTCCCAGGCGAATGCCGAGCAGATCGAACACATCAAAAACCATCTGGGTTCAGTCGCAAAACGCGATCAGCATATGTTCGCCGCGCTTAACGACACTTGGCTGGCGGAAGGCGTATTTTTGCGCGTTGCCAGAAATGTTCAGGTGGAAAAGCCGTTGCACATTGTCTGGCTGACCACCCGCCAGGACGATGCCTTCAGCGTGTCTCAGCGCCTGTTGGTGGTCATGGATACAGGCAGTAGCGCCACTGTGCTCGAACATTTTTCCAGCGATCAGACCAAACAGAACAGTTTTACCAATGGCGTGACCGAGTTGGTGGTGCAGGCCAACGCACAACTGCATCACTACCGTTTGCACCTGGAAGAAGAAAATGCCCTGCATATCGGCGGCGTGCACGCATCTCTCGGCCGCGATGCGGTATTGAACAGTTTCCATCTGGCCCTGGGCAGCACTCTCAAGCGTATCGACATAGTGGTCAACCACGA
>CAZEWY010000076.1:0-14643 GCA_964515945.1 uncultured Cellvibrionaceae bacterium
GATTCCCTTCTTTATCTATTACTCCATGTTCGACTTCCAGCGCATTGGCGATCTGGCGTGGCTGGCCGGCGACATTCAGGCGCGCGGCTTCATGATCGGCGGCACCGCCGGTCGCACCACCCTGAATGGCGAAGGTTTGCAGCACCAGGATGGCCACAGCCTGATTCTGGCCAATACCATCCCCAACTGCGTGACCTATGATCCGACCTACGCTTACGAAATGGCTGTGATTCTGCACGATGGCATGAAGCGCATGTATCAGAACAAGGACAACTGTTTCTACTACATCACCGCCATGAACGAGAATTACCAGCATCCTGAAATGCCGGAAGGCGTGGAAGAGGGTATTCTCAAGGGCATCTACAAGTTGAAGGAATCACCGAAGAAAGCGGCCAAGAAGAGGGTTCAGCTTTTGGGTTCCGGTACCATTCTGCGCGAAGTTGAAGCCGCCGCGGACATACTGCGTGAAGAGCACGGCGTGGAAGCGGATGTCTGGAGTGTGACCAGTGCCAACGAGCTGACCCGGGACGGCCTGAAGACGGATCGCTGGAATCGCCTGCACCCGGATCAGAAACCGCGCAAAGCCTATATCACCCAGCAACTGGAAAAGAGCGATGGTCCGTTCATTATTTCCACGGACTACATGAAAGCCTATTCCGAACAATTGCGCGCCTATATTCCCGGTGCCTATCATGTTCTGGGCACGGACGGATTTGGCCGCAGTGACTCCCGCCAAAAGCTACGCTACTTCTTTGAAGTGGATCGCTACTTTGTCACGGTGGCGGCACTCAAGGCGCTGGCGGACGAAGGTAAAGTGGATGTCAAAGACGTAACAGCCGCGATGAAGAAATACGGCATTGATCCTGAAAAAACCGATCCTACGACTTGCTAAAGGAGAATTGATTCGTGGCAAAAGAAACAATCAACGTTCCCGATATCGGTGGAGCTGAGAATGTCGATGTCATCGAAGTGTGTGTTGCACCCGGTGATACTGTGGCGGCGGAAGATTCTCTTATTGTGTTGGAATCCGATAAGGCATCCATGGAAATTCCCTCCCCCAAGGGGGGCAAGATCATTTCCTTGAAGATCAAGGAAGGTGACACCGTTTCCCAGGGCGATCCGATTCTTGAACTGGAAATCGAAGGCAGCGGCGACAGTGATGACAAGCCCGCGGCCGCGGAGTCCGCGCCCGCCAAGGAGCAGTCACAACCGGCAACCGGCGGCGGCAAGAACCCCGTGTCGGTGCCCGATATCGGTGGTGCCGAAGGTGTGGATGTTATTGAGATTTCCGTCGCCGTCGGCGACCACGTCAACGAAGGCGATTCGCTGATTGTGCTGGAATCCGACAAGGCGTCCATGGAAATCCCGTCACCCGCCTCCGGTGACGTTCTCAGCATTACTGTCAAGGAAGGTGACAAGGTGTCCCAGGGCGATGAAATCCTGGTGTTGTCGGGCGGCAAGCCCGCTTCCGCCGACAAGAGCGCGGAATCCAAACCGGCTGAAACTCCGGTCGCGGCCAGTCAGTCTTCCAGCGGTGGCTCCCAGGACGTTAAAGTGCCCGATATCGGCGGCGCCCAGGGCGTCGATGTGATTGAAATTTCCGTCGCCGAAGGCGATGAGGTCAACGAAGGTGATTCCCTGATAGTGCTGGAATCGGATAAAGCCTCCATGGAAATTCCCTCGCCCGCGTCCGGCAAGGTGCTGAGTATCCTCCTCAAGGAAGGCGACAAGGTTTCCCAGGGCGACATGATCCTCAAACTGGAGACTGCTGCCGAAGCGCCGACGGAGGAACCGACCCCCGCCCAGGAAGCCGCAACGGCGTCCAAAGGCCAGGAAGCTTCCGCGCAATCCGTCAAGAAGGAAGCACGGCAGGAAGCGCCGATCGACATCAGCGGCGGCGGCAGTGATGTCTATGCCGGCCCGGCGGTGCGGAAGCTCGCACGGCAATTGGGCGTGCAGCTGAACAAGGTCAAGGCGGGTGGTCCTCGTGGCCGTATCACCAAAGACGATGTGCGCGACCACGTCAAGGCGATCATGCAATCCGAATCAGTTCCTGGTGCGACTGCCGGTGCCGGAATTCCGTCGGTGCCCGACGTCGACTTCTCTCAGTTCGGCGAAATCGAACTGACCAAGATGAGCAAAATCAAGAAAGTCACGGCGGCCAGCATGTCGCGCTCCTGGCTCAATGTGCCCCATGTGACCCAGTTTGACGATGCGGATATCACGGACCTGGAAGATTTCCGCAAGGCGATGAAAGCCGAGGCGGAGAAATCCGGCGTTAAATTGACGCCTCTGCCGTTTTTGCTGAAGGCCTGTGCCGCCGCCCTGAAGGCCGAGCCCAGTTTCAACGTGTCCATGCACAGTGATGGCGAACATATTGTTCAGAAGAAATATATTCACATAGGTATCGCGGTGGATACGCCCAACGGGCTGACGGTTCCCGTGATTCGGGATGTCGACAAAAAAGGCCTGTTCCAGTTGGCCGAGGAAACCTCTGCCATGGCCAAGAAGGCGCGGGAAGGCAAACTGATGCCAAACGATATGAAAGGCGGCTGTTTTACGATTTCCAGTCTCGGTGCCATTGGCGGAACGGGCTTCACGCCCATCGTCAACACACCGGAAGTCGCCATTCTCGGCGTTTCCCGCGCGTCCATCCAGCCGGTATGGAATGGCAAGGAGTTCGCGCCACGGCAAATGCTGCCACTGGCCTTGTCTTACGATCATCGAGCCATCAACGGCGCCGATGCGGGGCGTTTCTTCACCTACCTGGCGTCGGTACTGTCAGATGTTCGACGCCTTTTGGTGTAGGCCCTTATTGAACACATACCAAGGGCCGGATTTTATCCGGCCTTTTTTATGGGGCCGAGATAAATTCCGACGCCGGTTTCGCACCAGTGTTAAATCATTTTTCTCTAAGCTCCCAAATTTGAAGCAAAACCAGTTCACAAATCCTTCCTGTTTAACCCCGTAAATCCCACGTTTTCGTCCAGATTTCCCTCTCAAGCGCCGTCCTCGGTCTCGCCATAGGCACCTCAATATTTTTTTTGTCGCATTTTGGCCCAATTCTTGATGGTCACCCTATTGTGACGATTTATTGTCACTCACCGCTGATCGGATGAGCGTGAGTCAACAATTTTTTTCGCGGTCACCGGTCGCGTCAAACTTGCGATAAACACAAATGATAATGGGAGTTGAAAGATGGAATTACTGAACCCGTTTACAAAACTGCAAAGCTGGGGTTGTACTCATATTGCCAAGCGGCCCGAAACCGGACGCCTGCTGGTAGACCTTAGTCCCGTGTTCGCCTATGTTCGAAGCAATCCGGAAAGTGCTTACGGCATAGTACCCGTATATCAACAATGGTTGATGGTGTCCCCGAGATGGTACATCCGCGCCATTATGAAATCCGAACGATCCCCTTGGCAAAAAATGTTTTTACTGGCCTTTGGCTTTACTCTGGGCCCTCTGTGGACGCTCTTTATTCATCAGATGGCGAATGTGCGCGACGTGCGCTGGCGAGGCAAGGCTGTTGCCGACGCCATTACCAAAGATCTTGTCCAACAGGCGGATACCAGTGAAGTGGGCAAATTGCAGATCGACGTCATAGGCGCCGGTTCTGGTGCCTATGCCATAGACGCCTATCTCCAGTTTCAGAATCGCAGGGCCGAGCGCAGCCTGACCTTTACCCTTATAGATCAGGATGGTTGTACCTACGGTCTGGCCCGACACACGGCCTATACCCGCGGCATGAACGACAGCGAGTTCGCGCTGAATTTCCCCATGCACACAGCCGATGTTCTGCAGGATGAATTTTATTCCAAACATGAAGCCTGTACGCGCAACATGGTCGTGATGATTGGTATCGGCGATCACATCGACAAGGTCATACGTGACCGCACCACCCGCCAGTTAAAGGACAGCGACAGCGCCGAAGATGTCGCGACCACTAACCAGGATCTAATTTCACTGATGCAGAAAATTCGCCGTACCCTGAAGCCAGGCGGCAGTCTGGTATTTTCGTTCGTGAGTCACAACAATGAGGAAGTGTTCCTGGAGAAGGTTGTGAAGTGGCGTCACCGCTACCGCAGCCGCAAAATGATTGAGGAACTGATGAAGCTTGCGGGCTGGGATATGAGCAAGATCGAATTTACCGACGGACCTACGGGCATTCAGCACCTGATGGTCGCTAAAAAGTAAGTTTCTCCAAGGCCCGGCGCTGACGCCGGGCCTTTTTTTGTACCGCCCCTTTTTATTAACATACCCGCCCGTCATTGCTCCCCCGTGGATTTTCGGCCAAAAGGTTTTTCGCGCCGATCGTCAGACTTTTGACGGCTGTCAATTTTCCGAATGGCAGATCAATTCTGTCGCAGGATCATTTCCCCGTCTTTCTGACTAAAATCCACCCGTTTCAGGGCGCTCATGCCCAGCAGAATCTCGTCTCCTTCCATGCCTGGATTGATACTCGCGCGTACATCGTGGAGTTGGATGTTGCCCAGGCTAAGTCGCGCAATCCGGGTCGCCCGAACCTCAACAATACCATTGGCGGTTGATGCCAATTGAGCGGCGCCGGGAACGAGTTCCAGTTTCCGGGCCAGCTTTTCTGGAACCACGACATCGGTGGCGCCCGTGTCCAGCAGAAAAGTGACTGGCTGGCCGTTGATCATGCCGTCGGCGAGATAGTGACTGTGTTGATTTTCTTTCAAAATAACCTCGCGCACGCCGTTAATGACGCGGCTGTCGGGGTCGCTGTTCGGGTTCTGGCGATAGCTTTCCCACCGGCCGAAAATCAGGGTGAGCATCGCCAGGCAGACGATCCAGGCTGCGATAAGCATTCCTCGGCCAAGCTTTTGAGGGCTGCGGTGTTTTTCAAGATTGTTGTCGTTCATATAATCCTAGGAGTCCTGGACTCGGTTGCGGAGGCGGCATCGTGCGTATTTCATCATCGGTGAAGCGCAAAACCTTTAAGCCAGTCACGGTTTCACAAAAATAGACGTGACTTGGCGCCGCGGGTGGGCAATCAGGCCGGAGATCCATGCGCGGCTGCCTTATACTAACAACTCCAGTGTCTCAAATTCCCTGGTGTCTCAAATTCTGAGTATCTCTGGCCGTTTCAATTCAAGAGGTCTTGTTGTGCCCAATAGAGCGAAAAACATCCAAGCCAATCCAGACGCGCACTACCTGAATCGCGCCCGTCTGGCTCGCTTACCGGCATCCGTGCATGCGGTGCACGACAGAGGCCGGGATCTGGTTCTCACTATGCTCAGGGATTTTTTCGAGCAGGTCGACGATGCACTGTTTGAATTGGCTGACAAGGCGTTGAGCAATCAGGAACAAAATAGCTTCTTTGATTCCATGCGTAAAGTGCGCGTGCAGCGCCGCCTTATCGAAGCCGGCATGGCGGATGCCATTGAAAATGCCTTTGCCGGACCCGAAGCTGCCGCCGAGCCCCGGCCCCCCGGGGACGGCCCCTTGGGTGGGCCGCACGACATTGAGGAAATGATGGCGTTGGACGCCGTTATGACGGGCGCCCAGCAGACATTCGCGGCGCCGATACAGGAGCTGTCCCAGCGTCTGGACAGCTTGCTGCCGGCCAGCGCCTATCCCGCCAATAACCCCTTCGGCCCCGAGACTCTCTGTTTGGCGTTTGCGGCTCAAGTCCATTGTTTGAACCTTGATCTCCAGGCAAGGCTGCTGCTGATCAGAGTCTTTGATCAATCCCTGATCAGCCGGCTGGGGGAACTCTATCAGATGACCAACCAGATTTTGATCGATCACCAAGTGGCGGTATCGGCTCAGGATGTCGGGCGACGGGGCCAGACAGAGGTTGAGGAGCCGAGTCAGCAGGATGCCGTCGCGGGAGTGGACTCTCCCTCGGCGGTTCTGCAAAAATTCTTGCGTGAAGCCGTGGCGGAAGAGGGTGCCGAAGTTGCTCCTTCAGACGGACAGGGCCAGTTGCTTCAACGTCTCTCACGGGCGCAGGAATTGCCCGAGATAGGCGAACAGCTGGCGACGACTGATATCAGTCTCAGCAATTTTCTGAAATCACGGGGTTTCTGGGTCGATATTTCACGGAGAGACAGGGAAATTGTCAAACTGGTCGACCGCTTGTTCGAGATTGTTCTGACGGATAAGAGTTTGGCAGCACCGGTGAAGCTGTTAATCGCCCGTCTGCAAATTCCCATACTCAAGGTAGCTTTGATTGACGACAGTTTTTTCGCTAGCACTGGTCATCCGGCACGGCGCCTGCTGAACCTGATGTCGATGGCATCTCTGGGCTGGTCCGGTGACACAGCGGCGGACGGAAATCCTCAGTACGACAAGATGTGCCAAATTGTGAATGAGCTTCTGGCTCGTTTTGATACTGACACGGGTATCTTCTCTGAGCTTCTGGTCGACCTCACGTCTTTTCTGGAGATGGAACAACGCCATGTGCAGGTTTTTGAACAGCGCACATTGGATGCGGAAGACGGCAGTGCCCGGGCGGAGGCGATTCGAAACCGCGCAAACGCAGAAGTGGAGCGCATTACGCGAGGTTATTCACTGCCACCAATGGTCGATCACTTTATCAGGGACGCGTGGAGCAATGTCATTTATATCGCCGGCCTGAAATTCGGTGAGGATTCCACTGATTGGAAAACGGCCATGGCAACGCTGGAACAACTCGTGTGGAGTCTGCAATGCCCCCGCACGCTCGAAGAGCGTCAGCAGCTGCTTGAGCGGATTCCGGTGTTGCTGCAGCAGGTGCGCGCCGGTCTGGATACCATTTCCTACAATTCTTTCGACATGCCGGAGTTGTTCGAGTCTCTCCAGGCGGCGCATATGGCGTGTGTGAGTGCGCCGCTCAGCGGTGATTCTCCAGCGGATGCACCCGCACCCTTGCCGGTTGATACAGGGAACCCTGGTCTGAGCAACCCTGGCGTGGACACAGGGGACAGTCACGAAGCAACTATCGAGCTGCCCGACGACGATCCCCATATGCGGCAGGTGGAGGCTTACAGCCGCGGATCCTGGTTCGAGATAGCCGGCGATGGCGATGTCCCGATTCGGTGTCGCCTGGCGGCGTATATTCCAGCCACTGACCAGTTCCCCGGCAAATACATTTTCGTGAACCGCAGTGGCCTCAAAGTCGCGGAAAAAACCCGCAGCGAACTGGCCCACCTGCTCAAACTGGGTACGTTACGCCCCCTCGACAACAGCATGCTGTTCGATCGCGCTCTGGAAAAGGTGATAGGCGGTTTGCGGGATGGGTGAAGCTTTATGCTTGCAGCTTGTAGCTTGCCGCTAATACCTTGCGATAAACTCTAACGCTACCATAAGCAAATAGACCCGCGTTTATGCCGAATCTTGCTTTTCATCCCATTCAGGGCGGCTGGTGGCCCGATGCCCGCAGGCTGGCATCGCCAAATGCAAATCTGCGTCCCCCGGGTGTAGAGGTGGACCTGCTGGTGATTCACAATATCAGCCTGCCGCCCGGCCAGTTTGGTGGGGGCTTTGTGGAGAAATTCTTCACCAATCGGCTTGATCCCGATATTCATCCTTATTTTGCCAGTATCGCATCGCTGCAGGTATCGGCCCATTGCCTGATTGATCGTCTGGGGCGGGCGGTGCAGTTTGTGCCTTTTCATCAGCGCGCCTGGCATGCGGGCCGCTCCAGTTTCGACGGCGTGTCCGAGTGCAATGACTTCAGTGTCGGCATCGAGTTGGAGGGAACTGATCATCAGGCCTACAGTGCCCATCAATATCAAACGCTGATCAGACTGACGCGGGATCTGATGCGCTACTTTCCGGCACTGACGCCGGACAGAATCGTCGGCCATTCCGATATAGCACCGGGGCGCAAGACTGATCCTGGCCCCGCTTTCGACTGGACGCTTTATCGCCAGTTACTCAATGCCGCCTTGGATGGGCCGCCAACCCTTTAAAAAAGCCAATAAGAGGCACTATGCAACTACTTATCATTCTTCTCAGCCTGGGTTTCAGACGGTTGTGGGACGGCGCCAACCCGCTGCAACACGATGGCTGGTATTGGCAGTGGCTGGATTTTCTGGAGCGCAAGGAGTTACTCATTGGGCGCCCCCTGGCCAGACTGCTTGTGGGAATTGGCGGACCACTGCTGGCTTTGCTGATTGTCATGGGGCTGCTGTCCGCCGTTTCCTATTGGCTGTTGCTGCCGCTGGGTGTGGTTGTTCTGCTCTACAGTCTGGGTCGTCAGCCCATGCCGGATACGGTGGATACCTATACCAGCGCCTGTGCCTGCCAGAACTGGGATTTTGCCCTGGAGCAAGCCGCAGCGCTGGGGGTGGACCGCCATTGCGCGGCGGAAAACGACTGGGACACCTTGCATAAACAGGTATTGCAGGCCGCCGCTTACCGCGGCTTCGAACACTCCTTTGCGGTCTTCTTCTGGTTCATGATATTGGGTCCGGCCGGTGCACTGCTCTACCGGCTCAGCTGGCTGTATTGCGACAGACTCGGTCGGGCAGCGACGGACCCGGACGAGGATCACAGTGACGCCGAACGTTTGCTCTGGCTTCTCGAGTGGCCCGGCGTGCGTCTGCTGGGGATCAGTTTTGCGGTAACGGGAAACTTCGTCGGTTGCTTCCACCGCTGGCGCGTGTGTTTTCTCTGTGCCACGCGCAGCAGTCGGGAGGTGCTCTATCAGTCGGTCCTGGGGGCGTTGCTGGTGGATGACGATCTGCGGCCGAACCCCGATATCACACGCCGGGAACTGGCGGCGCTGCGCGGGCTATATAATCGCACCTTCTGGTGCTGGCTGGGAGTCATCGGAATTTGGGGTATTCTCGGGTAATTTCGACAATTTTGCCGTCGTATCGCTGCATCTGGCCGGATAGTTTAAAGTCATGATCTATACTTGAGAGGAGTCCTGCTGTACCCTCAACTAGGAGTCTGTCGGACTTAAGGCTGATCTACTGCGCCGGCGGGAAACCGGTCCATTTTTCCACGCTTTCTTGTTGCATAGAACCACTATGCGCCTCAAAAGCGTGAAAAACTGTCCTCGTTTCTTTGTTTATGGGGAGGCCACATTGCTCGTTATGATCGCTTAAGTCCGAAAGACTCCTAGAAGGCGAATAAATTTAAACAATGGATGCCGCCATGAACACAATCGCGCTCTATAACTTGAAAGGTGGCGTTGGCAAGACCACGACAGCTGTTAACCTGGCTTGTCTGTCCGCCGCTGCCAAACAGGATACCGTGCTCTGGGACTGGGATCCGCAGGGCGCGGCCGGCTGGTATTTTGGCGTGGATCAACTCCCCCGGAAATCCATTCGCCTGTTCAGTCAGGGGTCCCCGGTGGGTGCGCTGGAAGTGACAACACCCTACGAACATTTGAGCGTGATCCCGGCGGATTTGAGCTTGCGCAAGATGGATCTCGAGCTGGCCCAGAAAGGCAGTGCCGGCCGCGTCATTCGCAAACTGATTGAGCCCTTGAGCGAGAATGCCGCAACTCTGATATTCGATTGTCCGCCGACACTGTCGCCGAGCATTGAGTATCTGCTCAGCGGCGTGGATCTGGTGCTGGTACCCATGATTCCCAGCCCGCTATCGGTGCGGGCCATGCATCAGGTGGTGGAATTCTTCGAAGGTAAAAAACGCCGGCCGGACCGCATCGTCGGCTTTTTCAGCCAAGTCGACCTGCGGCGCAACCTTCACAAGGAAACCCTCGCCAACGCCAGAAAGATGCCAGTGCCCATGCTCAAGACCTGGATTCCCATCGACAGCGCGGCGGAACAGATGTCATTGCGCAGGGAACCTCTGGTGACTTATGCCCATTTCGGGCGCGCGGCCAACGCCTACCGCAAGATGTGGCGGGAAGTGAACCGCCTGCTGGCAAAACCCCTCCCCTGAGTCCCGCTATCTCGTATCTTTGGCATCGGTCTCCAACTGCGTAACCTGCCTGGCCAGACGCAGCAGTATGACCAGTCCGGGAATCACCATCAGGGCCGTCAGCGCGAAGAAGAGTGCCCAATTGCCGTCGAGCCAGTTGACCACCTGGCCACTGATGCTCGACACGGTGGTGCGGCCAAGGTTACTCAGGGATGCCATGAGTGCATATTGTGTGGCGGAGAAGGCGTGGTTGCACATCAGCGATATAAAAGAGACGAACGCCACCGTCGCCCAGGCCGCCGTGAAGCCATCGAGAATAACCGCAGCAATATAGAGATCAATCTCCGGTCCGCGAATCGCAATCAGTGAAAACATCAAATTGGTCGCGGCCATGGCGCAACCACTGATAAACAGTCCCTTGACCAGCCCGATCCTCGCATTGACCCAACCCCCCAGGAGCGCAAAAACAATCGTCAGCCACCAGGTCAGCATCTTCGAATAGGTGGCTATGTCGGTATTGCTGTAACCAACCTCCTTGTAAAAGACAATCGACATCCTGCCCAAAAACGCCTCGCCCAGTTTGAACAGGAAGATGAACGACAGCAAGGCAATGGCAAAGCGGAGTCCATTGCGCAGGATAAATTCCCGGAGCGGCGCCACAAGCGCGGTCAGCATCCAGGCGAGTATGCGATTGAGCGGATCCCGCTCCGGTGCCGCACCGGCTGCCGGTTCGGGTTGGTGAAGGCGGCTGAGCTGTATGCCAATGAAGACACACAGCAGCAGTACGGCCGCGATGAGCGATGGAATATACAGCGAACTGTCGACAATGGCCTGGGGCATTCCCGGGCTGCCGAGCACCGCCCAGAGGCAGATCAGCAGGGGCGATGCCAGTTGCAGGCAGAGCATCAATTTATAGTTTCGGGGTGAGCTGGCGGCGATGGACAGATAGCGCTTGTAGGACTCGCGCTGGCCGCCTTGCTGTTGATAGGCCGGGTCCGGCAGGCAACAGGTGATGGCGCAAATGCCCAGGGTAATGGCGCCCAGCAGCAAGTACAGCTCGGGCCAGGACCAGTCGAGGTCGGACAATCGCAGCGGCAGATAACCCAGCCCTGCATAGCCCGTCCACCAACCGCCCGTGGCCGCGGCCGCACCGGCGGAAATATACTGGGGTTCATTCTGGGCAAAGCTGTCGACGCGGTAAGCATCTATGGCAATGTCCTGGGTGGCGGAAAAGATCGCAATCAACAGACCCACCAGTACGACGAATTTTGCGTTGCTGGCCGGATCCAGAAAGCTGATCCAGATGCAACCGCCACCAATGATCAATTGACAGATCACTACCCAGCTGCGACGGTTGCCAATACGCCCGAACAGACGCATGCGCGTCTGGTCCACCAGCGGCGACCAGAGGAAGTTAATGGCGTAAACGGTGAAAATCAGACCGGCATAGCCAATGTCCGCGCGCCCAATGCCCGATTCCTGCAGCCACAGGGTCAGCGCTGAACCAATCATGACCCAGGGGAGTCCACTTGCCACGCCCATAAAAAACACACTGATGACGCGCCTGTTTAGATAAAATTGCATGCTGCCTCTGATGGTTATGGGGCGAGAGTTAAACTCAGTGTCGTTTGGTTCGAGACAGTACACCAGCCCCAGCCCTGGCGCAATCAACGCCAGGGAGCAGATGCGACTGGCATTGTGGGCAACTGTGACCTAGGCTATAGGCGGCGATTTACAGCCTCCGGGTATGGATGGCGGGTTGCTTTTGTGCTTTTGTGTACATGGAGAGGACGGACGGGGTCGAACAGCTCAGAGGTCGGAACCGGGGTTCCAACCATGGATTTTCAGGTCGATGCGGTCTTTTTTAAAGACAATGCCTTCCTGTTGTAGTTTTTCCTTTTGCAGCTTGAAACCATCGGAGGTCGGGGGCAGGGATATAGCTCCGCGGCTGTTGACGATTCTGTGCCACGGCAATTCCGAGTCCGGCGGCAAATTCTTGAGTGCCCGGCCAACCTGGCGCGCTCCCCGGCCCAGCCCCGCCAGTTCGGCGATCTGGCCATAGGTGGCAACCTTGCCGTGCGGCACGCCGGCAATAACGTAATAGATGGCATGCTTGGGCATGATCAAATCCTTTAGATTATTGAGGGGCACGCTGGCGTGTCCGTGGATGTATTATTTTAAGTCATGGGTAGAGGTCATTGGTGAGCCTTAGGTATTCGACGCTTTTACTGGCATTGGCGTTAATCGCCGTCCCTACGGTGGCGGGAGAGGTCAGACTCACAAATGGCGATCGTCTGGCCGGCGAGCTGGTCAGTATCAGCGAAGAAAACATACTCTGGAAATCGGCAACCGTCGGCACTATCAAGATTTCCAAGGGTAATATCCAGGCCATCACGTCATCATCGCCCCTCAAACTCCGGGGGCGCGATGAACCTTGCCACTGGCAGGAATTGCGCGGCACCCAGGTAATTTTTTCCTGCGCGAATGGCGATCTCGACTTCGAACCGCTGTACAGCCTTAAGCAGGTGGTGCCCTATGTCACGCTGGTCGACGAGTTTTATCAGGTCGATGGCAAGGTTGCCATAGGCGGCAACAGATTCAGTGGCAATGTCAGTCAGGAGAACTGGTTGCTGGACTCGCGTATTGAAGTACGCTACTCCGACGTGCGCCACACCTTCGAGCTGGGCTATGAGAGTCGGTCCTTTGGCGATAACCCTCTGGATGAAATCTACGAGGGCAGTTATTTCTTCGACTGGTTCTTCCATCCCCGAGGCTACTGGCAGAATGAGCTTTCGACGCTCAGGGATGAAACCCGGACCATTCTCAATCGCTCGGCGTATGGTTCGGGCCTTGGTTATGAATTCTGGCGCACGCCCGTTTCGCTGTTGTCGGTGGAGCTGGGTGTCCGTTATGAGCGGACGGAATTCGAACAATTGGCACCGGTGAATCCCGAGAGGGAATACGTGACCGAAACCGCACTCTGGCGTTCGGGATTCACCTTTACCTACAAGTTGCCGCTCGAGATTGCCTTTCGTCACCAGACGCAGTACTTCCAGCCAGCGGACGCAAGCCGGGAATGGCGTGTGGAAAGCGATACCGGTTTTTCGGTCCCCCTCGGTTTCGGGATTTCCGCCAACATCAGTTACGAGTACGACTACGATAACGTGCCGCTGGAGCCCAATGTTGAAGCGGATTCGGTGCTGAGGTTTGGCCTGGATTACAGTTGGTGAATGGTAAGCGGTGAGCGGTGGGTATGGCCCGCAAAGGTTGCAATTGACCCCTCCCGCCCCAACACAAGACCTGTTCCCGCGACTAAAAGGTTTGACCGTGCGCCTGATACTGATCCTGCTGATTGTAATGCCCATCCTGGAAATCTGGGTGCTGATCCAGGTCGGCGGCGTGATCGGCGCTCTGCCGACAGTCGCGCTGGTGATTCTCACCGCCGCCGTCGGTATCGCGCTATTGCGGCGGCAGGGAATCAGTACGCTGCTGCGGGTTCGCGAAAAGCTCGAACGGGGGGAGGTGCCCGCCAGTGAAATGGCCGAGGGTGTGTTTCTGGCAGTGGGCGGCCTGCTCCTGCTCTTGCCGGGGTTCATTACCGACTGCCTCGGTTTCTGCTGCCTTATTCCCGGGCTGCGTCGGGGATTGATCGAGTGGGGACTGCGCCATTCGGTGGTGCACAAACGCTCAGGCGCCACCGATTCCCATACCATAGAAGGCGAATATCACCGCGAAGACGAGCCGCGGAAGTAGTCAGCCCTGCCTGACGCACCTTGTCGCCTGTTCTCCCATATAACGCCCGGCAATTTTTTTATGCCAGGCTATTGAATTCCTGAAAACCGCACCCATCTTGCCCTACAAAGGAATCGCCGGAGCCCCTTATGGGTCTGTGCGCGATTTCCAGGCTTCTACTGTCGGGCCCGCAGGTCAGGCAGTTAACCCGGGCAGCGTTTCTGCCCGTTTATCGCAAGTCGCCTTATCCGGTTTCGGGTAAGGCAGTGTTTCAAAACGCTATTTTGGAGAAAATGTCGATGAAGATTCGTCCTTTACACGATCGTGTTGTGGTTCGCCGCAAGGAAGAGGAAGAGAAAACCGCCGGTGGTATTGTGCTGCCGGGTTCCGCGAAAGAGAAGCCGAACCAGGGTGAAGTGATTGCCGTGGGCAATGGCCGCGTATTGGATAACGGTGAGGTGCGCCCTCTGGACGTCAAGATAGGCGACGTCGTGGTATTCGGCAAATACGCTGGCAGCGACACCATCGAAGTTGAAGGTGAAGAGCTGGTGATTCTCAGCGAGAACGACATCAAGGCGGTGATTGAATAACACCGGGTCACTTTACCTGGGTTAAACACACTGTTTCCGTAAAACTCGAATATAGTACGAATACGAAGGAATTAAGACTATGGCTGCTAAAGAAGTGAAATTTGGTGATGACGCTCGTCAGAAAATGCTGACTGGCGTAAATATTCTGGCCGACGCGGTCAAGGCAACCCTGGGGCCCAAGGGCCGCAATGTGGTACTGGATAAATCCTTTGGTGCACCCACCATCACCAAGGATGGCGTTTCCGTTGCCAAGGAAATCGAACTGAGCGACAAGTTCGAGAACATGGGCGCGCAAATGCTGAAGGAAGTGGCTTCACGCGCTTCCGACGATGCCGGCGACGGCACCACCACCGCCACGGTTCTGGCTCAGGCGATTGTTACCGAAGGCCTCAAGGCGGTTGCCGCCGGCATGAACCCGATGGATCTCAAGCGCGGCATCGACAAGGCGAATGTTGGCGCAGTTGCCCATGAGCGC
>CAZEWY010000077.1:0-14597 GCA_964515945.1 uncultured Cellvibrionaceae bacterium
GATCCAGAATCCGGACGTCACCACGATTGATCTTCAAACCATGGAAGAAGCGGAGTTCGAGAAGGTTGTTCCCATTGGCCCACGCTGCAGCTTCGCCTATACAGCCAAAAGTCCGCCCGTGTTTGCCAGCGGTATAGCTGCGGAAGGTAATACAGCCCAGGGCGCGATAAAAGTTCACGGCAAACTGATTCAGGTGACTGCGCAAGCGGTGAACAACTTCGAGGCACTTGTCGATGGTGCACTCTTTACGGCAGATGGTCTTAAGGTTGAAGTTACACCTCATCCTAACGAAGGTGCTAAAGAGCATCAAGGCAAACGTCGTTGGCCAGCCAATGCCATCCTTGAGCTGGAACAGGGGCTCAAAGTCGGCTATCGCGGCTGGTATACCTGCGGGAGTGAAAAGACAGCGGAAACTTGAGTCTGTCGGCTAAACAGCTTGGCCGTTCCTTTGGTATTGGCATTAGCGACCAGCTCATACAGTCCCTTTGCTGCCGGTATTGCAATTGCCGCCCACGGGAAAGCGAGACAAGACGTCGGTACGTGCCCGGGCTTCTCACGTACCAGACGCAATTCCTCCTAAGCGGCCATCTTACGGCATTCGGCGGCACAATCGCGGCAGTCCTGGGCGCATTTTTTACAATGCTCCGCATCGTACTTGTCGCAAATCTTGGCGCAGTACTCACAAATCTCTGCGCAAAAGCCGCAGATTTGTGGCACACAATCGCTTCCGCGAGCCATAGCGGCAGCGGCAAGGCGGCAGGCTTGCGCGACATCCAAGTCAGCCTTGATGCAATCCGCCATGGAACCTGGGTCTGGTTCCGTCAGGCACGCGGTGGAGCAGTGATCACAGGATGTTGCGCAGGTATAACAGGCGTCGATGCAGCTTTGATACTTTTCGTGAGCCATGACGATTTCCTCTTCCAAGTTCGGTTTGCTAACTGGCGCTCAACCGAAGTGAGCGCCGCCAGAACGTGTGGGAAAAGCAAGCTCCGTACCGTCTAAACTGCCCGCCAGGTTAGAACCAGGTTCGCAGGCCAACAACAAGTTGCGTGTCGTCAACTGCCTCCCCGCGAGTCCTGGCGAAATTCGCCGTGTTGCCGAAACTTTTCTCCCAGTTCAGGCCAATGTAGGGCGCGAACTCGCGACGGATTTCATACCGCAAACGCAGACCCGCCTCAATGCTGGATAAACCTGAGCCGATACCGCGGCGCTCGTCGTCTTGGCCGAACAGGCTGACCTCGACGATTGGTTGCAGAATAAAGCGGTTGGTCAGCAGTATTTCGTATTCAGCTTCAAGATTCGCCGATGTCTGGCCGGATTCGCCAATATAAGCGGTGGCTGAGACCTCGAATTTATACGGCGCGACTCCGATCACACCGAGGGCTGCCGATGTCTGTGACCCTCCGGGTTCAAAGTCCTGCCGTACGCCAGCTACCACGTCCCACCAGCGTGCCGTGGCGCGGCCGTAAAGCACTTCGAGGTCGGCGGACTCGGTCACGCCATCAACCCGCTCTCCTTCACTGCGCAACCAAAGCCGGTTGATATCGGTGCCGACCCAACCCTCGCCCTCCCAGGCGAAGCCAGTGCCGGAGTCCGCATTCCAGGCCTCCAACCGATTGAACAGCGCAAAGTAGTGAATGCTGTCATCATGCACCGTGTGCCCGTTTACGTCAGGAAATGCGGCGGCGCGATCGGCCGGGGTGATGGGTGGAATGGGTTCGCGCGGCAAATTACTCGATTGTGGTGGCATGGCGTGGTCGGCATGGGGATCGGTAGCCTGTTGCTCGGCTGGCATATCCATCCCCGAGTGATCCATGTGCTGGGCGGAAACCCATAACGGCGACACTGCCGCGAGTGCGATAGTAGCGTGCAATACCTTTGCACCGAAATTTATTGCGTTCATTCTTCTACCCTCACTTCGCGGAACATGCCGGCTTCCATGTGGTATAGCAGATGACAATGGTAGGCCCAGCGACCGAGCGCATCCGCGCGCACGCGGTAGCTGCGCCTGCTGCCCGGCGGCATGTCAATAGTGTGCTTGCGCACCTGAAAATTGCCTTCTTCGTCCTCCAGATCGCTCCACATGCCATGCAGGTGGATCGGATGGGTCATCATGGTGTCGTTGACCAGTACGATGCGCAGGCGCTCGCCGTAGTTGAGCCTGAGGGGTTCGGCGTCCGAAAACTTGATGCCGTCGAATGACCAGGCAAAGCGCTCCATGTGGCCAGTCAGATGCAGTTCAATGATCCGGCTGGGCTCGCGGCCATCGGGGTCTGGAAACGTGCTGCGCAGGTCCGCATAGGTCAGCACCCGCCGACCGTTGTCGCGCAGGCCAATGCCGGGATCGTCGAGCTTGGGCGCCGGGTTCATGGTCTGCATGTCGACCAGCGGGTTGCCGTTTTCGCTGGGCGGATGCTGCTGCATGCCCGAAGCACCATGGTCCATGGTCGCCATGGGTCCCGGCGCCATTGACGTGGTGCCCGGTTCCTGGCTGTGGTTCATGGAGCTGTGATCCATTGGACCGTGATCCATGGAACCATGGTCCATAGAACCGTGGTCCATTCCGCCATGCGCCATTCCGGCCATGGCGCCACCAGACATGGCCCCGCCGGACATGGCCGACATGTCGTGGTTCATGCCATTGTGCCCCATCATGCCGTGCCCCATATCATCCATGGTCAGAATCGGCTTGCGGTCCACCGCCGGTATCGGCGCCCGGAGGCCTTCGCGCACGGCGAGCGTCCCCGCCACAAAGCCGCTGCGGCCCAGGTCCTGCGCAAAAATGGTGAACGCATCCTGGCCCGACGGCTCGACGATCACGTCGTAGGTTTCCGCCGTGGCAATGCGAAACTCGTCCACTGTCACCGGGTGCACATATTGGCCGTCGGCGGCGACCACCGTCATTTTCAGCCCGGGAATGCGCACGTCGAAGTGGGTCATTGATGAGCCGTTAATGAAGCGCAGGCGCACCTTCTCGCCGGGACGGAACAAACCGGTCCAGTTACCCAGGGAAGTGGTGCCGTTCATCAAATAGGTATAGGTGTTGCCGTTCACGTCCGACAGGTCGGTCGCTGCCATTCGCATTTTGCCCCACATCAGGCGGTTTTCCACGGTGGCAGCCAGACCATATTTTTGCGCATCGTCGATAAAGTCGCCGACGGTGCGCTTGGACCAGTTATCGTAGTCGGACATTTTTTTGAGGCGGTCAAAGAGGTCCGCTGGGTCGAGATCGGTCCAGTCGCTCAACAGCACGACATGTTCGCGGTCGTAGGTGAAGGGCTCGGGTTCCAGCGGATCGATAATGATGGCGCCGTACAACCCGGCCTGTTCCTGAAAGGCGGTATGGCTGTGGTACCAGTAGGTACCGCCCTGGCGAACATCAAAGCGGTAATGGTAGGTCTCGCCATTACCAATGCCGTCGAAGCTTAACCCCGGCACACCATCCATATTGGCCGGTAGCAGAATGCCGTGCCAGTGGATGGAGGTGGAGTGGCCGTGAATCGAATCCTCCGGCAACCGATTGGAGACGAATAAATCGACGGTGGTACCTTCCTTCCAGCGTAGAATTGGCGCTGGCAATGAATTGTTGACGGTGATGGCGGTACGGGTGGCGCCAGTGAAGTTCATCGGCGTTTCGCTGATGGACAAATCAAAGCGAGTACCGCTCAGTATCGGCGTATCGGGCTGGACGGATCTTACCGGCGAAGCGCCAGCCCATAACGAAGGCGTGCGCAGGCCCAGCCCTACGACGGCTCCGCCCAGGGCCAGGCCTTGTACGAACCGGCGCCGGGGCAGACAGACCGGTTCCATATTGGGGCGTTTGTTGCCAGACATACTCTTTACCTCGTAGTGATTGTGTTGCCATGTCAAAACGGCTATCGACCTTATCGCTCAGTGCTGATTTGCATCACCGGCTTCGCGCGCGGTTAAAATCTGGTACTGCTCAGGTGTCAGCTCCGGCAGCCTTTGCAAGAAGGCCACCATGGCCCAGATGCGTTCGTCATCGTGGGTAGGTCCCCACGCCGGCATGCCACTGGCCTTGATGCCGTGCTTAATAATCCAGAAGCTGCGCTTGGCCTCGGCTTCGGCGTCGCCATGGGCGTGATCGGGCGAAGACAAATTGGGCGGTTTGGGGTAAAGCCCTATGCTGAAATCGCTTTCGGTTTTGCCAGGCTTTAGATGGCATCCAGCGCACATGTCGTTGTAGTCCGGGCCTCCCGCAAGCAAGAGCGCCGGATCGTCCAGCGGCGGCACCTCGATATCCTGAGCGGCACGCCCGACTGAACGTTCACGTAGCGTTTCCAGCGCCCAGTAGGTCAAGGCGTTATGAGGTACATCCGCGCCCATGGGGTACAATCCCGAGTAAATAAATGCCACGGCTGCCGCCAGAATCGCCAGTGCCGCCAGCCCCAGCGTTTTTATCGTTTTCATACTGTGTCCTCCGCTTATAAACAGCGCCCCCGCCGGTAGCGGCGAGGGCGGCTGGTTCATTCTTCGTGCTGCTGGTGCTCTTGATGCTCGGACTCAGGCTCGGACTGTTCCTGTTGCCCGTCTTGGTCAGGCTGCTGGTGTGCCGAGTGATCGTCCTCCCCTTGCGTCTGATGCCCGTGCATGTGCTTCTTGCACTTTTGCATCATGGCCTGCATCACCGGATCGTCCATGTTCATTTTTGAATGGTCCATGTTTTTCATGGCGGTACAGTCCGGCTTTTGCCCTTCCTTGTCTTTCATGTGTTCTGCCGGGTCGTGAGCGTAAGCCGAAACGGCCAGCAGCAATGCAGGTACAGCGAGTCCAGTTAGTAAATTACGTTGCTTCATACTATTTCCCCTTCGGTTGAAAAACGTGTGGCCATTAACATCAAAAACGCACGCTTGGCCAGGAGCGCGTTTTATCGATATGGCGCAAGCCCGCCATCTGAAGTAGTTGACGCGGTTATTCATGCGAACTGTTCCCTGGCTGGTCGATATCGGCAAAGACTTCGGTGCTACCGTCCCGCTTTAGCAGTAACACCTGATAGGATGAAAACCTGCCGTCCATCTCCATACCGGGACTGCCCAGCGGCATGCCGGGCACGGCCAAACCCAGCGCATCCTGCGGCGGCGCTGCCAGGAATTGTTCGATGTATCTGAAGGGGATATGGCCTTCAAAAACGTAGCCTTCTTCCGACATGGCCGTATGGCACGACTGGTACTGCGGCGCTATGCCTTTATCGGCTTTGAGGGTAGCGAGGTCCGCTGTGTCCCCGGTGGAGGTTGCAACCCCGGCATCGTCAAGATGCTCGACCCATGCCGTACAGCAACCACAGGTCGGGCTCTTGTAGACCGTGAGCATCGGTCCATTTTGCGCTTGAACCCCGTTATTACAGGCGGCAAGCAAGGCTGAAAAAGTGACTATGAATAGCCTAAAAAAAAGTGTTCTGGACATAAGTCCCTCCAGAGCTCCCGAACCTGCAGGTGGCAAGCTGAGTGCCATGTGACATCAATCTGGAGAGTCAATAACTTAACTCCCCCGCGTAAGCCTAAAACGTGAATTTCAGGCGCACTGATCCTGTGCTAGCGGGAAATGGGGGGACGATAGAGGGATGTGATAGCGGCGCTCGCGAAGGAGTGGCCGAAAAATTGGATTCTTGTTGAGGCGAAACGCATTGCGGATGCCACAGGTGAACTCGGCATAATGCCGGCCGATGCGCAGCTACTCATGGGACAGTGACTGTTCTGACAGCATTCCGCATCTGTTGCAGACGAGTCATTGGCAGTATTCGTACTATGCATACTGTGCCCATGGTGGATGCCGTGGTCACTCATAACAGCGGTCTTACCCGGTGTGCTATCCGTCATTGCAAAATGCATAGCGCCAGCCGCCAGCGTCTGAGCCGCGAAGGCCAGCAGCGCGAAGACGATCAATAACTTGCCTTTGCCGTGCCGAAATGACATGTAAGGGACCAAAGCTGCTAACAAATGCTTGTAAAGCACCAGGATGGAGCGGAGCACCCAGTAGACGCCCGATCTTATAAGAAAGTTCACACCGGAACAAGCGGAGCGTCATGTTCGTGGATTTTCGCGCCTCTAGAGTTACACCTCGGGCTAGCTGAAGCACGGTAGAGTGCTTCAGGACAACATGAAGCGTCGTCCGACATGGCGGGAACTGTGAGCTAAGCAGGAACACTAAAGGCTTACGCCATCATTACCTGACTCATAATGATATAAAGGGCAAGCATAACTCTTTAAGGAGCCAGTACATGGAGCGCCAGGGCGAATACATGCGAGAAGGCGGGATGAGTTCAGACATGGGCATGGACGAGCACATGCACATGATGGAGCGCCGGCGGCTTTCGACGCTGTGGTGCCACTTCGCCAATGCCGGCCTGGGTTTTTGGCTACTCAGTGCCCCCTTCATATTCGGGTACCTCACCATATCACCTACGGATCTCGACCTGCCACGCCTGGCGGCGGAACGCTCGCTCCCCTCTGTCGAAATGCGGGCACTGTTGATGACCTGGAGCGATGTCATCAGCGGGCTTCTGATCATTATTTTCTCCGCGCTTTCACTAAAGCGCATCAGTTGGGCGCAGTGGGCAAATGCGGCGCTCGGCGCTTGGCTAATGTTCGCGCCGCTGGCGTTCTGGACACCGTCACCCGCATCCTACGGCCAAGGGCTCTTGATTGGTGGCCTGGTCATCGCATTTTCCGTACTGGTGCCCATGATGCCGGGTATGAGCATGCAGGGCATGATGCAAAAAGCCTCGATGCCACCCGGCTGGGACTACAACCCGTCCACCTGGATTCAGCGTCTGCCCATTGTCATCCTGGCCATCCTCGGCATTCTGCTCGCCCGCTACTTGGCCGCATACCAATTGGGTCATACCGAAAACGCCTGGGATCCCTTCTTTGGGCCTGAGGCAGGCAAGAATCCCACCAACCTCAATGGAACCGAACGCATCATCACGTCCGATATGTCCAAAGCCTGGCCGGTATCCGACGCCGGCGTAGGTGTGCTGGCCTACATGCTGGAATTGCTAATGGCCGTTATGGGTGATGCCCGTCGCTGGCGCACCATGCCCTGGATGGTGGCCGCTTTCGGTATTGTCGTTGTGCCGCTAGGCGTGGTCAGCATTCTGTTTATCATGGTGCAGCCTGTGGTTATCGGAACCTGGTGCACGTTATGCCTGGTTCAGGCGCTCGCCATGCTGGTGATGATGCCCTATGCCCTGGACGAGCTGGTAGCCATGGGCCAATTCCTGAAAGATGCCAAACGTCGCGGTAAACCCATGTGGAAAAGCTTTTTCCAGGGAGATGCTATGGAAGGTGCCGTGCAGGACGACACGCCCGAGTTTGAAGGCAGCGTCCGACACATGAGCCTGAAGGGTCTTCGTGGCGTGAATCCGGCGCCGGCCCTGCTTGCTCTGTGTGCTATCGGCATATGGCTGATGTTGACCCGCCTGATTTTCGGCACAGAGGGTGCGCTGGCGAACAGCGACCATCTAATGGGATCTTTGATCATCACGGTGTCCGTGCTGGCCATGGCCGAGGTTGCCCGCACACTGCGCCTTCTGAATGTGCTCATCGGGCTTTGGCTCATGGCTGCGCCCTGGCTGCTCGACGGAGGCTCTACGGTGGCGAACATTGGCGGCCTGTTAGCTGGCATTCTGGTGGTGGCCTTAAGCATTCCCAAGGGGGCCATCCGCAACCAATATGCCGGGTGGAACAAACTTATCTGGTAGCACCGTAATAGGATGATCAGGATGCAGATAGTTGCTGTCACAGGCGCTTCGGCGGGAATCGGTAGAGCCATCGCCCAAGCCTTTGCTAAGGAAGGTGCACGGGTTGGGTTAGTTGCCCGCAGCGCAGCGGCGTTAGGCCAGGTAAAACACGAGATAGAGCAAGCTGGGGGCAGCGCTTTAACTCTGCCCTGCGATGTGAGCGACAGCGCTGCTGTCGAGGCGGCCGCAGAACGAATTGAGACGGAATTCGGGCCCATTGATGTCTGGGTCAACTGCGCCATGGCCACCGTTTTTTCTCGGGTCCGGGACATCCAGCCCGATGAATACCAGCGGGTGACGGATGTGACTTACCATGGATGCGTTTTTGGCACTATGGCCGCACTCAAACGCATGCTCCCACGCCAAAAAGGCCACATTATTCAGGTCGGCTCGGCGTTGTCTTACCGTTCAATCCCGCTGCAATCGGCGTACTGCGGCGCCAAACATGCCATGCGGGGTTTCACTGATTCACTGCGCTCAGAGCTTCTCCACGAGAAGATCTCTATCGATATTTCGATGATCCAGTTGCCGGCGTTCAACACGCCGCAGTTTAGCTGGGGACGCAACCATATGCCGAGCAAACCACAGCCCTTGCCGCCGATTCATGACCCGGCACTCGCGGCGCAAGCCGTAATGTGGACGGCCAAAAATCCACAGCGGGAAGTCTGGGTGGGTTGGCCGACCTGGAAAGCCATACTAGGGCATAAGTTGTTTCCCGGCTTCCTGGACCGCTATGTGGCCCGCAAAGCCTGGCAAGGCCAGTTCACGGGCGAAAAGTCCGAGCCGAACAGTCCTGATAACCTTTTCGAAACCGTCGACTATCTGCACAGTGAGCACGGTCCCTTTGGCGACCGCACAATCGCCAAGAAGCCGATCTTGTGGCAGATCAAAAACCAGAACTTTTGGATTAACGGAGCGGCTTTTTTTGTGTTAGTTGCGGTGTTCCTTTTAGGTTTTATCCTCGGGTGAGCCTCAACCTGCTGAGAGCGAACCATGGCGCGCACAGATCAAGATAACAATCAGGAGTATCCACCCATCGAATCCTTGGCGGCTATCGGCGACGGACGTTCCCTCGCGCTGCTGGCGCCCGACGGTACCCTGGAATGGTTTTGCCCGGCTCGGTTTGATCATCCACCGTTGCTTTGGTCGCTACTGGATCGACAGAGTGGTGGCCGGTTGCGTATCGCAGCCAACAAGCCCACATCAAGTTCCGTGCGCTACTGGCCAGAAACCGCGGTCCTGGAATATGAATGGACAACATCCACCGGTACAGCACGCGCACAGGTGTGTATGGAATGGCCCGAGTCCGAAGGTCAGCAACGCCTACTGTGGCTGATTACGGGCGTGAAAGGCTCAACAGAAATCCATCTGGATTTTTTGCCCCGACCCGGGTTCACTCCCGAAACCATACCTTTTGAGCTAGACCTAGGTGCGGTGCACTTCAGCACCGGCGACCATCGCGCGAGCTTTCAGACCACTGGTGCAGTTGAACCGTCGCCAGACGGCCTTCACGGCCAAACCACAGTCAAAGCCGAAGAGACGGTGGCCTTTAGTCTGACGATAGCGACCGAACCGAATCAAAAGCCCGACACTATCGCGCTATCGTCTGTCGCTCAACGAGTTAAAAATACAGCGATGGCGTGGAAAGCCTGGGCAGCAGCCATTGAATGGCACGGCCGCTATCGCGATGAGGTTGTCCGCAGTGCAATTACATTGAAGCTATTAATTTACGAGCCCACTGGTGCGGTAGTCGCGGCGGGAACGGCGGGGCTACCGGAGACCATTGGTGGTGGACGTAACTGGGACTACCGCTTTACCTGGTTTCGCGATGCAGGCTTGGTATTGGATGCGCTCTATTCACTGGGTTGTGAGCGTGAGGCGCACCGTTGGGCCGAATGGATGCAAAGTACCATCATGCATCACCATACGCCGTTGCAGGTCCTATACACGGTGGACGGTCAGACGCCGCCCTCAGAAGACGCGCTTCCTGGCGTAGAAGGCTACCGCCAATCCGCGCCTGTTCGCATAGGCAATGCGGCTGATGGCCAGTTTCAACTGGATATTTATGGCGAGCTGCTCGAATGCGTCTTCATTTGCGACAGCATGAATGACGATGTCATGCGCAGCCACTGGGATCATCTGCGACAAGCCGCCGATTTTATTGCTGCCCATTGGCGCGAACCCGACCAGGGCATTTGGGAGATTCGAGGCGAGCCTCAACACTTTGTGCACTCGAAAGTTGCTGCCTGGACAGGGCTCCAGCGCGCCCTATGGCTCCAGAGCCGGCACAAACTTGACTGTGACAGCGAGACTTGGCGCAAAGAAGCAGCGGCCATAAAAGCTGAGGTCATGCAGCGCGGCGTCAACACGGATCGGATGCGGTTTATGCGCGCGTATGATGATCCAGGAGTAGACGCAAGCCTGCTTCTGCTGGCCCGCTACGGTTTCGTCGAAGGAGCCGATCCATGTTTTCAAAATACTGTTGACGCCATCCAAAGCGATTTGGGTGTTGGCGACGCGAACTCTGGACTGCTTCGGCGCTACGCCGGTGAGGACGGGTTATCCGGCGAGGAAGGAGCCTTTACCATTTGCAGTTTTTGGCTGGTAGATGCTTTGATCAGATGTGGACGTACCGAGGAGGCGGACGCCGTTTTTCAGCGCCTACTGTCACTACAGGGAAGCTACGGTTTGTATGCCGAGGAAATAGACCCGGCCGGCGGAGCCCAACTGGGTAACACGCCCCAAGCGTTTTCCCATGTCGGGCTTATCAGTGCTGCCATCGCCTTGAGAAAATACGCGTGGGGGAACACAGGTAACAGAGTTTTGAAACTGTGAGGGAGCAGCTTGTGAAACAGGAAGAGTCCATCGAAGGTTATGTCATCGATATCGCCTGCCTGCGAAAATATCTTCAAAGGGATCTGCTGGCAAAAGTACGCCAGCATTCCAAGCAATGCTCACTCATGGGACATTGCATTGAAAGCGGCTTTGCCTGTCAACGAAAGCGGTAAGACGTCACTACTGGACACTACCGCTACACCGCTTGTGATTAATGCTGTATCGGGCAGTACCGCCGACGCTGGAATCCGATTATGCGCACAAAGAAGGCTTGTGGATGAAGAAATGAAAACGTTTTCTGTTAAGGAAATATGATCAGACACCAGATGAAATTAAAGCTCTGGATTAAGCTGATCGGGCTTTACTGGGTAACCAGCTTCGTCCTTCATTTTACGTGGGAAATCCTGCAGATACCTTTCTATGAAGGAATGACCCAGGCTGAACATGGCGCCGCTGTCTGGACGTGCACTCTCGCCACATTCGGGGACACAGGGATTGCGCTGACAGCTTATCTCGGCGCCGCTTGCAGTGAACGGTCGTTAAGTTGGATCCAAACATTGTCGATCAAGCTTTTATCAATCTACTTCTTGACCGGTCTTCTGATCACCGTCGTGTTTGAATTTTTGGCAACCGAGGTATTGGATCGCTGGACGTACAGTGAATTGATGCCGACGCTTCCTCTTCTAAAGACAGGCCTGATGCCATTGGCTCAGTGGAGCGTTGTTCCAGCACTTTCTCTGTACGCCGCCAGACTGATGTACTTTGGCTTGTGCTATTCAAGCAGGCAAACATAAGAGGCCGTATCGACCTCTGAGGAGTAGTCTTTGCCTAAGCCCAACACGCCACCTAACTTTATTGCCGAAATCATCGAACAGGACTTTCGGAAAACGCATTGGCCAGGGCCGCATTGGTTTGCAGGGAAAGCGGCTTATTGGTAATCACCGCAAGGTCCAGGTCCGAATGGCGTTTGGCGTCCCATCGGGCGCGGGAACCGAAAGCCCACACCGGGTACTGGGGAACATGGCTGGCCAGGATATCGCGGATTATCCGCCATTGGTCAGGGCGCACGTCGATTGGCAGATTTTCAGGCATTTTTCATTTCCAGCCTGGCCAGCACATCCCGGGCATCATCTATGAACTCAAGTACGCCCTGATAAACTTGCCGCGCTTTCTGGTGGTCATACGTGTGCGTGCGCATGGTGCGGTACTTGAACCAGGCCTCCGTGTCATCAAGCAGGCCTTTTTCGGCTGAAACCCGCAGTAAATCCCTGAACCCGAGCTGGTCGATCTCACCGGGCGTGTCGGATTCCATTTCGAGCTTTCGTCGGAGCATCTTGACGCTGATTTCATACACGAATTCGAAGTTCTGGATAACTCCCGCAAGAAGGGTATTTCTGACCTTTTCGGACTGCTGGTTAAACCAGGCACTATCCCTGACCACATCAAGGCCATCCTCAAGGGAAGTCAATGCATTACGCAGTGCGGTAAGGTCCAGTGTTGTATTCATTCTCATATCCCATGCTAATAGGCGATGTTACCGTTTTTGCTTGGAGCAATATAAGCCGAGGCGCCCTCTGTCCTTAAATATATCTTCTCCCAAAAGCTTTACAACACGATTGTGTCGAGCCATTAGCGTCTACCAATGTACTTTATGTTTGCGTTATAACTATATGAGAGTAAAGTTATTGTTGCCTTTCTATTCCCTGTGCTTCGCAGGTTTATACGCCAGTTTGAGGTCCAACGCGAGCCGTTGCAATCGCTTGTCGCCCGTCCATAGGCGGGTTCCATTGGATAGCATTGCCGACGCCAACAGGTGGGCATCCACATAACCGATGCCCTTCCCCATCAGCTCATTTTCTTCAATGGCGAACAAGACTTCATCGGCAGTCGCGACAGTGGCGCTGGGGAGGTCCTTGAGAAGCGTCAGCACCTCTTTTCGTTCTTGGAGGTTGCCACAGGCCAATTCCCCAAGTACAAACGGGTGCATAAGCACTTTGGTGCTATTAAGTAGCTCCGCCAGATGGATGTCGCCGGAACGCAGGTGGTTGATCCAGACGGATGTATCGACCAGAATCATGGATTGGCGTCGGATTGCCGCCGTGGGATGTCGCTGAGCTGCGGTTGCGAGCCGCCTAGCTTCGCCAGACGCCGGGCGCTTTCCCGCTCGATCAAGGCGCGCAGCCCCTCTCGCACGAGCGTGACGCGCTCACCTACGCCGGTGATGCGCTGGGCTTCGGCCAACAAGTCATCATCAATGTTGAGCGTGGTACGCATGGGGTATCTCCACTAAATGAATAGGCACTATATTATGCATCAAATGATGACGGTTTTCACGCTCTTGTTCGGCTAAGTTGGGCAGACATTCGGTTTCATGCCTGATCAGGTGAGACCGAGGGTTATTTTGCTTCGTTCAACTCAATGGTCTTGTCCTCTTGCGCTTCCATCAAGCCCTCGGCCACGGCTTTTTTAAAACTCGGAGGCTATTTTCAGGTCGGCCAATGGAATCGACACTCACGAAATCCCGATCTCTCATAGTTGAACCTTCCACTGCCCGCCTTTGCGTGGCCCTTCAAAACTTAAACGGCCCTCTCCTTGCGCAGCCGCGCGGCGGCACGCTCGATTGTACTGGTGGCTTTGCCGAGATGCCGCGCGGCTTCGGCCAAAGTGAGAGCTGGCTGCTCGGCGAGCAGTGCCAGCAGTTGTTCCGGTGTTTTTACCCGCGTTTTTACCTGCGTTTCTACCCGCGTTTTTGCAATATCATCCGGTGCGGATAGTGCGATGGCTTCGGCCAATGCGTCCTGAATGGCATTGAGCAGAAAAGCAATAAATTCGGTGCAGTCCGCCGCTTTATCCGCTTCGCTCAACAATCGGTAGTAGCCTACTCCGCCCTGCCTATAGCGGCCTGCGTCGTCCGCCAGGCCGCGCAGCAACAGTTTATGCGCTGCCAGTAAATTCTCCAGCCGGATGGGCTGCCAATTGGGCAGTTCATCGTAAGCCGCAAAGGCGTTGCGCACCTCCTGAATTTCCTTGGGCGGGCCCAGCACGGTTTTGCCCTCCAATACCGCCGTAACCTGCTCCAGTGACAGCGTGTTCTGCTCGATAGCGAGAGATGCCTGCACGGTGCGGATGCGGTTCTCCCGCCGCAACTGTGGCGTGGCCACCTGAGGGTTCGCCGCCTTCCAAACACCCACCTCGGCAATCCCGGTACAGCGGGCGAGCAGCGCGTGGGTGAGTTGGAAAGGCGGCTGATAAGTCATAGTGGATCTCGATCAACGATTCGCAAGATGCTGTGCCGCCTGCTGTAGCCATTTCAGCGCACCTTGTTGCTTCCACAGAAGCAAGTTTGATTGACGGTAATACCAGGCTTCGTCCTTACCGCCAATGGTGATGCCATATTCCGAGACTTTGGGTGGGCGGGGCGCCTTTGCTACCAGCATGTTGATGGCGACCTTGAAGCGTGGTGCGATTGTGGCCAGCTCGCTCAGCGCGGCGCCCTTCTGGTTTTGAATATACAGCGCCAAAACCTTATTGAGAGGAAGCGTACAAAACACCTCCTCGGGAAATTGTTCCGCCAGCGCAATCGCTTTATCGGGTTGACCGTTGGCGATATAAGCCGTCGACAGTAGGTCCCTCATACCGTGATTGTCATTCGGATTGAGCGTCATCAGGCGCTCGGCTGGTTGGATAAAGCCTGGACCTTGATGTTCATGGTACTGCAGCACGTGAAATGCTTTGTGGGCAAGCAGGCGCAGCGCGGGGCGGTTTTCCAGCATCACCCAGGGAAGCCTGTAGCCTCCGTTCTTTGAGGCTTTTGCCAGGTTGAGTTCCAGCAGTTTTTCGGCCCTGCTGAGAAGCGGCTCCAGCAGTGCCGGGATCAATTCCTCCAGGCCCAGGGCATCAACCGCCAGGACCAAGTCGTCAATAACCTCGAAGCTGTGCCACAGGGTGGGTTCTTGCCGCAACAGAGGCAACCATTCAGCGACCGTGTCCCAAAGGCCTGCAT
>CAZEWY010000078.1:0-14487 GCA_964515945.1 uncultured Cellvibrionaceae bacterium
CCTGTAACGGCCCCCATACCTGTAATGGCCCCCATAAAAGTCCCTGGGGTTGGCAAAAAACCTGCTGACATAGAGTGGAATCCATTATCTGGTGGTTGTCTCGCGCTGGAGGGCAAGCTGGCGGTTGATCTGGCCTCGTGTCCATCCGGTGCCGGTTGCCTTGCCATAACCGGATATGAATGACGCGCCATCTCTTTATTTATAGACCATTTCCGGCGCCGCTAGCTGACCTGAATTGTGGATTTTTCCCGACAGGCCACTTCAGTTGATCAACGGTACAGAACCATCGCGCCAATCCCGCGTCAACCGTGGTACTTGGCTGGCATTAGGGCCATGCTATCTGGACTGCATTCGCCAGGGCCGCCACGACCGTTGCCAATCATAAACCCCGGAGAGTTCCCCATGCAAAATCTGGCACTGGCGGGCCTGACGCTCTTGACATTGGCTGCCGCCGCTTACGCCCAGTATCGCCTGCCATTCCATTCCGCGACCCGGCGTCAGCTCTGGTTTTCGCGCTCTTTGCTGGCGCTGTTGGGTGTTCTTTTCGGCTGGGTGATGAGCTACAGGTCCGCGACGAATGGACTTGAAGCCATTCTGGTATTTCTCAGTGCTTTTGGTGTGGTACATGTGCCAGCCGCGGCCATTCTGTTTATCAAGCGCCGACGTCATGAATGGAGATAATGAGCTGCCAAACGCTTCACAAAAACCCACGTTAGAGGATGTATGGTGCGCCATAAACCGGTTTTACTGTATGAAATCCGAAACATTATCGGTCTTTTGTCATCAAAAAAAACAACGAGCCTTTCCATATCCTTTCCAGAGTCGAAGTCCCGCTTGTCGGCAACAATGAAAAACCTTTTGATTTCATAATGATTATGCGATTTTTCCGGGGAACCTTATGGCGACACAGAATAGACGTTGCGTATTCATATTCCTCACCGCGATCAGTGGCCTTCTGTACTCACACATCGCCTTCACCCACGAAGCATCCGAAACCCTGGCCGACCTGACTCTGGCGCAGCTGTCGGAAATCGAAATCATATCGGCGTCCAAGCAGGTCGGTAGTGTTCTGGATTCTCCCGCCTCGGTTTACGTCATTTCCCGCGAGAATATCCGCCGTTCCGGCGCCAACAGCATCCCCGAAGCCCTGCGCTTGGCGCCGGGCATTGAGGTGGCTCGGGTTGGCAGTCATCAGTGGGCCATTTCCATTCGCGGATTCAACAACAGCATCGCCAACAAATTGCTGGTGCTGATCGACGGCCGTAGCGTCTATTCACCGCTTTACGCGGGGGTTTTCTGGGACGTACAGGACACGCTGCTGGAAGACGTGGAGCGAATCGAGGTTGTCTCCGGTCCCGGGGGAACCCTCTGGGGCGCCAATGCCGTTAACGGCGTCATCAACATCATCACGCGTTCGGCCACTGAAACCCAGGGAGGCTTCGCCGAAATCGGCGGCGGCAACGAAGAACGGATTTACGGCGGGTTCCGCTACGGCGGACACCCAGCCGAAGACCTGGCGATGCGGGTCTACGTCAAAAGCTTTGAGCGGGATGGCACTGTCACCATTTCGGGGCAAGATGCGGGTGACGACTGGCGTATGGCACAGGGCGGGTTTCGCCTGGACTGGAGCCCATCCTCCGATGACCAACTGACCCTCCAGGGCGATATCTACAGTGGCCGCGAGGACGACCTCTTTGACAGTGATTTTGCCTTGGGCTCCCTGCCAGGTGACAGCTTCAGAGACGAAACACAGGTCTCCGGTGGCAACCTGATTGGACGCTGGGGTCGACAGAAAAACAATGGCGATCAGTGGCGCTGGCAGATCTACTATGACCACACCCAGCGGGAAATCCCCGCCAGTATCAGCGAAAGACGCAATACCATGGATGTCGAGTTTCAGTATAACTACGCCCCTTTCAGGGACCACAACCTGATCTGGGGAGTGGGCTTTCGCCTGACGGAAGATCATATTGACAACAGTCTGTCCACGGCCTTTGTGCCCGGTAGCCGCTCGGATCAAACACTCAGCGCATTTTTCCAGGATGAAGTCACCCTGAAGGATAAAGAGCTTTTCCTGACGGTGGGCTCCAAGTTCGAGGACAATGAATATTCCGGTTTTGAAATTCAGCCCAATCTGCGTCTGACCTGGCTCATTGACGACGAGCAGACCGCATGGGCGGCTGTTTCCCGTGCTGTACGCATTCCTTCGCGATTCGATACGGATCTGCGACTTATCCGGGCCGTCAGCGCCCAGGGCAGTGAGTCTCCGGTCTACGCCAGTTATCTTGGAAACCCGAATTTCCAATCGGAAGAATTAGTGGCTCACGAAGCGGGGTACAGAATCCAGGCCAGAGACAACCTGTCATTCGATATCTCGTTTTTTTACAACGACTACGATCTGCTACAGACCTTTGAGCCGGGAGAGCCCATCATTGTCAGTGAGCCCGCGCCGGGTTACACCATTATTCCCAACGTTATAGGCAATGAAATGGAGGGAGAATCCTACGGTGGTGTCCTTGTCAGCAAATGGCAGCCACTGTCCAACTGGCGCCTTGAATTCCACTATGCCGCCTTGAAGATGCAGGTTCACACCAAGCCCGGTAGCGGCGACGTGATTTCAGAAGACCTGCAGGACAGCAGCCCCAACAATCAGTTCTCTGTCCATTCCTATGTGGACCTGCCCCGCGACCTGGCTCTCTACAGTGGCCTGCGTCATGTCGGTGCCATCTCCCGGCAGGATATTCCGGCTTACACAGCGCTTGACATGACGCTTCAATGGCGGGCGCGCGAAAACTTCACCTTGTCCCTTGTCGGCAGGAATCTTACGGACAGCGCCCACATCGAGTTCGCGTCGAGTGACTTGCGAGAGGTCGAACGTAGTATCCATGGGAGAATCACGTGGAAATTCTAAAAGGATTTGGTTTTCATGAAATGAGAGATGCGACTTCGAATCCGTCCGCGGATTTTTGGCACAGGGTATCAAGATGCAGGCTCGCAAGCTATATGGTGATAATTGCACTGCTGGCATGCATGGGCCCGTGTTTTGCGCAAACATCCGTTGCTCCCGAGTACCAGATCAAGGCTGCATTTCTCTATAAATTTTGCAATTATATTGAATGGCCCCCGGATGCCTTCCCCTCGGACACCAGTCCATTGAAAATCGGTGTCGCCGGGCCAGACGATCTGGTTGAAGAGCTCAGACACACCGTGCGCGGCCTGACCATCAACAACAGGCACCTGCTTGTGCTACAGGTCGGCTCCGAAGAGCGCGTTCAGAACTTGCAGGTTCTTTTTATAGCCCGCAGCGAAAGCCGGCGCATGGAACATCTGTTGACGCTCGCGCGGGGATATCCGGTACTGCTCGTCACGGAATCGCCTGAAGGAATAAATTCCGGTAGCGTCATCAATTTTGTGGTGCAGGAAAATCGTGTTCGTTTCGATATCAGCCAGGCGGCCGCTGCCCAGCAGGGCTTGAGATTGAGCGCGCAGCTATTGAAAGTCGCGCGCAATGTGCGGAAGGATGGGCTGCAGTGAATCGTCAGTTCGGCATCCGGTCAATTCGACACAAGCTTTTCGCGGGGGTACTGCTGACAACCCTGTCGGCATTGCTGATCTCGGGCTTGACCATGATGATCTATGATCTTGACGACTACAAAAAACGTTTGCGTGAGGACCTGAGGACGCAGGCGGATCTGCTCGGGTTGACCAGCATCCCCGCACTGGAATTCAATGATCGCGAGCTGGCCGCCGCCAATCTCGCCCTGTTGGAAGTTCGCCCGCAAATACTGGCGGCGGCGATTTATGATGCGCAGGGAAAGCTGTTCGCGTCCTATGACAGGGTGGGAGGCAGCACCAGTTCCTTTCCCGCGAAGCCGGCATCGGAAGGTATGCGCATAGATGGCAATAATCTCCGGGTATTCGAGCCCATTGTCAGCAACGGGCGCACCGTGGGAACCCTTTATCTGCGCGTGGATTACCCGGTGGAGGAACGGCTGTGGCAGCACACCGGCATTATGCTGACGGTGATGGCGCTGGCACTGTTGGTGTCCATGCTATTGGCACTGTGGTTGCAAACCAAGGTGACAAGGCCAATTTTGATTGTTACGGAATTGGCCAGAAAGGTCATCTTGCAGCGGGATTACAGTCTGCGTGCGGAAAAAAAGACCGATGATGAAATCGGCTATCTGGTCGAATCCTTCAATCGTCTTTTGGCAGAGGTTGAGCGTCGCAGTCAGGCTCTCGAGTTGTCCAACAGCGAACTCCAACAGCAAATCCGGGAGCGTGAGGAAGCCGATCGCGCCCTCTACCTCAGTGAGCGACGGCATCGCACTCTGGTTACCGCATTGACCTCCGTAGTCTGGATTGCCAATGCCAAAGGCGAACTGGTCGGCGATCAGCAGCCCTGGGACGACTATACGGGACAGACGCCTGCGTCGCATCTCAGCGGTGGATGGCTGAAGGCATTTCATCCGGATGACCGGGAGTCTATCGAAAGCGGTTGGAGAGCTGCCCGCGGAACCACGCAGCCACTCAGGTGCGAGGTGCGCCTTTGGCACAGTAACAGCGAAAGATACCGTTATGTGCTATTGCACGCAGTGCCCCTTTACGATGAAACCGGGGTCCTCAGGGAGTGGGTCGGCACCGCCGATGACATTGATGATCGACGACGCGCCACGGAAGAGATTCAGCGCCTGAACGCCGAGCTCGAGCAGCGGGTACAGGCCCGTACCGAGGAGTTGCAGAGAGCAAACGCGGAGCTGGAAGCCTTCAGTTATTCCGTTTCCCACGATCTGCGTACACCGTTGCGGGCCATTGATGGCTTCAGCCAGGCTCTGCTGGAAGATTACGCCGAGCAGTTTGATGAAACCGGTATGGATTATATTACCCGTGTTCGCTCCGGTGCCCAGCGTATGGGCAGACTGATTGATGACCTGCTGAAGCTTGCCCGCGTCAGCCGCGGCGACTTCATCAGTGAACATCTTGATCTGACGGGAATGGCGGAAGAGGTGGTGGCCGACCTCCGCGCCAATGAACCCGATAGAACGGTGACGGTCAGGATCAATCCCGACCTGGCCGCACAGGGCGACGCGCGGCTGATGCGCATAGCGCTCGAGAACCTCTTCAACAATGCCTGGAAATATACAGGTAAAAAGGCCCACGCCCTGATTGAGTTCGGCCGCTGCAAAAACAATGGTGAAGAGTGTTATTACATCAGGGACAACGGTGCGGGTTTTGATATGGCCTACGCCGACAAACTTTTCGGTGCATTCCAGCGTCTGCACGACACTCATGAATTTTCCGGCACCGGAATCGGACTGGCGACCGTACAACGTATTATACATCGGCATGGTGGCCATATCTGGGCTGACGCCAGGATTGATGAAGGCGCCACTTTCTACTTCACCTTGCCCCAGCCAACAGGAGAAACATAATGACCAATCGACCTATCCTCTTGGTAGAAGACAATATCGACGATGAAATGCTCGCTCTGCGCGCCTTCAAAAAACTGAATATCGGCAATGAAATTATTGTCGCGCGAGATGGTGTTCAGGCACTCGAATACCTGTTCGCCACGGATCAAAGCGAAGAAGCGGATTCGGAGGGTGTCAGTACCCAGGTCGCGGGCACTGGCAACGGCGGGGCGCCGGCTGCTTCGACAGCTTCATTGCGGGAGCTGGATCCCTTGCCCGCGGTTATTCTGCTGGACCTGAAACTGCCAAAAATCGATGGCTTGGAGGTCCTTCGGCGTATTCGTTCCCATGATCGGACCCGGCTTCTGCCGGTGGTCATTCTTACATCTTCCAAGGAGGAAAAGGACAAGGTACAGGGCTATAACCTGGGTGCAAACAGCTACGTGCGCAAGCCCATAGACTACAACGAGTTTGTCCATGCCGTCAGTCAACTGGGTGTTTACTGGTTGTTGTTGAACCAGTTGCCGAACATGGATTAAGTAGTAGGGCTAAGCAGCGAATGACGAGAGGTAATTACTATGTCTGCCGCAAGAACCATTCGGACACTGCTCATCGAAGATAATGATGACGATGCTCAGCTCCTGGTCAGAACCATAAGGAGAGGTGGTTTCGAGCCTGTGGCCTTGCGCGTTGACACACCTGAAAACCTTGTCGATGCCATGCAGCAGCAATGGGATATTGTTCTGTCGGATTACTCCATGCCCAGGCTCGATGGCAATGAGGCACTGCAACTGGTGAGAAAATTTGAACCGGATATTCCCTTCTTTTATGTCTCCGGTACGCTCGGTGAGGATCGTGCGGTCGCGGCTATGCGCTCGGGAGCACAGGATTATTTCATCAAAGGCAACCTCCAGCGTTTGACATCGGCTATAGAGCGGGAACTGGCCGACAGTATTCGTCGCCGCGACTACAGATTGGCGCAAGAGCGCATTCATCATTTGGCCAACTACGACGCACTGACGGAGTTGCCCAACCGTCTTTTGTTTACCGAACTCTGTAGCCGGTATCTGAATAACGCTCAACAATCTCAAACGGGTCTGGCGGTGTTCTATCTGGACCTGGACAATTTCAAAAGCGTCAATGACCAGCTGGGGTCTGATGCCGGGGACGCGCTGCTGATCCAACTGGGAGAGAGACTCCGCGCCCAAATTGAACCCGAGGGCGTGGTCGCACGTTTATCGGCCGACGAATTCGGCATGCTGATACCCGGCCTGGAAACCGAGGTGGAGGCGGTGAGTATGGCGGACAGGTTGCTGGCGGTACTCAGCCGTCCCTTCTCGCTCTTGCGTTACGACTGGCGCATCAGTGCCAGCATGGGCGGCAGTCTGTTTCCATTGCACGGCATGGATTGCGACGTCCTGCAGTCTGGTGCGGTCATGGCGCTGCATCACGCACAGAAAATTCCAGGCAACAGTTACCTGTCCTATACCTCCAGAATGAAGCGGCTGGTGCAGGACAAACTGCAAATGAACCGTGCGCTAGAACAGGCATTGGATCATGGCGAGTTCAAATTGCATTATCAGCCTCAGATGCATACGGCCAGTGGACGCATTTCCGGCGCCGAAGCCCTGATACGTTGGCAACCTGTCGATAATCAGATGGTTGGGCCGGATGAGTTCATACCCTTGGCCGAGGAATCGGGCCTTATAGTCGCCATTGGCGACTGGGTCATGCATGAAGCCTGCATGGAGGCCAGACGCTGGCGCGACTATCATATGCCGCCCATGCGTCTTGCCATCAATTTTTCGGCCTATCAGTTTCGTCAGCGAAACCTGGTCAAAACCGTCGCCAGTCGACTGGATGAATATCATCTGTCGCCGGATTGCCTGGAAATCGAAATTACCGAAACCACGCTTATGCAGGACGCCGACGCGGCCCAAATCGTGCTCTTCGATCTGCACGAACGCGGCATCCACATAGCGCTGGACGATTTCGGTACAGGCTACTCCAGCCTCAGCCACCTCAAGCGCTTTCCCGTCGATGTCCTCAAAATCGACAAATCATTCGTCAATGACCTTCCCGACGACAAGGATAACGCCGCTATCGTCCACGCGATTATCGCCATGGCGAGTAAATTGGGCATACAGGTGGTGGCTGAAGGCGTGGAGACCGTCGAGCAATTCGACTTTTTAAAGGAAGCCGGCTGCGATATCGTCCAGGGATATTTCATTCAGCGGCCAATATCCGGTGAAGACATACTTCCGGTGCTGCAACGTGGCAGCTACTGACCCGCAGGGGCTTTCAGGCCAAGAACGAGCTTAGGACCGATTTGGGATGGGGCTTTCCAGGACCGTCGCCCGCAAGCGACCGCCAGGGATGGCGGAAGTTAGAGTAACGCAGGACGCAGTTACCGAGACGCGGGCGCCGTCGCAAGCGTCGAGCCATGGAAGACGGTATACTGCGCGGATGACCTCGCGCGCCCACCACATCCTGGAACATACTTTCGGTTACGCACAGTTTCGCGGACAACAGGAAGCCGTGGTCGCGGCCGTGGTGGATGGCCGCGACGCCTTGGTCCTGATGCCGACCGGGGGTGGGAAATCGCTCTGCTATCAAGTGCCGGCACTGGTACGCGACGGTGTCGGCGTAGTGATATCACCGTTGATCGCCCTGATGCAGGACCAGGTGAACGCCCTGCGGGAACTGGGGGTGAATGCCGGCTTTCTCAACTCGACCCTGGCGCTGGAAGACGCCCAGCGGGTTGAACGGGAGCTTCTTAGCGGCGCCCTGGACATTCTGTACATTGCTCCCGAGCGCCTGATCCAGGCGCGCACGCTGGATTTGCTGCAGCGCGCTACCATCTCCCTGTTCGCCATTGACGAAGCTCACTGTGTGGCCCAGTGGGGTCACGACTTCCGCTCCGATTACCTGAAACTGAGCGTCCTCCACGAGAGCTTTCCCCGGGTGCCGCGCATTGCCCTGACAGCGACAGCCGACGAACGCACCCGCGAGGAAATCGTCCAGCGCCTGGCGCTACAGAATGCCGAGCAATTCATCAGCGGCTTTGACCGCGCCAACATCCAGTACCGCATTCAACAGAAAGACAAGCCGCGCCAACAACTGCTGCAATTTATCACCGAGGAACAGCGGGACAATGCCGGCGTTGTCTATTGCCTGTCCCGAAAAAAAGTGGAAGCAACGGCGGCCTGGCTGACGGAGCAGGGTTTCAAGGCCCTGCCGTATCACGCGGGCCTGTCGGCCGACCTGCGCCAGGTTCATCAGAACCGGTTTCTGCGCGAAGACGGCATTATCATGGTGGCGACCATCGCCTTCGGCATGGGCATAGACAAGCCCGACGTCCGCTTCGTCGCCCACCTCGATATGCCGAAAAGCATCGAGGCCTATTATCAGGAAACCGGCCGCGCCGGGCGGGATGGCGAACCGGCTACCGCGCTTCTGCTCTACGGGTTGGAAGACGTGGTCAAGCTGCGCCAGATGATGGCGGGCTCCGAAGGCAGCGAAGAATACAAACGTCTGGAGCAACAGCGTTTGAACGCCATGCTGGGGCTGTGTGAAATTACCAGTTGCCGCCGTCAAACGCTGCTGCGCTATTTTGGTGATCATCTGGAGCAGGCCTGCGGCAACTGCGATTGCTGCCTGGTGCCGCCGGAAACCTGGGACGCAACGGAATCCGTGCGCATGGCTTTATCCTGCGTTTATCGTAGCGGCCAGCGCTTCGGTGCCAATCATTTGATCGATATATTGCGCGGCGGCGATACCGAAAAAATACGCCAGTTCAACCACCAGCAGCTGTCCACCTATGGCATAGGCTCACAGCTCTCGGCGGATGAGTGGCGCTCCGTTTTCCGGCAACTGGTTGCACGCGGCTTTCTGGATGTGGATCCCGGCGGTTACGGCAGTCTGCGTCTGACGGAAATGTGCCGCCCAGTACTGCGTGGCGAGCAGGCACTGGCCTTACGGCGCGATCTGAAAGTGGTGGCGGCGCGCCCGGCCAGGCGTGCCAGTGCCGATATTGCCGAAGAGGATTTGCCTCTGTGGCACGCCCTGCGCAAATGCCGCAAGGATCTTGCCGATGAACAGGGTGTTCCACCCTACGTCATATTTCACGACGCCACGCTCAAGGACATGCTGCTGCGCCGGCCCCTGACCGACTTGGAACTGCTGGCGGTCAATGGCGTCGGAGACCGTAAATTGCAGGCGTTTGGCGATGCCTTTCTGGACATTATTCGGGACTTCGAGTACGCCGATCCGGTATAAGAATCGGCGCTTTCGAACGGATCTGCCGTTAGCCCACCGCGTTTGACTTCGTTTCTTCGTCCGCTGAATCCGGATGGGGAAATTCACGCATGAATATGCCCCAGAACACCGTGAAGAGTGCAGCGATCAGCGGGCCGATCACAAAGCCGTTGATCCCGAACAGGACCAGACCGCCGAGCGTGGACAGCAGCACTATATAGTCCGGCAGCTTGGTGTCGCGCCCCACCAGCACCGGACGCAGAAGGTTGTCGACCAGGCCTATCACCAGTATGCCAAAGGCCACCAGAATCGCGCCCTGGATGAAATCTCCGGTGGCGAACATGTAAATGGCCACGGGGCCCCAAATCAGTCCCGCGCCCACGGCCGGGATCAGCGAGAGCAGGGTCATGATCACGGCCCACAGCAGCGCACCCGGTATACCCAGAATCCAGAAAATAGCGCCGCCCAACACGCCCTGTATCACCGCAATCACCATGTTGCCCTTGACCGTGGCTCGGGTGACTTCCGCGAATTTTTTGAACAGCAGGCGCTCGCGCCTGTCTCCCAGCGGTAGGGCCTTGATCATCAAGGCAATGAGTTTCTCGCCATCGCGCAGCAGAAAGAAGGCCACATAGAGCATGAGACCCACATCGAGAACGAAACCAAAGGCATTCTGTCCGATAATCAATGTGTGCTGCGCCAGGAACTTGCCGCTGCTCATGGCGGAATCAATGGTTCTCTGTCGCAGATTTTCCATATCGATGCCGAGGCGCTGTAGCCAGTATTCTACGGTGGGGAAGGCGCCATCAAATTTTGAAACATAGTCTTCGATATTGATCTCGCCGGACTGGATCTTCTGAACCAGGTCGACGATCTGATTCACCACCGATGTGGTGGTGAATATAACCGGTATCACCACAATGACCATGCAGATCAACAGCGTCAGCAGAGCGGAGAAATTCGGCCATCGCGGCATTTTTTCGCGCAGGCGGCTGTGCACCGGAAAGAAAATGATGGTGATGGCAACCGCCCAGAACACCGGGGCAAAAAATGGCTTGAGCAACCAGATAAAGCTGATTGAAACGAGTAACAACAGCCAGAGAAAGGATTGGGTTTCCATCTTGTTCTGCATCGAAGGTACCTGTTGTATTTGTGTTGCTTTTGGGAACTCTGGCATTGTAAACCAGAACGCCGCTGCGTCCATCTTCCGTTTCCGGACCTGTGGCAGTAAAGGGCAGCATCGTGCAATTCTCAGGGCATCAGGAGGTAGTGGGTCATGTTCAAAGCCATCATTATTGATCGAAAAGGGGAGCGCTCTGTCGCCAACCTGAGCGAGTTTGATGAAGCATCATTGCCCGCTGATGAAGTGAGCGTCGACGTGGAATATTCCACCCTCAACTACAAGGATGCCCTGGCCATTACCGGCCGGGCGCCGATTGTGAAGCAATTTCCCATGGTGGCGGGGATCGACCTGGCGGGCACCATCCTGGATAGTCGCGACGACCGTTACCGAAAGGGCCAAAAGGTCCTGGTGAATGGCTGGGGCCTCGGTGAGGATCACTGGGGCGGTCTGGCACAGCGCGCCCGGGTCAAGGGCAAATGGATCACGCCGCTGCCCGAATCCCTCTCGACCCGGGACGCCATGGCTTTGGGGACTGCCGGTTTTACGGCTATGTTGTGCGTGAAAGCCCTGGAGAAACAGGGAGTGACACCCCAGCAGGGTGAAATACTGGTCACGGGCGCCAGCGGCGGGGTGGGTAGCGTGGCTCTGTACCTTCTGGCGAAACGCGGCTTTCAGGTGATCGCCAGCACCGGTCATCGCAATGAAACAGATTACCTGCGGAAATTGGGCGCGACCGAAATCATGGATCGTAATGATCTCGGCAAACCCGGCCCGCCGCTCGCAAAGCAACGCTGGGCCGGTGCCGTGGACGTGGCCGGTAGCCACACACTGGCTAATATTTGCGCCGGCATGCGCCACAACGGCGTAGTGGCCGCCTGCGGCCTGGCGCAGGGTATGGATTTCCCCGCCTCAGTCGCGCCTTTTATTCTGCGCGGTGTCCGCCTGATAGGCATTAACAGCGTCTACGCCTCCCATGAGCAGCGGCAAGAAGCCTGGCAGAGTTTGGCTTTGGACTGGAATGCCGACATCTTTGCCGAGATCACACAGACCATCGGTCTTGCGGATGTGATAGCCAAGGCTAGGGAGCTGCTGGATAACAAGATACGAGGGCGGATTGTGGTTGATGTTAACGGGTAAGGGAAAAGGGAAAGAATATGAGGCCTCGAGTAGCCGGTAGATGCGATCAGTGCCGGTCTTCGATATTTATGCACTAGACTCGCGGAGGCGCGAATCTTTTCCCTTTTCCCTTTTCCCTACAGCTTTCTAACCTTAAACCTGCGCCCTTTGATTTTGCCATTGATCAAGCGCCCCAGGGCTTTGTCCGCCATCTGTTGGTCGATGGCCACATAAGCTGCATAGTCCATGATGTCGATCTTGCCCACGGCACTGCTGTCGATACCGGCGTCACCGGTGAGCGCGCCGAGAACGTCGCCCGGGCGCACCTTGTCCTTGCGCCCGCCGGCGATGCAGAGGGTGACTTTGTCCGGCAGCATGGCGTATTGGCTGTCTATCTCCAGGTCCGCGACACTTTCGGTATCGATAGGGCTGCCTTGATACTGAGATATTCTCTCCAGCTTGTAACGTTCCTTTTCGTCCAGAAGGCTGACCGCCAAACCGGCTTTGCCCGCGCGGCCGGTGCGGCCTATGCGGTGTACATAAACCTCGGCATCCCGCGGCAGGTCGAAATTAATGACGGCGGGCAAATCCTCAATATCCAGGCCGCGCGCCGCGACGTCCGTGGCTACCAAAATATTGCAGCTCTGGTGCTTGAAACGGATCAGAACCTGATCGCGATCGCGTTGTTCCAGATCGCCGTGAATGGCCAGTGCGTTGAAGCGGTTGCGATCCAGGTATTCCGCCACTTCCCGCGTGACCTGCTTGGTATTGCAGAAGATGACGGCGGACGGCACCTGAATATGCTGTAGCAGTCTCACCAGGCTTTCCAGTTTCCCATTCTTGCCGCAGAGGTAAAAGCGCTGGCTGATCGCCGCCGTGGTGTGATGGGATTCCACCGTCACAAGCTGTGCGTCGCGCTGGAATCGCGCACTTAGCGCCTGAATATCGTCGGGGAAGGTGGCGGAAAAGAGCAATGTCTGCCGGCTGGTAGGCGTCTCCTGAATAATGGTTTCCATATCATCCATGAATCCCATCTCCAGCATGCGGTCGGCTTCGTCCAGTACCAGCGTGTTGACATTTGCCAGAGACAGCGTCTCCTTGCGCAAGTGATCCTTGATGCGTCCGGGTGTGCCGACCACTATATGCGCGCCATGCTCCAGCGAACCGATTTGCGGTCCAATGGATTGGCCACCGCAAAGGGTCACCACCTTGATGTTGTCCTGGTAGCGCGCCAGTCGGCGGATTTCGCTGGCAACCTGGGTGCTCAGCTCCCGGGTCGGGCAGAGCACCAGCGCCTGCACGGCGAACCAGCGTGGGTTGAGTCGCGTCAGCAGGGGAATGGCAAAAGCCGCTGTCTTGCCGCTGCCGGTCTTGGCCTGGGCAATCAGATCCTCGCCCTTGAGTGCAGGTGGCAGCGCCTGGCCTTGTATGGCTGTCATCTCGAGATAACCGAGGTTTTCCAGATTGGCCAATTGCGCGGCGGGTAGATCCAGGATGGAGAAGGAGTGAATGGTCACGGCATGCCTGATTAGATGTGCGGAATTGGGTGCAGTATAGCAGGCCGGTCCCGTCGAAACGGCGTGGGATGTGGTTTCCAGTCCCGCGGGCTACAATGCCGCAGGAAATCCTGAACCGCTGCGAGTGTATCCATGGGTCTATTATTCGAAGAAATTGACAGCCAGCCATCACCGCTGGGGGAAATCAGCCTGCGCCGCCGGCGTATCCCGCAGCTCGGCGACCGGGACGTCTACGAAGTCAAACTCGGCGACGAGTTCCTCATGTCCAGTCTGTTCTACGAGGCGGAAATTGCCCTGGCGGACCTGGCGCTGGCCGCGCTGCAACGGGCGGAGACGGCTGAGCAGTCGGATCCGCGGTGGGATCTGGTGGTCGGAGGCCTTGGCCTGGGATACACCGCCGTGGCTGCACTGAAGAATCCGGCGGTGCGCTCCCTGCGGGTGGTCGATGCCCTGGACACCGTCATCAACTGGCACAAGCAGGAATTGGTGCCTCTCGGCAAACAGCTGAACGCGGATGCACGCTGCGAGTATGTGCATGCCAGCTTCTTTGATCTGGCCGTGGACCCCGACAAAGGCTTTGATCAGGACAACTCCCAACGGCTTTTCCACGCCATTCTTCTGGATATCGATCATTCCCCCCGGGCTTTGCTGAATCCCCGCAACGGGAGTTTCTACACCGTTGAAAGCCTGAGCCGTATGGCGCGGCAATTGGAACATGGGGGAATATTTGCGCTCTGGTCCAATGATCCACCGGACGATGAATTCATGTCCGTGCTCAAAGAAGTTTTCGTGTCGGCCGAAGCTAAAATCGTCTCCTTCTTCAATCCCTTTCAGGACAGGGACGCCACCAACACCGTTTATATTGCGCGCAAATAATCCAGTAATAAAAAAAGCGGTGAATGGGCAATAAAAAAGGCGCAGTCTGCGGCTGCGCCTTTTGTGTTTGCCGAGTTGATTAACCGCAGGGATCAATAACCCGAATGCTCATTATCGATTGAGGGAGTTGTTATGCCTGGAGTAGAACCTTGCCTATAAGGAGCTCCTTACAGAGGAACAATATTCT
>CAZEWY010000079.1:0-14459 GCA_964515945.1 uncultured Cellvibrionaceae bacterium
TCGAATCCCTCCCTCTCCGCCATACAAAAAGCCCGGCCAAAAGGTCGGGCTTTTTTTATGGCGGAGAGGGAGGGTGAGAATCCTCGCGGGTTCGACAAATTTGTCAGGAACAAATTTGGACGCCGTAGGCGCCGCAAAGCGGTGAGCTACAGGACGTAGCTCATCACTAATTCGCCTGGAGCGATTTGAACCGCCGCAGGCGCCCGAAGGGCAAAGCACATGGCCGCTCTTCAGCATCCATGCTGTCGCGGCACTAGCGCGTCCATGCGCGTCGGATGTGCTTTGGTTACTAATTCGCCGGGAGCGAATTAGCACAGCCGCAGGCTGGTCGCTCTTGGGCATCCATGCCCCCGCGACACTAGCGCATCCTGCGCGTCGCCCGAAGGGTGAGCGCCAGGGATGGTGCTCATGAATCCCCCCTCTCCTGGTATAGAGTTACCGGACTCCGCACGTTTGTCGCCAGGATGGATTTGTCAAAACGCGGTAAATATGTCCCTATAGCTCCCGCACGTCATCCCTGACGTGAGGGTTTGAAAAATCCATCCTGACGCCAAACTCCTGCAGGGGCTTTATTCAACCTAGTCAGAGATACGAGTCACTGCTTGTTCAGCACTCCCGCAGTTCAATTCACACTACTTCTTAAAAACACCACAAGCGATGCGCGGCCCGCCGCCCCCGGAAGCTTCCGGCTTGTCCGAATAATTATCCCCATTGGCATGAATCATCAGCGCCCGGCCCTTGAGATCATCCTCCTCAAGGCGTGGTGCCAGAACGGAATAAGTCGCCGCGCCATCCTGATCAACATAGAGTGCGGGTAGGTCGCCTTTGTGACCTTTGCCCCATGGCGTGCCGTGACTACCGGTGTTCCCGGGATCATAATGGCCTCCAGCCGCGCCGCCGGGTGTGACGTCGCCATCTTCCTTGCTGGGCTTACAGTTCGATTTTTGGTGAAGATGAAAGCCATGCATGCCGGGCGGCAGACTTTCCAGGGAGGGTTTGAATAGCAGGCCGTACTCGGTTTCGTGAACAGTGACGGTGCCGAGGCGGTCACCAAGGCCTTCCGCGGTGATCTTTCTCATTTCAACCGTCGCGATTTTTTCCGATGAGGCGGTATCGCTCCGTTTTTCCGCGCCTGCGTCCGCATGGGCCGACAATGGCAGTAGCAGTGCTGCCGTTACTGAGCACAAAATGGATGTTACGGCTGGGCTAATGGCCGATAGTTTCATGGAACCTCCTGTCAGTCTGGGGGGCGGGAATCCAACGCTGGGTCACTAGCACAAGTTGCTCTTTAGCGACCAATCAGGCTTCCTTATTCTGGACAAGCCCGTATACATCCAGTTCCTCGCCATGAACTCCTGGTCCAGTCCATTGTCAGGAGGCCATCTGTCACCTTGTCAGAAGTGGTCACGGGGGCTGGCATGTTGCTTTTCAAGGTTCTCATCATAAGGCGAGGCCCAGTCATCGGCCTGCATGTCGTCCGCCGAGGTGTCATCATCCTTATCGATATTGTCCATTGGGCCCGTCCAGTCTTGTGGGTCTTCAAGTAGTTCCACCTCCATCGCATCCCACATATCGTAATCGATTTGATCAACGGCACCGTCGAAATATTGCACCTCAATATCGCCACTTTCTTCGTTGACATCGAGAACCTTGAACTTCTGTGACTTCTCCGCGTAGTGGTACCAGCTACCTGCGATTGGTTCAACATCGTAATGCATCGCAATCTCCTTCGTTTGTTGTTTGAGCTGTTCTCGAATCAACTTGCCGGGTTAATAGGTGATCGCTTCCGCTCATTATGGTTCCGAAGTAGGGGCTGTATCAGTGGCCGGTTTTTTCCGCCTTCTTTTTATCCGTGGTTTTCAGAGTAGCGTCCTTGACCAGACTCAGAACGGTCCAGCCGGGACCTGGTTTGAAACTGCCCTGAGCGACAAAAGTCTCAAGTTTCCCCTTTGGACTTATGGCGAACATCATCACCGCATCGCCAGCATTGGCTTGCAGAAAACTATCGAAATCAAACTCTTCCGAGAGCTTGGTTTTCCGGATCTCGGCACCTTTGCTGATCAGGCTGGCCAGTTTGCTGTAGGTAACCTCGGTGCTGAACAAGGTAAAGCCGCGATGCTGTGCCGAAACCTGATGTTTTTCGGATGACTGGGCGTCAGAGCGACTGAGTAGAGCGTAGATGTTGGCGGCTCCAAACTCCGAGCGGTAGCGCATGCTGGCGATAACGTTGAGTTCGCGTTGTGGCGACAGCGCCAGCAACTTGCCAATGCCCACCAATTCCAGATGCTGGTCGGCATATTCGGATACCGGATTGCCGAAGAAGGTGTCCAGGCCTTCCATGCGTGCCTGCCGAATATTATCCCAGCTTGAGTCACACAGGAGGGTCGGGATCTCCTGCTCCTTGAGAGCAGCCGCTATCTTGCGAGCGACCGCATTGGCACCGACAATCAGAAAGCCGCGGGGCTCTGGCTCGGCTATGCCGAGCCAGAGTGCAAAATAACGTGATGTCGCACTCTGGAAGACAACCGTGCCCATGATGATACCGAAGGTTATCGGAATCAGAATCTCCGCTTCCGGAAAACCCGCTTCGGTCAGACGTATGGCAAAAAGTGCTGAAACTGCCGCGGCGACTATGCCTCGGGGAGCAATCCAGGAGAGCAGAGCCCGTTCCCGCCAACTGAGGTTGGACTTGTAGCTGGCCGCCAGGACCGCCAGCGGCCGGGCGACGAACTGCACCCAAATCAGCAGGGTCAGAGGTGCCGTTCCCACCAGTAAGGACAGCTGGGTCGGAGAAAGCCGGGCAGCGAGAATAATAAAAAGCCCGGACACAAAGAGTACCGTGAGATTTTCCTTGAAGTTGAGGATGTTGCGGATCTGCACACCGCGCATGTTGGCGACCCAGATACCCATTACGGTCACCGCCAACAGACCCGACTCGCTGGCCTGGTTGTTGGACAGGGTGAAGACGCCAAGAACCAGTGCCAGGGTGGCGAGATTCTGTAGATATTCCGGCAAAAGGTGCCTGCGTAGAATCAGGCCAAGTCCATAACCTGCCGCCGCCCCCAGGCCCGCGCCCGTCAATATGATTTCCAGAAACAGCAGAAGGCTCTGACTGAAGGCCTGCCCCTGGCTTTGGGTGACGATAAATTCATACACCACCACAACCAGCAGGGCGCCAATCGGATCTATCACAATGCCTTCCCAGCGCAGAATGTGGGCGACTTTTGCGGTGGGGCGAACGGTGCGGAGCAGGGGCATGACTACCGTTGGCCCTGTAACCACCATCAGGGCACCAAACAGAATGCACAACTCCCAGGACAAGCCGAAGAGCAGGCGGGTGGCCAGTGTCACCAGTACCCAGGTGACAGCCGCGCCCACCGTCACCAGACGGCGAACCACCTTCTGCAGAGATTTGATATCGTGAAAGCTGAGGGTGAGACTGCCTTCGAAAAGAATAACCGCGACGGCCAGGGACACCAGTGGAAAAAGCAGGTCACCGAAGAGCGCATCGGGATCGAGCAATCCAAAAGCGGGGCCGAGCAGCAATCCGCTAATCAGCAGAAAGAGAATAGCCGGCAGCTTCGCCTTCCATGCTATCCATTGGCACAGCAGCGCCGTTAGACCAATCATGGCCACACTCAGTGCCGCGGAATCATGCATAAATTTCCCTCAAAAATACGTGGTCATATATTAACCGGCAAACATGACTATTTTGGTGCCTCGCCGGTAGGTCGGGCTAGATGCGAGTTCTGCGAGCGTCGTAACCCCACATCTGCCACACCTCACATTAAACTTTTTTGCCTCCATCATGCTCAGAGTCATGGTCGTGCATAATGCGAACGATTTTCTATATTAACGGATTACCGAGGTTCAAATATTCTCTATGCCCTTAATGCCACGGATCAGTCATTGTCCGCTACACCTTGTCGCCGCTATTTGTCTAATGCCCGCCATTTGTCTAATACCCATTGGGGCTTTTGCCGCAAATCCCCCTCTGGAAACGCTGGTAGTAACAGCGAGCCGTGAACCGAGGCCCTGGCTGACGACGCCCGGTGCCGTCACCAGATTGGCGACGCAATCGCAATTGCCGGGACTGCGGCTGGACAGCGCGGAACTGCTGCGGGGTTTGCCTGGCCTGCAAGTGGACAGCCGCTCCAATTACGCTCAGGACACGCGCCTGGTATTGCGGGGGTTCGGCGCCCGCTCGGCCTTTGGTGTGCGCGGCATGGATGTGCGTTTGGACAATATTCCGCTGGCTATGCCGGACGGGCAGGCGCAGCTGGGCAGCCTGCTCCTCAATGAGATCGACAGCATCGAAATCCTGCGCGGCCCTCTGGCAACGCTATACGGCAATGGTGCTGGCGGGGTCATACGATTGCACAGCCACGCTCCTCAAGACGACCAACTGACCATAGCCGCCAGCGGCGGTGCCTACGATACCCAAAAGCAGCGTGTCAGTGGAAGCCTGCGCGCCGGTGCCTGGGCATTCAGGGCACAGGCGAGTCATCTGGAAAGCGACGGCTATAGACCGCACAGTGCTGTTGAACGGCAACAGGGCGGCGCGCAACTTTACTATCTTGGCGGCAACGGCCTGAATGTGACCCTTCGCCTGGACGCCAGTCGCGACCCCGGCACTCAGGACCCATCCGGCCTGTCACCGGACCAGTGGCGGGAGGACCCACGGCAGGTCAGCAGCAGGGTCGAGACCTTCAATACACGTAAGCTACTCAAACACCGACAGGTATCGCTCAATATTGAAAAAGAACAACAGAGCGGTGCCTGGCAGTTGGCAGCCTGGCACGGACGGCGCAATGTTGATCAATGGCTGCCGTTCGAAGGGCGGGGCATTGAATCCTCCGGTGCCGTCATCGATTTGCAGCGGGATTTCACCGGCGTACAGGCCAATTATCGACACAATGCCAGGCTTGCCGATAGACCGCTCTTGGTGACTCTGGGTATCAGTGTCGAGCGCATGGAAGACACCAGGCGCGGCTATGTCAATGAATCTGGTATCAGCGGTGACCTGAGACGCGATGAAGTGGGAACGGTCGACAGCGACGATCTGTTTTCCATTGTGGAGTGGCAGCCGACGCAAGCTATCAGGATTCTGGGTGGCCTACGCCACAGCCGCAGCAAATTCGCCGTGGAGGACGATTTTATCGTCGAGCCCAGCACCCCCGATGACGACGGCAATCCCGACGACAGCGGCAGCCTGGACTTTAATGAGACGTCCGCCGCCCTCGGATTCAGTTATGCGTTTGCCGAAGGTCTGGCCATTTTCAGCAGTATCGGTCGGGGCTTTGAAACTCCTACGCTGACGGAAATGGCTTATCGCAACCAAGGCGCGGGTCTAGGCACGGGTCTCAACCTGCAATTAACGCCGAGCACCAACAGGCAGATCGAGGGAGGTATCCGCTTCGCATCAGCGGGTAAAATGCAGTGGGCACTTATGGCCTTCACCATCGACAGTGACGACGAACTGGTTGTGGATCAATCGGTCAATGGCCGCACCACCTACAGCAACGCGGCGGCCACGGAGCGGCACGGTCTGGAACTCGAAGGGGACGTTTATTTGCGCTCTGGTCTGTCCGCCCGGGGCAGTGCAACCTGGTTGAGTGCTGAATACACCGAGGGTGAATGGAGCGGAAACAAACTTCCCGGCGTTGCCGAAGGCCAAGTCTACGCCCAGCTTCGCTGGCAGCCGTGGCAGTCACCGATTGCTACTCTGAGTTTCGCCAGTCGCTACAGGTCCCGCGTTGCCACCAGCGATGACAATCTTATCTGGGCGCCGGATTACGTCACCTTTGATCTGGCTCTCACCAGTGAACACAAGCTCCGGGATTTCCTGCTGCAGGCGTGGTTGCGTCTGGAAAACCTCACCGACAAAACCTATGTCGGATCCGTTATCGTCAACCAGGATAGCGGCCGTTCCTTCGAGCCCGCACCTGGGCGGACAGTGACAGCGGGTATCGATGTGGAGTTTTAGAGCTGCAAGCTTCAAGCCTCAAGCTCCAAGCCGGGATTCGCCCACCGACCGATGCGGCGTTTATATCGCTGGAACGGAGGCATTGACGGCTTTGTCCACGACTTGCAGCTTCTTTAAATCAAGCCCCAACTCTTTAACATCAACAAACCGCCGGTGACGGTAAACAGCGATGCGGCTGTGCTGAGTACCACAATCTTTGCAGCCAGTTCGCCATTGCCGCCCATGGCCTTGACCAGTACAAAACTGGCGGTGGCGGAGGGGCAGGCCGCCAGCAGAAAGAGTACGCCCAGTTCGATGCCTCGTATTTTCAGGGGCACGGCCAGTGCCAGGAGCAGGGCTGGCGTCAGCAGCAATTTCCAGGTGGAGGCGATGATCGCGCTGCCTCTGTCGTCCCGCAACTGCGTCAAATTCAATGCGCCGCCGATGCAGATCAAGGCCAGTGGCAGAGTCATTTGTCCGAGATAGCGGCTGGTCTCCAGCACCAGAGCCGGCAGTCTCAGGTGCAGTAAATTTGCACAGAGACCGGAAGCGATGCCGATAATCAGAGGGTTTTTCACGAAAGCGGTGAGTGTCTGCGGCAGGTTCTGACGGCTGTTGTCAAGGCTGCGGGTCAGCGTATAAACCGATAGAACGTTATGCACCACTATCAGTATGGCAACCGGCAGGGCGGCAATGGCAAGCCCTTCCTCGCCGTAGGCATTGGCGCAGAAGGCCAGACCGACAATCATCAAATTGCCACGAAACGCGCCCTGTACCAGAACCCCTCGATCCCTGGGGTTGGCGAGATGCCAGGGAGCGGTAATGCTGGATAATATGAAAACGATCACCACCGCCAGTACCAGCGCGACGATATGGGTGAGGTTGACCAATTGGGAATAGTCGCGAGTGGCGGTACTGGTAAAGAGCATCACCGGCAGGCCAATATTAAAAACCAGGCCCGACGCCATGCGGACAAATTCATCGTTGATGATGGCGTACTTCTTCAACAAAAGCCCGAGCAACACCATGACAAAAATCGGAGCGGTCACGGAAAATGCGAAGGCGAGCGTGGGCATGACTGGAGCCTCAAGCTGTAAGCGGCAAGCTAAAGCGAAAGGTGGACCCTACTCAGGCACGTCGAAGGGGAAATAATCCCGCGCGTTGTTGAAGCTGATATCCCGCACCATGCTGCCGACCATGGCCACATCATCCGGCACAAGGCCATTGGCCATGTCGTTGCCGAGAATGCGGCAGAGTATGCGACGGAAATACTCGTGGCGTGAATAGCTCAGGAAGCTGCGGCTATCGGTCAGCATGCCGACGAAGCGACTGAGCAGCCCCAATTGACTCAGGGATTCGATCTGACGCGTCATGCCATCCATCTGATCCAGAAACCACCAGCCGCTGCCGAATTGTATTTTGCCCGGTGCGGAACCGTCCTGGAAGTTGCCGATCATGGTGCCTATCACCTCATTGTCCCGAGGGTTGAGGTTATAGATGATGGTTTTGGCCAACTGGTTCTGGTCGTCCAGCTTGCCCAGAAATTTAGCCAGCGGTTTGGCATAACAATGGTCGCCAATGGAATCAAAGCCGGTATCGGGGCCCAGGCTGCGGAACAGCCGTGGGTTGTTATTGCGAATAGCGCCAATGTGGAACTGCTGCACCCAGCCCTTTTCATGATCCATCAGGGCGAATTCGATCAGCATGGCCGACTGAAACTGCCGGATTTCGTCGCCGCTGAGTTCGCTACCGCCCCGAACCTTGGCGAAAATCCGGCTAATCTGCTCCTCGGTATAATCATCCGCGAAAACGGTTTCCAGGCCGTGATCGGAGAGACGGCAGCCGTTATCGTGAAAATAGTTGTGGCGCTTGCGCAGGGCGTCGCGGAGATCGCCGAAACTATAAATAGTCATATCAGCGGCTGCCGACAGGCGTTCGAGGTAGGCGTTGTATTGAGTGGCATCTTCCACCGCCATGGCGCGATCAGGTCGCCAGGTGGGCAACATGGCCGTTGCAAAGCTGTCATCGGCGGCCACGGCTTTGTGGTGACGCAGGTCATCAATCGGATCGTCAGTGGTGCATACCAATTTGACCCTGGCTTTCTGCATGAGACCCCGTGCACTGAATTCTGGCGTTGCCAGCAGGGCATTGCACTGGTCCCAGGTCTGTTTGGCGTTATCGCCACTCAGTAGCCGGTCGGTGATGCCGAAAGGCTTGCGCAGCTCCAGGTGAGTCCAGTGGTATAACGGGTTGCGCAGGGTATAGGGAACCGTCTCGCACCATTTCTGGAATTTTTCCCAGTCACTGGCATCGCCGGTGCAATAGCGTTCATCCACTCCGTTTGTGCGCATGGCGCGCCACTTGTAGTGATCGCCCGCCAGCCAGACTTCGTAGAGGTTGCGAAACTGCTTGTTTTCGCCAACCTGGGCAGGGGGCAGATGGCAGTGGTAGTCGATAATCGGCATGTCCGCCGTGTAGTCATGGTAGAGCCGCTTTGCCTGCTCGCTGTCGAGGAGAAAATCGTCGTCTATAAAACTCATCGTTACATCCTTCTTCAGGCTTTTATGTGGGCCTCTGATCACGTTCCCGGCGCGGTTGGCGCTGAGGTACACGTGCGGCGTCAGGCGAAGGAGTATAAAACCTTTTGGTAGCCAATTGAAGATTTTTGGCAAAATTGGTCAGGCAGGTTTTCCTGGCACCATCAGCGCTTATGGCCTGATGGGCCAGCGGCTGCCGCTTTTCCCGGCTGGCCGGTCGCCAACAGCAGAGCTTCGCCCTTGCGGTCCAAAGCTCCTATATCCAGTACCGGTGAGGCATCGATGCCCTCGGCGTCCATCATCTTGGCGACCCGTTGCAGGGAGCTGAGAATCATGTTCTGTTCCCAGGGCTCCAATTGCAGGTATTGGGTGACAAACGTCTGCTGAAGAGGTGTGGGTGCATTATCCAGAAGCTCATCACCCTTGGGGGTGAGATAGACGTAGACCTTGCGTTTATCGACCTGGGACCGCTTTCGATACACCAGCTCCCGGTTCTCCATGCGGTCAATAATTGTCGTGACTGTGGCCTGGCTTAAATTGATTTGCTTCGCGAGTTCACCAATGGTGGCATCGCCGCTATCCCTTATGCCCTGCATCAGCAGCAATTGTGGTGCAGTCAGGCCAGCCGTCTTGACCAACCGTTTTGAATGAATGTCCGCGGCCCGGATCAGGCGGCGCAGGGCGATTAAAACATCTTGAATATTGTTCATGGCAACCATTCTAACGTGAGTTCGAGGTTTGGGGGCTTGTTCCCATGGGGAAATTTCTCCGGGTATAGCCTTTGCAGGGTTAAGCGGTATCTGCAGCCCGGTGCTTATTCCATCGTGGTGTATTGATATTGATGGAATTCAGACAATACGTTTCCACATATTACTTAGTGGTAAATATATACTTTTTCGTCGAACTGTTCAATTCTTGTGCTTTAATCGCTAGTTTTCACCATTAATCAGGCCACAATTTGCCATTTAATGGGATATCCGTATAATTAGTCGTCTCTGAATCAATAGAGATCTAAACAATATATGACTACTCATAACCCAAGCCAGCAATCTGCGTCCACGACCTCGGAACTGATTTTGAGGAAGCCGACAGCGCACGATGGTATTCGGGTGAATGATCTGGTTGCCGATAGTCCGCCTTTGGATACCAATTCCATCTACTGCAACCTGCTGCAATCCACTCATTTTGCGGACACGTCCATAGCGGCCGAGCTGGATGGCGAATTGGTCGGCTTTGTTTCAGGCTATCAACCTCCCGGCAAGGCTGAGACCCTGTTTATTTGGCAGTTGGTCGTTTCATCCAAGGCGCGCGGACGCGGCCTGGCCAAAAAAATGGTCGAGGCGTTGCTGAACCGTCCGAGTCTGAGCCACCTGCGCTATATCGAAACCACCATAGGTCCCGACAATGAGGCGTCCTGGGGAGTTTTTCGCAGCCTGGCCAAAAAATGGCAGGCGAACACCGACGAAAAGGTGATGTTCGAAAGCCAGGCGCATTTTCGCGGCAAGCACGATGACGAGATTCTGTTCACCATAGGTCCCATAGACAGAGAGGCCCTATAGCGTGACCTTTGGGCGCCCTGACAGGGCACGAGCAGGTTTTCACAGCACCGAAATTATTTTAAATCGAAATTATTTTAAATAGCCGAGAGGGCAATATGAATATATTTGAACAACTCGAATCAGACGTACATGTTTACGCGCGTTCTTTCCCGGTTACCTTCAATCGAGCGCGAAACGAGTTTCTGTATGACGAAGAAAACAATGAGTACATCGACTTTCTGGCCGGTGCCGGGTCGCTCAATTATGGGCACAACAATCCCATACTGAAGCGGGCGCTGCTCGACTACATCGACAGCGATGGTATTACCCAGGGTCTGGATATGCACACTCACGCCAAGGCGAAATTCATGGAAAGTTTCAATGAGCTGGTTCTCCAGCCGCGAAGCCTGGATTACCGCATGCAGTTTACCGGCCCGACCGGCGCCAATGCCGTTGAAGCGGCGATGAAACTGGCGCGCAAGGTCAAGGGGCGCGAGACCATAGTCGCTTTCACCAATGGCTTTCACGGCGTGACTCTGGGTGCCGTGGCTGCCACGGGTAATCAACATCACCGAGGCGGCGCGGGTGTTGGTCTGGACAATATCGAACTCATGCAGTTATGTGGCTATCACGGGCAGGATGCAGACACGCTGAAGATGATGGACAAGTTGCTCAGCGACCCCTCCAGCGGTGTCGACCTTCCCGCGGCTGTTCTGGTTGAAGCCGTTCAGGGCGAAGGTGGCCTCAATGTTGCCAAGGATGAATGGTTGCGCGGTTTGGCAGCCTTGTGCAAGAAACATGACATGCTGTTGATCGTCGATGATATTCAGGCCGGCTGTGGCCGTACCGGCAAGTTCTTCAGCTTTGAACACGCGGGCATTACACCGGACATGGTTACACTGTCGAAATCCCTGAGTGGTTACGGCTTGCCCATGGCGATGGTGTTGTTCAAGCCGGAGCTGGACGTTTGGGAGCCCGGTGAGCACAACGGAACCTTCCGCGGTAACAACCACGCCTTCGTCACCGCGACGGCGGCGCTGGAAGCCTACTGGCGAGATGATAGTTTTGCGGAATCCGTTGAGAACAAGGCTCAGATTCTGCGCAAGGCACTGAAAGGTATTTCCGACAAGTTTGGCGCGACCCAGGCGCGGCTGAAAGGGCGAGGGCTTATGCAAGGCCTGGAATGCCGCAGTGGCGAAATCGCCACCCAGATCAGCCGTCATGCTTTTGGAAAAAAATTGATTATCGAAACCGCGGGTAATCGAGGTCAGGTGGTCAAGTGTCTGGTGCCTTTGACCATCACTGAGGACAGCCTGAAAAAAGGCCTCAAATTATTGACCGAAAGTTTTGATGAGGTCATGCGGGACAAGGTGAGTCAGGCGTCTTAAGAACTGTTAGCCACAAGCCACACACAGAACATCAGACACATAGCGTTTTATTGAAGAGGTAGAAGTATGATCGTCAGACAACTGCAAGAAGCCGAAAAGACCGACCGTCGAATCGAGAGCAAGGGCTGGGACAGCACCCGCCTGATACTGAAAGGCGACAATGTTGGTTTCTCCTTCCACATCACAACTATTTACAAGGATGCGGAATTACACATGCACTACCAGAACCATTTCGAGTCGGTGTACTGCATTTCCGGTGAGGGAGAAATAGAGACGGTTGAAGATGGGAAAGTCTATCCCATTTCGCCGGGCACCATGTATCTGCTGAACAAACACGACAAGCACATACTGCGCGGCAAAACTGAAATGAAAATGGCCTGTGTCTTCAATCCACCCGTGGTGGGGGATGAAGTCCACGACGAGTCGGGTGCCTATCCGACAACGGGTAAGGCTGTCGGCGAGAACGCCTGATCCAGATTCCTGATTCAGCCCGCCCGCAACTCGTTTGAACCATATGTAAAAAAGGTGAATACACTATGTCTCACACTGTCGAAAAGATTGGTGGCACTTCCATGAGTGATTTCTCCACGGTGAGAAATAACATCATTTTCGGTGAGAACAACAGCCATGGCACCACTAATCGAATTATGGTCGTCTCCGCCTACGGTGGCATCACCGATATGCTGCTGGAGCACAAGAAAAGTGGTGAACCCGGTGTCTATGCGCAGTTTGCCTCCAATGAAGACGACTCGAGCTGGCACAATGCCCTGACGCAGGTGCGCGACCGCATGCATGAGATCAACCAGGAGTTTTTTGAAAAACTCGGAATGGTTGACGAAGCCAATGCCTTTATCGATGAGCGTCTGGATGTTACCGAGCGCTGCCTGGAGGACCTGGAGCGTCTGTGCGAGCACGGCCACTTCTCGCTGGACACACACCTGATGACCGTTCGCGAAATGCTGGCGAGCCTCGGCGAAGCGCACAGCGCGTGGAACATGACCCAGTTGCTCAAGGCGGAAGGCGTCAACGCGCGCTTTATTGACCTGTCCGGCTGGAAATCATCGGCCAGCATGACCATTGATGAACATATCAAGCAGAAACTGAGCGATGTCAATCTGGACAAGGAACTGCCCATAGTCACCGGTTATGTCCATTGTGCCGCCGGCGTCATGGCGACCTTTGACCGGGGCTACAGCGAGATGACGTTTAGCCGCATCGCCGTTATCACAGGTGCGGAAGAGGCGCTGATTCACAAGGAGTTTCACCTGAGCACGGCGGATCCGCGTATTGTCGGCGCCGACAAGGTGGTGCCTATTGGTCGCACCAATTACGACGTTGCGGATCAACTGGCCAATCTGGGTATGGAAGCCATTCACCCGCGCGCCGCCAAAGGTCTTCGCCAGAGCGGCATTCCACTGCGGGTCAAGAATACCTTTGAGCCGGAACATGCCGGAACCCTGATTACCGGGGACTATGTCAGCGAAAAGCCCTGCGTGGAAATTATTGCCGGTCGCAAACATGTCTACGCGCTGGAGTTTTTCGATCAGGATATGGTCGGCGATCTTCAACGTTACGAAACCGGTATTATGGAAACCTGCAAGCGTTTCAAGGCCGTTGTTGTCACCAAGGATGTCAATGCCAACTCCGTGACTCATTACCTCGGTACCAACCTCAAAAGTATCAAGCGCATCCGCAAATCACTGGAAGAGCGCTATCCGGATTCGGAAATGAGCGTGCGTAAAGTGGCTATTATTTCCGCGATTGGCAGCGACATGCAGGTGCCGGGAATTCTGGCAAAGACTGTCAGCACTCTCGCGGATGCGAAAATCAGTGTTCTGGCGGTTCACCAGTCAATGCGTCAGGTGGACATGCAGTTTGTGGTGGACGAGGAAAATTACGAGCTGGCAGTGAAAAGTCTGCATCGTTGCTTGATTGAAATACACGATCACGGTGACGCCATATGCGCGGCCTGATGGCATTGGTGATTTCTATATTGCTCGCGGTCCCGGCATTGGCGGTTGAAGCTGATGGCGCAGCCGGTAGTGAAACCGGTGCGGCTGCTCAGGAGATGACAGCGGAGGAATCAGCGGCAAGGGAAGTGGTCGATACGCTTGAAGAGCCGCTCTACAATCCTTTCGTGGAGCGTTATGTGCTCGATGAACTGAAAAGCCTGCGCCAGGACATGGCAAATAATCGTGCCGAGTTGATTCAACAGATTGTTGACCGCGAAATTTCCGTGAGTGACAAGGCTCTCGGTTACGCCGCCAATACAGTCACTTACTTTTTCTATCTAATTGCGGCGGTGAGTTCACTCCTGGTGATTATCGGCTGGACATCCATTCGCGAAATAAAGGAAAAGGTGCATGGGCTCGCCGATGCGGAAATCAACAAACTGATCCAAACCTATGAGCAACGATTGCGGGCCATCGAAAGGCAACTGACCCAGAAAACCAAACATATTGATGAAAACCGCGAAGAGATCGAAAAAACCAACGAGCTGCACGCACTCTGGTTGCGAGTAGGCCTGGAGCATAATCCGGGAGCCAAGATCGCGGTCTATGACGAAATTCTCAAGCGGCGCCCCAAGGATTATGAAGCGCTGACCTATAAGGCTGATGCGGTGTTGGAACTCGGCGAGCCGCAATGGGCGGTGACCCTGTGCCACCAGGCCCTCGAAATCGATCCCGAGTTCAGTCATGCCTTTTATCAACTCGCCTGCGCCAAAGCCGCACTGGGCCAGCTGGATGAGGCGGTTCAGTATCTCTCGGAAGCCTTTGACCGCATGGAAATTCTTGATGAGAGTCTGCTCGATGACCCGGCACTCGAACCCCTGCAAGATTATCCGCCATTCAAGGAGCTGATCGAACGCAGCGGGGGAGGGGCTTCGGAGAATTGATTTAGATAAGTTTGTTCAAAAAGCCAGCCATTTCTGGTGGCTTTTGATAGTCGGGAGGATTGATTCGCACCATCCTTGGTGCTCTCACCCTTCGGGCGACGTGCAGGGATGCACTAGTGTCGCGAGAGCATGGAT
>CAZEWY010000080.1:0-13784 GCA_964515945.1 uncultured Cellvibrionaceae bacterium
CAGTACCAGTTCGTCCTCCAGCAGCAGTTCAAGCTCGTCGTCCAGCAGCTCGTCAACGGGTGGTGGTTATACCGGCAACTTCCCCGAGCATGCTCTTGTCGGCTACTGGCATAATTTCCAGAATCCCGCCGGCTGCCCCATTCGCCTGATCGATATTCCCGATGCCTGGGACGTCATCGATATCGCCTTTGCGGACAATGATCCCAACAGCACCGGCACAGTCCATTTCAATCTGTTTGACGGCGCCGGCTCCAGCTGCGCGGGGCTGGACCCCAACCAGTTCAAGCAGGATATGGCGACCATGCAGGCCCAGGGCAAGATTTTCGTACTCTCTCTGGGCGGTGCGGAAGGCACCATCACGTTGAACACAGCCTCGGACCAGGCCAATTTTGTCAGCAGCCTGACCAACATCATTCAGGAGTGGGGCTTCGACGGACTGGATATCGATCTGGAAAGTGGTTCGCAACTTACCCACGGTTCGCAGATCCAGGCCCGCTTGCCGGTTGCCCTGCGTCAGATTGATACCAACGTTGGTGGCATGGCACTGACCATGGCCCCCGAGCATCCCTATGTGCATGGCGGCATTGTCGCCTACTCCAGCATCTGGGGCGCCTATCTGCCAATCATCGACCAGACTCGCGACCTGCTGGATTTATTGCACACGCAGCTGTACAACAATGGCGGCCTGCAGACACCCTATTCGCCCCAGGCTTACCCCGCGGGCTCGGTGGATATGATGGTAGCCTCGGCGCGCATGCTGATCGAAGGCTTCCAGACCGCCGACGGTGGCTTCTTTGAGGGTCTGGACCCGCAGCAGGTGTCGCTGGGTCTTCCCTCCGGCCCCAGCTCCGCCGGTTCCGGTCAGGCGACCAATCAGGCGATTATGGACGCACTGGATTGTATTACCCGAGGCACTCGCTGTGGCTCACTGGACGCGGGCGGCGTTTACCCCGACTTCAGCGGCGTCATGGCCTGGTCCATTAACTGGGATATTCACGACGGCTATATTTTCTCCGGCCCCATAGGCAACAAGGTCGATAACCTGCCGTAATAGACGTACCTGTCGGGTTACGCCACTGCGTGGCTAACCCGACTTACATAACTTTTTGTCACCGTAGATCGGGTGAGACCTGAGCTTGGCGAAGGTCGTAACCCGACAACGAACAAGAGAAATCCAATGAAAAAGTGGTCAAGTATTTTTTTTATCGCAGCCTTGGTGTTTTCCATGGCCTCGGGCGCGAACGGTTATTCCAATCCTTTCAACATGACGAATTCATGGCTTTGGAACAACGGGACTTTCTACGGGGAAGGCGACCCCTATATCCTGAAATTCAACGGAACCTATTACCTGTATGTCAGCACGGTGGACGACAAGTCCGGGATCAAGGTATGGACTTCCGAGAATCTGGTTGACTGGACCTACGCCGGCTTGTGTTCAACGGATTCGGTAACATTGGGCGCCTATGCACCCGAGGTGGTCTACTGGAACGGACAGTTCTACATGTATACATCGCCAGCCGGGAATGGACATTACGTCCTTCAAAGTTCCAGCCCTCTCGGTCCCTTCACAGTGCAAACCGGCAACACCGGAAACTCGATTGACGGCCACGTATTTATTGACGACGACGGACAATGGTATTTTTACCGGGCGGCGTCCAACAACATCATCGTACATCCGATGAGCAACCCTTACAGTTTCGGCTCTGGAATAGTAACCGGGGCGCGGATGAACGGCTGGACGGAAGCGCCGACCGTCATCAAGAGAAACGGCAACTATTACATGACCTATGTCGGCAACCACGTCTGGAACAAAGCCTACCGCATAAATTATGCGACCAGCACCAGCCCGACGTCGGGTTTCACCACATCGGCAGAGCATAATCCGTTGCTGGTTGACAGCGAAGGCGACCATATAGGTCTGGGGCACAACGCCATTGTTCGCGGGCCGGATCTCGATGCCTACTACATGGTTTACCACCACAACGATCAGCCCGGCCGCAAGATGAATATTGATCGAATCGTCTGGAACAACGAGCAAATGCTGGTGCTCGGTCCAACGACCACCAGTCAACCGAACCCCGAATTGCCGGATTTCAGTGACCGCTTCCAGCGAACGTCCATCGGATCAAACTGGACGAACGTCAATGGCGGAACCTGGGGCATCTACAATCAGGAATTGATGTGGCAGGACACCATCGGCAACACCACCTGGTACCGCCAGATCACCACTGCATCGACTGCGCCGGATTATACGGCGGTGTTTCACACCAAGCAGATGAAGCAGGGCGCCAGCGCGAATCCCCTTCATGGAGCGGTATTTTCCTATACGGATGAAAATAATTACGGCTTGGCCCTGCTCAGCCGAACGAACAACCGGCTGGAAACCTTTTTCGAGGTCAATGGCGTCGCCCAGGGCTGGCAGTCATCAGCACTGCCTGCCGGTTATGACTACACCAAATGGCACAAGATTCGGGTTGAAAAATCCGGTTCCGAGTTCACCATTTATGTGGATGGCATGCTCAAGCAGACTCGCACCGTGAATGGTATCGGCGGTGGAAAAATCGGCGTGACCACACGCGATGCTCATGCCGATTTCGGCTACATCGCGTTCAGTAATGACGTAAACGACAGCAGTGACTGGAACGCGGCCAAACCCGTTCCCGGCAGAATTGACGCCGTGCATTTCATCAAGGGCGGAGAGGGATTCGCCTATCACGACACGACGGGCAACAATATCGGGGGTGCCTATCGCGGCACGGCGGTGGACATTCGGTTGTCGCCCGCGGAACAGCAGTTTGTTACCGGCTGGAACCAGCCCGGTGAATGGAAAGTCTATACGGCCAATGTGGCCACGACCGGCTATTACGACATCGATCTACGTGCCGCCACCACCTTTGACAACGCCAGGTTCCGCCTGTGGGATGGACCCACAGATCTGACGGGCGAAGTTGCCGTCCCCGATACTGGCGGCTGGGAAAACTGGCGGACCATCACCAAAAAAGGCTTGTATCTGACCGCGGGCATTCACGAACTCCGGTTTGAAGTGACCTCCGGCGAATTCGATCACGCCTATATAAAATTCCACCGCGCCGCTGACGTTACGACCATTTATGACGCCTTCAATGATGGTAACGATAACGGATGGACCCGGTTCGAGGGCAGTTGGTCCGTGAGTGAAGGCTATCATTCCAGCGGCGGCACATTTGCCAAGACGACCATTGGTAACGACCGCTGGGCGGATTATACCGTCGAAGCCGATATCAAATTGGTCGGAAGCTCGGGAGATGCCGGCGTGATGGTGCGAGTCAACAACCCGGCGAATGGCAAACATCTGGTGAACAATCCGGATTATCAACAAGGATATTACGCCTATATCAGGACGGGCGGCGTTTATCTCGGCAAGTTCAATTTCGGCTGGGATTCGCTGGCGGGTGCGCCAAGCTCCCTGACAATCGGGGCTTGGCATCACATGAAGGTGGTCGTCAATGGGGCCAACATCAAAGTGTATGTCGGGGATATGAACATCCCGAAAATCAATCACACCGACACCACGCCGAGTGTTTTTACCCACGGTAAAGTTGGCTTGCGCACCTTCAATAATGAAAGTGAGTTCGACAATTTTTATGTAGGCGTGAATGCGGCTCCGGATACCAATATTGTCTCCGGCAATCTCTATGAGCTGGTTAACCCGAACAGTGGCAGAGCGCTGGATATTGCGGGAGCGGGAACAACGAACGGTACCAACGTACATATCTGGGACGACAACAATGGCATTGCGCAAACCTGGCGTATTACCAGCCTCGGCGATGGTACCTACAAGCTGGTCAATCCGCACAGCGGCAAAGCCCTGGATATCCAGGCCGCCGGCACCACCAACGGCACCAATGTGCAAATATGGACCGATAATGGCACAGGCGCGCAGAAATGGCGTATTGTCGATTTGGGTGATGGCACGGTGAAACTGGTCAATCCCGCCAGCGGCAAAGCCTTGGATATCAACGGAGCCGGAACAGCGAACGGCACCAATGTGCATATCTGGACAGACCTGAACGGCGGTATCGCGCAACGGTGGAAAATCAATCCAAGGTAGGTGATTGGGACTTTCGCTAGATATAAAAAAGCCGCCCTCGTCGAGGGCGGCTTTTTTTAAGGTTTTTTCGGCATCAGGGCACAGAGGGCACGCGAATATGGTCAAGGTTAAGATGGCCGAAGCCGCCTGTCGCATTGTCGACAGCCTTCAGGTACAAAACCTGACCGATGTACCCGCTACCATCAAGCTGCTTCTCCATAAAGGTTTCGCTGTTATTACCAGTGATCCGATCAATTTCGATATCCGTATTCGCATGAACAAGGGCAAGATACAGATTATCCATATCCTCACCCCCACTGATTAACACATCAATCAACCCGTCGCCGGAGAGAACGAAGGTGTCGGAATGCAGCTCGCCGGTCTGGGCATCGCCACCGTCGTTGAAACCCCATAGGTGGTAATCGCCATTGCGTTCAAAGCTGACGCATTCAACCCAGTAGCAGGACTGGTTGGTGACATCACCCGCGGAGAAGGCGTCGCCATATGGCGTCCAGCCGTAGAGTGTGCCGGTTTCAAAACCGAAGTGATGAATGTTGATGGGTAATGGCGCATCCACGGGTTTCGGCAAGGGTACATGCACCGCGTCGAGGTTCAGGTGCCCCCAGCCACCCGTGGCATTGTCCACGGCCTTTAGGTAACACTCGCGCCCAACGCAGGCACTGCCATCCAGCTCCGCATAATCCAGCGCCTCGTCGTTGTTGCCGGTCACACGATCATATTCAGTACCCGTTACAGCATCGATGAGCGCCACATAGAGGTTGTTGATATTGTCACCACCACTGACCAGCAGGCTGATCAAACCATTATCGCCCGCCGTAAAGTTCGGTGAAACAAGATCGCCGATGTCGCCATCGCCACCTTCCTTGAAGCCCCAGAGGTGATAATTGCCCTGCCGTTCGAAACTGAAGCACTCGGCCCAGAAACAGGCATCGTTGGAAATGTCACCCTGTGAAAAGGCTGCACCAATCGGGCTCCAGTTGTTCAGGTCTCCCTCGAAATTGTATTTAACGTCATTGGTGGATTGCGCCTCCATGGGGTAGGCCTCAACCGAAGTGAAACGCGTGGTACCACCGTTCGAAATCAACCCAATGCGCGTGCTGTCCTTGCGCGACGGGTAAATACGATTGTGAAACGCCGCTTTGTCATTGATGAACACGGTAATGACGGAGTGGTCGATAAACACCTGGAACTTCTCGGGCTTGCCGAACACCGCCTCGTCATAGTCACCACTGTATATACCGGTTTCCTCCATGCCACTGAAGTTGGTGGACAGGGATTTGTCGATCACGATATTGTTACCGTCGTAATAAACACGGGTGACTTCATCCATATCCGGCGACGCCGACAGATAAAAACCGTAGGTGGGAGCCGTGGAGTTGGGATCGACATAAACCGTGAATTCCGCCTGATTGCTGGCGAAATCCAAGGCCGTCTCTCCGCTTACATCGAGATTCTGTGCAAGAAAACGCTCCGAATCCTTCCGCAAAGAATAAATGCTGCTGACGGGCATTTGCCCCACTGTTTCACCGTCGGGCAGCAGACGCCAGACAACCGGCAAGCTGAAAGTATGAGCCCAACCCTGGTCATTCTGCATCTGGGAATTGGTACGCTCATCCACAATACCTATAGCGACAAGCTCACCGTTGCGTCTGGCGATAGTGGGCGAAAGGTGCCCGTGAATCACGTCCAGGTTTTTGGGTTGCGCGTAATCCGGCACGAAGGTACCAACACCTTGCCCGTCAACCTGCCAGGTGCCGGTCCAATACATACTGCGGATATAAGGCGCAGTGGTTTTTCGCATGGAACCGCCGATGGGCGATACCACCAGAATGTATTTGTCCACGCCGTTAAAGGTACCGAGATACTCGAAAACCGGCATTTCCCAGATGGCGGAGCCCGGGTCCATGGAGGAATACGGGATGGATGTAAAACTGCTCGCCCGCTCCCAGTAACCGTCGCCCAGATGCGTCGTGTGGTAATACTCCAGACCACCGCCATTCTGGGTAGCGGCACCAATGATCATGTGCCAGCGGCCGTTCGCCTGCCACACGTAGGGGTCGCGCATATCCAGAATACTCCCCGGATTGGGATTATTTTTGTCGATAATGCCACCCCAGTGCGTCCAGGTTTCCAGAGTGCCATCGAAGTTGGTGGCCCAGGCGACGCCGGGATTGTACTGGCCATCATAATTAACGGTGGTGTAGAAGGCGTGCGCCCAACCGTTGTCCATTACCACGTCGCCGGACCAGATGCCTTTCGAACCCAAACCCTTTGTGTCAGCGGTATTTTGCTGCGGGTAAAAAGCATCCTTGGTGTTGGTCCAGTTCACCAGGTCATCCGACCACATGTGGCCCCAGTGCATCATCCACTTATAGGGCCCATTGGGTGTTCTTTGGTAGAACATGTGGAAGCGACCGTTGTGCTCCACCAGACCGTGAGGCTCGTTGGTCCAGTTGGCCGGTGGCATGGCGTGATAGCGCGGCCGCAAATGGTCGTCGGCGAAGCGCGTATCCGGCACATCAATGGATGGTTTCCAGGGTGTAAAGCGGTTGGCGTTGTACCGGCTTTTCAAGTCCAACTGCGAAACGGCTACGTCTTCTATGAGCGTTTCATCATAGGCCGCGTTGATGGCATTGACCTCGAACACGCCGGTCATCTGCGGCGCGTTACTGCGGCCAATGACTAACTGGCCGTTGGTTGGCAACTGAATATTCGAGCCGGCAAAAGTTTCCGATGCCTGCTCAATGCCATTGATGAACAATTTAATGGTGCCGTTGTTGACGGTAACGGCCACGTGCGTCCAGTGGTACAGCGGAAACGGCTCAGGCGCGAAAACAGTACGGGCCACGCCGTCGATGTACACATGGAACCACCAGTTGCCGTAGGTATCGATGCCCAGATTAAAATCATTGTTACCGATGGCATGCAGCAGAGATGATGCCTGGTGATTACCTTCTTCCGTGGAGGGATAACTTTCCAGGGCGATCCAGGTCGACAGCGTCATCTGGTTGCTGACCGAAACATTGATCGGCCCGGTGAGCCAGGTGGAATAGCCGTCCGTTCGGAATGCGTTACCTTCGACGCCCGGCACACGCTCCGGTGGATTGTTGATATTCCTGATGGAAAAAATTTGCCCCGTCACCTCCTCCACAACATCGGGGGCGCCGTTTGCTTCGTTGTATTTCAAATGCAGTTTGGTTGCGGATATAACCGGCAAGCTGGCCAACGCCAGAGACGTCGCCATAGCCACTAGTGCTACAGTCTTGATACGCATAGATCCTCCACTCCTTAAGTTATTTTTTTGGGATAGAATCCTGCTCCAAATGCGATGACAGCCTGTCATAGGAGTGTTGCTGCTTTTGAATATCTTTTTTATTTTTTTAACGACTGCCAGCACCGGGTGGGCTCGGCGCTGGCGGGTGTAAAGCGAAGTTCAGAATCGGTTATTCAACCAGTGTCCAGGATTCCGCGTTGGTATACTCAGTTTCACCGCCTTCCGAGAGCAGGTAGACGTTGTCGCTGTCCGCTCCGGTGGGATATATCCGCATGGAGAAAGCGGCGCTGTCGTTAATAAAAACATCCACCACGGAATGATCGATGAACACGTGGAATTTCTGCGGCTTGCCAAACGCGGACTCGTCGTAATCGCCACGCCATATCTGCTTGTCTTCCACCTGGCTTGAGCTGCTGGAATTGCGCTTGTCGACAACAATTTCCTGGCGGGCTGTGTCGTAGTAAATGCGCGTCTGCTCGGTGCCATCCGCGGAAGCGCCGATCAACACACCATAGGCGGCCGACGTGGATGCGGGATTGACTTCGACGATAACTTCCTTGGAGCGCCCCTTGGCAACGGAGGCGGACTGATCGCTGACAAGGCCCGGGATTGACTGCTGGTGGCTGGCCAGGTCGCGCAGAGACGCCAGCCCTGCGTAGGGCTTCTGTCCCAGTGTTTCGCCATCAGCCAGCAAGTAGTATTCACGCGGGAATGAAAAGGTGTGCGTCCAGCCGGCGTCGAGTTGCGCCTGGGATGAACGGCGCTCGTCGACAATGCCAATGCCGACCAGCTTGCCGTCATCGGTGCGGGTTACGGTGGGCGACAGATGGCCCAGGATCAGGTCCAGATTTTTGGGTTGCAGGTAGTCCGGCATAAAGCGGTTGCCGTCCCAGGTGCCCGTCCAGTAAACCCCGCGGGTGGGCGTTTCAAAGTCGTATTTGGACACTTCACCGCCAATCGGGTTAACGATCAAAATGTGCTTGCCATCAAGCGCCTCGAATACCGGCATCTCCCAAATATCCGCGCCTATTCCCATCTGCGCATAGGAGGTGGCGGCAAACGACAACTCGCGACTCCAGGTGTACAGGTCGGAGGAAGTGTAATAATCAAGGCCGCCGCCACCGTCGACGCGCGCGCCTATGATCATGTGCCAGACATCACCTTCCTTCCACAGGTAGGGGTCACGGAAATCCTGCACCTTGTCGGAGTCGATGATTGGTCCCTGCTTTTCCCAATCGCGCAGGTTGGCATGGGTGCTGGTTGCCAATGCGATGCCCGGATTGAACGGCCCCGTGTGATTGACGTTGGTGTAGAAGGCGTAGGCGGTGCCGTTCTGGTAAACCACGTCGCCGGACCAGATGCCCTTCATGTCGTAACCGTCGGTGTCGGACCATTCCAGTGTTGGCCAGAGCGCATCTTCCTCATGCTGCCAGTGCACCAGATCGTCGGAATACATATGCCCCCAGTGCATTTGCGTTTTGTAGGGGCCGTTCGGGGTGCGCTGGTAGAACATGTGGAAGCGGCCGTTCACCTGAACCAGACCGTGAGGCTCGTTGGTCCAGTTGGCCGGCGGCATGGCGTGCAGGCGCGGCCTTTGCAGGTCATGCGCGAAGCGGTCCGCGGGCACGATAAGGGAATCATGGGCCGCGCCATCGACTTGTTCGATGTTGGCAGCGACGCTGTCTGAAACAAGATCCTGCGTGCGCGCGCCGGGGTAAATACGCGTTTCATCAAACGCGGCATTTAACGCGTTAACCAGAAAAATGCCTATTTTTTTATCTTGATAGCTCTTGCCGATAATCAGCGGCGCTTCGCTCGAATAATCAATCTCCCCGTTTTCACTCACCTGTTTGCTCGCGATTTGCTCGCCGTTGCGATACAGAGTTATGACGCCTTCCGGGGTGTTCACCACAGCGGCAATATGGGTCCACTCGTAAAGAGGAAATGATTCAGCCGCCTGCACTGTTTGCAGATTGCCGTCGATATAAACATTGAATTCCCACTGACCGAAAGTATTAATGTCAAAGGAAAACCCGGCGGATTCATTGCGTTGCGCGATGAAAGACGAGGGCGTCAGATAGACGTGCGACACCTCTGCATCGGACGGGTAACTCTCCAAAGCAACCCAGGTCTCCACGGTAAGCGTTTGCTGTGACTCGAGCGCCAGGTCTGTTGCAATCCAGGTGGAATAACCATCGGTGCGCAACGCCTGGCCTTCAATGCCCGGTACCAGCTCAGGGGAATTGAAAGCGTTTTCAACGGCATATTCACTGCCACTGGCCTTATCAACAACGCTGGTACCGCTGAGAGTGTTGTAATCCAGGTGCAGCACCGGGTCAGCATCGGCCGCCGGCACATCCGCCGGCGGGTTATCGCCGCCGTCGTTATTGCCATCATTGTTGCCGCCATCGGAACTGCCGCCACCACCGCCACCGCAGGCGGCCAGCACGGCGAGCAGAACAGCACAGCTCAGCAGGCGTAATTTGTTATCTGACATGGAAAACCTCTCGTGCCCGAACGGGCTTGTTATCACGGAGCCCGGCGTAACCGGGCTCCTGATGCAGCAAAACGGCAAGCATTAGTTGAATTGGTAGGGAACGCCGTCGCTCATGTGAACGTGGTCGAAGCTGATAAAGCCACAGCCGCCCGGTTCGTTGTCGAACAGGTGGACTTGCACGGACTGACCCACATAAGCGGACAGGTCGATTTCAACCCAGTCGTCATTACCGTCGATGTGAGACGGCGAACAGGCATTCGGCGCGACAGATTCCAGCACCGAGCCGTCGGCGGCCAATTGCACTTGCAGGCCGACCGTCGAACCACCGTTACCACCGGTTAGCATGAGAGTCAGAATGGGTTGCTCGGCGGTAACCGTAAACGCAGGTGATGTGAGTGTGCCTGTAGGCGAATCACAATCCGCGCCGCCCAGTTCGCAACTGCTCACGGCGCCCGCGCCGATGCGCGCTGATGCGGTCACGCCTGTGGAACCTTGCCAGGCGTCGGCTGCTGCCGGGCTGGCAAAGCCGCCAGTCGCTACCCAACCGTTGGCGATTGCTGCCTGGGCATCATCGAAGCGGCCAATCACATTGCTGTTCGAGTCGGCGTAGGGCAAGGAGGCGTGGAAACCCAGCGACTGCAGTTGAGTGCTGTCGGGCATCACCAGGCCGCCATTGGTGGCGCTTGCGAAAACAGGCTCACCATCGGGCGCAGTCGCGCTTTGATACAGGTGATCGAAGCTGACGAAACCGCAGCCGCCCGGCTCTTCATCGAAGAACTGGTAGTGCACCATGGCATTCTGGATTTGAGACTGGTCGATGTAGGTCCAGTCATCGTTGCCGTCGATGTGAGACGGGCCGCAGCTACCCGGCGAATAGCTCAGCAAGGTGTTGCCGATGGAATCCAGAATGCGCATGCCCACGGGCGCGGTACCATTGCCGCCGCCCATCAGGAAGTAGAGATAGGCATCGGTCGCCGTGGTGATTGGCGAAGTCAGCGTGCCTGTGGGGGCGTCACAGCCGCCGGCGTTGTCATTGATTTCACAGGTGCTGACCGCGCGCAGGCCGACGCGAGCCGCGGCATCTACCGCTGTGGTTCCCGCCCAGTAGCCATCGTTCAGGGGTGAGGCGAAAACACCAGTGCCAGTCCAGCCGGCATCCAGCATGGTTTGCGGCACATCGAAGCGCGCAATGATCTTGCCGGTGGCAAAGGCATCAGCGGCAACGTCCACGTTGTAGGTTTTCATTTCGTCCGGCACATCGGCAACGCCGGCGCTTGCCGGTGTAATCTCCGCGCCGTCCGCGGTCTGGATTGTGGCGGAGTCGGTCTGGTAAGCGTGATCAATGCTGATGAAGCCGCAATTCGCGTTGGAAGCGTCAACAATTTGCAGTTTGACGTTCTGCCCCATCAGGTCAGTGACATCAAACTGATACCAATCGCTATCACCGGTAATGTAGCGCGGCTCAATGCAGGTTTCCGGCGTAAAGCTTGCCAATACCTCATCGGTGGAGGCGCGCAGGATGTTAATGGCGGCATCGTGGTTGTCAATGGAACCACCGACCGCCAGGAAACGCAGATAGGTGCTTTCGATGAGGAAAGGCGCGGACGTAATGGTGCCCATGAACTCGTCACAGCCGGCGCTGCCGGTACCGCAACTGGAGAAAGCGCGGTCGCCAATGCGCGCGGCGCCCTCAGCCGTGGACAGGCCCTGCCAGGCATCCGCGGTAGCAGGGGCGGCATAATGGCCGTCGGCTGTCCAGCCGGCTTCGGTCATCTGAAGCGCGTCATCAAAGCCGCTGATCACGCCCATGGTAGCGTCGGCTGGAATGCTGACGCCGGTGGCTTCCAGCGCGGACGCGGCAGCACCCGCGAGGGTTCCAACGGCGGTGGCACTCTCATAAAAATGGTCGAAGCTGATAAACCCGCAACCGCCCTCTTCCTGGTCGAACAGGTACAGCTGCACGCTTTCGCCTTGCAGTGCGGAGACATCCAGGTGGAACCAGTCATCGTTATCGGTAATGTGCGGGCGGTCACAACTGTTGGGCTGATAGGACACCAGCGCCGTATCCGTGCCCGCCCTGCGCAATTCCAATCCCACATTGGTGGCGCCGCCGGTCATCAAAAAGTTGATGTAGCTGGATTCAACAGTAAAGGCCGGGGTAAGAATGGACCCGGTGTTGGAGTCGCAGTCGTAGCCGCCGATTTCACAGGTGCTGACAGCCGCGTCGCCAACCCGTGCCGCTTCCGGCCGTGTAGTCACGCCGCTCCAATCGCTAAGCTCATCGAACACACCGGTGAAGGCCCAGCCGTTATCCGGGTTTTTCATGGCCTCCATGTCTTCGAAGTCGGCGATGACCTTGGTGAACAGTTCCGGATCGTCGTTAGTGAGGTTAGTGAGCCCTTCCTGGCCCACGTCACCGCCATCGCCGCCATCCGGAAGAGGAACAGCGGGACTCGGCGACCAGGCGCCATCATCAACGGGGTCATCTGATCCACCGCAAGCCGTGACCAGGGCACAGCTCAACACAATCGCTAAGGTATTTAACAGGAATTTATCTGAAGTCATAGGTTTGCCCCATTTATTGGTATTGTCGAAACGTACGCTGTGACCAGCGGAGGGCCCGCCCATACGGAGCCAGGGCCACCTTTTTTGGTTTTTGGTCGGCACCTGTTCCGGTTGGCACAGCGCATTGGCAGCCATTGCCAAACGGGCAAGGCCGCTCTCACGAGCTCTCTCCCCAACAACTTAAACCACTGTTATTTATTAATCAAGACATTATTTAACTGCCTCACAAATGTCATACAAGTTCGATTAATCGGCTCAATAAAGCAATATTCGGGCAAGAAGCTTAATTAAAACAAAGTTATTTTAAATAATTATAAGAATCGGCAGAAACGAAGCTTAAACCGGAGCCGCAGTTGGCTGGCGATGGATAACAAGGGTATGGCACGGCAGCAATGCCGAGCAGACGTGGGAGAATTGAGGGGTGATAAAAGCCGCCACGTGGCAGCGGCTCTGTATGTGAAGCCAAAAGAGGTGTTGGAGTCACGCCTGGGCGTACAGGTTATATGGAATCCCGCACCCCAGGGCGCGATGTTGAAACCCTTACTTGCCCTGCCAGAAATCCTTGAAGGTTTCGGGCCGGTACTTTACATCCGAGAACTCCACCTTCAGTGACTCCGCAATGGGCGCCTGCGCGGTAAAGCCCACTTTTACCGGGCCATCCGCCTCGAACGCAAAGTGCCGCAGGAAGTGCCACTGGGCTCCATCTTCGGATGAATAAAAAATGTAGGCGTTGCCGTACCTGACCACCTTCAAATATTGATGTGTGCCGGGCCGCGTACCATGGTAAGCGCCATCTCCGGTCCCGATAGCCACGTCAGTGGAGATTCCATTCCGGCCAGACTTGAACCGTTCGAATAACAGCTTCGCCCAGTGATTTTCATCCGCGTAAATCAAAAGCGCGCCGCCGTCGTAGGCGGTATTCAGCGGAGCAGACACTTTCGCGGAAAAAATAAAGTCACCCTGCGGCCGGAACATCAAGCGCGGCGTGTTATCCGCGTGGGTCTTGCCCTGAGGGTCCGTATACAGATCCGTGCCTTTCATTGCTGAAATGACAATGGAGTCTCCGTTGATGCTGATGTGGCCCTTGTCTTCGTTCTGTATTGATAAGTCATAAGGCACCGATTGGAGCCTGAGTTTTTCCTCGGCTCCGCTGTCGACCGAGGCTAAGCCCGACAGACACACCAGCAGGCCCAAACAACCGATTTTCTTGCTTATATCCCTGAACATTGGGTACTCCTATTGTTTTTATGTATGAATTAGCAGGGCCAGACAGGTATAGGTTATCGCCTGCCTTGCCAGCCCCGGATTATATGACATTCAGGCGAAAATCATCTCCCGAGGGATAGGAAGCTCGTATA
>CAZEWY010000080.1:13794-14433 GCA_964515945.1 uncultured Cellvibrionaceae bacterium
AAACCCAAAGGCCTTATCAGTAGGCGTCTTCCACAAACCACAGCGCCCGCTGTGGCGGTAATGTGGAAGAAAGATATAGCGTAGGCATAACTCCAGAGAAACAACAGGTGATGCCACAACCTATTGATTTGAATGATTTTTTTCAATCCTGAATCCGCGCACCTTTCGCGGGTTATATCTATGCGTATACGTTTCTCCAGAGCCACATATTTGGCGGAGCCGATAAGTTCTTGATTTAGCGCCAGAAATGGGTAGTATCGGACAGAGATGTTTGTGGATATATTCTTGGAGTTATATCTACGCGTGGATTGAATAAAATGTTAACTCCCCGAGTAACCCAAGATAGAGTAGGGACTAATCTCCATGGAAAATCACAGTAAAGAGCACTTCGCCAACCTGAACCGAAAAATTGGCAGAGTGATCGACGAATCATTCGCTTCAGAACATGGCGCTACTCTAACTGAGCTATTTCAGTTTTCAGAAGACTTAAATGTATGGCTTGAACTGCTCAGCGATAGAACGGATCGAACCATCCTCGTTAGTGCCGTTCAAGAGTTCGAATTGGGTTTTCAGGCTGTCGTAGGCGGACAATATAGATATGCATTCATAGCGCAGCGTTACTTTTTGGAGCAAATCTGT
>CAZEWY010000081.1:0-14382 GCA_964515945.1 uncultured Cellvibrionaceae bacterium
GCAGTTCCTCGATCTGGCGCATGTTGCCGACGGTCATCCAATAGCTGGGATCGGACTCCTTGCCGCTGGCAGTTGCGAAAGGGTCGGCCGTGGCAAAGGGATCTGTCGCGGCAAAAGGGTCTTCCTCAGCGATTTCTGGCTCGGCAAAGGGATCTTCGCCGGCGTCTTCCGCAGTGGTCGCGGCCTCGGGTGCGTTGATCAATATATCCAGCGAAATGGTGCCGCCGAGTTTCTGGTCGATCTGCAATAGCCCCTGATGAATTTCGGTGTCTTCGTGAAAATAATCGATAAAGCGATTTTCCACCTGCAGACGCGTCACGCCCCAGATACTTAACGCAGCAATCACCAGACTCAGCACCGATACCCATCGACCGTGGTTTTCCACGAAGCGGGAAAAGTAAAGCATCAAGGGCTTGCGCCTGCGGTCTTCAACCTGTCGCTGGATGGAAACGGATTCCCTCGGTAGTAACGCCAGTGCCGCCGGCAACAGGGTAAATGCCACCACCAGGGCCACCACCAGGCCTATGGTCATCATCCAGCCGAAGTCGATCACCGGCCCTATATCGCTGACCACCAAGGATGCAAAAGCGGCAATGGTGGTCAACGATGTATAGAGGCAGGGCAGCGCCATGAAGCGGGCGGTTTCCACCACCAGTTGTTTCTGGTTCCAGTCCGGATGGGCAGCGGCATATTCGCGGTAGCGCACCACCAGATGGATGGTGAGCGCCAGGGTGATGACCAGCAGCAAGGCCACGAAATTGGAGGAGATCACCGTCAGCCGCCAGTCGAGCCAACTCACCAGCCCCAACATCACCAGCACCGACGTCAGGCAGACCGCCATGGGGATCACCACGAAACGCCAGGAACGGAAAATGATCGCCAGAAGTACCAACATGAAGATGAGGACCGCAATACCGAAGACCACCAGATCACTCTGAATGAACCGGATCATATCGGCGGCAATCATGCTGACGCCGCCCACGAAGATCTCGGCCCGATCCTCATACTGGGCCACCACATCACGCACCGCCTGGACTCTGGCACGAGATTGCAGTGCCGCCTGGGTGCGGTGCTGCAAAAAAGTTTCGCTCACCTTTTCCAGTGTCGCCTGCTCGGCTTCCGTCAGTCCTTCGCTGTCGCGTTTGGCGCGCAGCGCATCGCGCTTCCTGACCAGCTCGATATAGCGGTCGTCCACGGTCAGGTTCAATTGCAATGCCGTTGTCTGACCGTCGGGCCCGAGGATGAGATCCTTGTAGATGGGGCTGGTCAGAAATTCCTGTTTGGCCGCTTCCCGGCTGACGCCATCGCTCAGCAGCGTGGGCGGCCCTTGTGCAATTTCCGTCAAACTCAGCTTGGGGCTGTAGAGCAGCGGCACATCGAGAATGCTGTTGATACTGACTACACCGTCGATTTGCAGAAGGTCGCTACGCAGTTCCGCGAGTGTCGCCAGGCTGGCATCGGAGAAAAGATCCTGCTCCGGCGTGAAAGTCACTACCAGAAAATCCCCACTGCGATAGCGTTGGGAAATCTCCCGGAAAACATCCAGGTCATGGTCGTGCTCCAAGGTCAGGGATTCGGAGGACGCATCCAGTTTGAATCTGGGCAAACCCGCCGCCATGCCGATTGCAATCAGGGCGATCAGCAAAAGAACGGTCTTGGGGTAATTCACAACAAAATTCAGAGCGCGATTAAAAAAGGAACTTGCCATGTGGGGTAGTGACCTTATGTTTTTTTGGCGTTAGGGCGGTGATTAAGAACCCGCGGCATATTGTACCTTAAGGGCGTGGCACCTGCTGACGTCTCATTATTCCCCTCTAGATGACATCTCTTGGGAATCATGCGGAGAGGCGCCGTTTGGTATTAGGATTGGCTTTTCAAAAACGTCGTGAACCCATCCGTGGGCGAGTCTCCAGGGATGGATTTCACTCGCCACATCCATGTGCCTCGCCCTACGGGCAGCCTTCGGCTGTGTAAATCGGCAAATCCTGCCGATTTGCTTCGACGTTTGCCAAAGGGCTTCTCCACCCAGGAACCCCCTCTTACGAAAACTTCGATCCCTTCCGCGACACTATGCACAACTCAAAAAGCGTGAAGTCTATCCCGCCCCACCACGCCAAAAGACCGCGCCAATTTACCTCGGAGCCGCATCGCCCTATACTCGGAGGCTTCCATACTTCCGGCCCAACAGACCCATGCTAAAGATTCAGTTCAAGGACAAGCGCAAGGACCCGGTCTGGGTGGTTGAAAAGGTCTTTTCCATCGGCAGCGCGCCAGACAACCACCTGGTCATCGAGGATGCTTCCGTCAGTGCGCATCACGCCCGCCTGCTCGGGGAGCAGGATCAGTTTTTTCTGCAGGATACCGGCAGCCAAACCGGCACCTTCGTCAACGGACGGCGTATCAACCAGCGCCAGGTCGGTTGCGGGGACACCATCCGCTGTGGCCAGGTGGAAATTCAGGTGATAGATCCCTTTGCCGGGGAGTCGCCCGATGCTGAACCTTATTGGGCACTGGTTGCGGACGCGAGTTGGCTGGCGGGTCAAGAATTTCCGCTCACTTTGGGATCGGGGGACAGTCTGCTGGTCGGGCGCGGCAACCAGTGTGATCTGGTCTTTCCCGGCACCCATTTGTCCCGTACTCACGCGCGCATCACGCCACGGCGGGACCACATCACCGTGACCGATCTCAATTCCGCCAACGGCACCTATATCAATGACAAACGCATCACCGCCGAGAGCCGCGCAGTGGCGGGCGACAGGATTCGCCTTGATATCTACAGCTTTACACTGCTGGGGCCGGGCATGGAGATGCCCAAATCAGTAACCTCTCGAGTGGCTGGCTCGCGGTCGAGCATGGATGTGGAGCAGGCCGCGGAAAAGCCCAAGCAGTGGAAAACGCGGCCAACGTCACCGGGCAACCGCGAGGAATTATCCGAGACGAGCTCCAGCCCGTTCGTAATCGGTGTCGGCGCTCTCCTGGTTGGTGTCATGCTGGCGACCACCATCTATCTGCTGTTTGCCTGACTCTACCTTCGTTTTATCCTATCTTCGTTTATCTTCGCCCCAAGGCTGGAGCAGCGTCTGCGGCAGGCCCAGGTGATCCATAATCCGCGCCACCACAAAATCCACCAGGTCGTCGATGGTTTGCGGCTTTTGATAGAAGCCGGGGCTGGCGGGCAGTATCAGGGCGCCGAGACGGGTGAGTTTGAGCATATTCTCCAGATGAATCGCAGAATAGGGTGCCTCCCGCGGCACAACAATGAGCTGACGGCGCTCCTTGAGCGCCACGTCGGCGGCACGCTCGATCAGGTTGTTACTGGCACCGCTGACAATACTGGATAGAGTGCCGCCGCTGGCGGGACAGATGACCATGGCCGAGGGTGAACTGGAGCCGGAGGCGACGGGAGCAAACCAGTCGTCCCGCCCGAAGAGCTGCAACTGGCCCGGCGTTGCGTCGAACTGGCGGCTCAGAAAATCACGCTGTTCGGCCAGTGTTTCCGGCAGGGGCAGATCCGTCTCGGTGCGTATGACAATTTCCGCCGCCTGGGAGAGCAGCAGATAAACCCGGCAGTTGCTGGCGAGCAGTTGCTGCAACAACCTCAGCCCGTAAGGCGCGCCGGAAGCGCCGGTCATCGCCAGGGTAATGGTCGGCCGTTCGCTGCCGGTCATGAAACCTCCCGCAGACGCGCCAGCAGTTTGCCGTGAATGCCGCCAAAGCCGCCATTGCTCATGATGACAATATGACTGGACGGCGGCGCTTCGGCGGCAATGGCTTCCACCAGGGCGTCAATCGTCTTGTAGACTTCGCCAGCGGCTTCCGCGGCGACCAGATCCCGGAGGGACCAGCTCAGCCCCTCGGGCTCGAACCAGAATACCTGATCCGCGGCGCTGACCGATGCCACCAGCGTCTGTTGGTGCACCCCCTGCTTCATGGTATTGGAACGCGGCTCTATCACCGCCACAACGGGTTCACTGCCTACCCGTGCGCGCAACCCGGCCAGAGTGGTGGCGATGGCGGTCGGATGGTGGGCGAAATCGTCATACACCCTGCGACCGCCGACTTCACCGAGCAAGTCCATGCGCCTCTTGACGCCGGCGAACTCACAGAGGGCCGCGCAACCCGCTTCGGGAGGCACACCCACATGCTGGGCGGCGGCTATGGCACTGAGGCCATTGCGCATGTTGTGTTCTCCAGTCAGCGACCATTCGACCTGCCCAACACTGAGTCCGCGATAGATGACTTCAAAATCGCCGCTGCCGGCATTTAATGGTCTGTAGACCCAGTCGCTGTCGGTATCACCGGGTCCGCCCATGGCGGCGGTCCCGCTCCAGCAACCCTGTTTCAGCACCTCGGTCAGAGCGGCGTCCCCGGTCGGATGCAATATCATGCCGTCCCCTGGAACCGTGCGAACCAGATGATGAAACTGCCGCTGAATGGCGGCCAGATCCGGAAAAATGTCAGCGTGGTCGTATTCGAGGTTGTTCAGCACCAGAGTGCGCGGCCGGTAGTGCACGAACTTGGAGCGCTTATCGAAAAAGGCGCTGTCGTATTCATCCGCTTCCACCACAAAGAAATCTGTTTCGCCGAGCCGTGCCGAGGTGGGGAAGTTGCCGGGCACGCCGCCGATCAAATAGCCCGGCGCCAGCCCCGCGTAGTCGAGGATCCAGGCCAGCATGGTGGCGGTGGTGGTCTTGCCGTGGGTACCGGCCACCGCCAGCACCCATTTGTCCTTGAGCAAATAATCGCAGAGCCACTGGGGGCCTGAAGTATAGGGAATATTCTGGTTGAGCACCGCCTCCAGGAGAGGATTGCCGCGACTGATGACATTGCCCACCACCACCAGGTCCGGGCGCTGCTCGAGCTGCGCCGCATCGAAGCCTTCGATAACGCCAATTCCCGCCTGTTGCAGTTGCGTGCTCATGGGCGGGTATACCTGCTGATCGCAGCCGGTCACCCGGTGGCCGAGGCTCTGCGCCAGTTGTGCGAGGCTGCCCATGAAGGTGCCGGCAATCCCGATAATGTGTATGTGCATCAATACCCCTCAAGTTTGTCAGCGCGGGAGCTTAACATGCCGGCAAATTACTGTCCCGGCACATGCAAACATGCCACTTATTTCTCCCCCCAAAGGTCCTCAAGGCGCCTGTCCCGACCACAGCCACCGCGGTATAACTTATAGCGGAGTGGGTTCTTGAGGTAGTAATTCTGATGGTATTCCTCGGCGGGATAGAAAATGGACGCTGGCCGAATTTCCGTGACTATGGGCTCCTCGAACTGGCCCGATGCCTCCAGAGCCTGTTTGCTCGCCACTGCCAGCTTTTTCTGGGTTTGGTTCATATAGAAAATCGCCGACCGGTACTCGCTGCCCTTGTCACAAAACTGACCCTTGTCATCCAGCGGGTCAATGTTGTGCCAGAAGACTTCCAGCAACTCCTCGTAGGAAATTTGCGCCGGGTCATAGGTCACCCGCACCGCTTCGACGTGGCCGCTGTCACCGTCACCGACCTGTCGGTAGGTCGGGTTGGGCAAGCGCCCACCGGTGTATCCCGAAACTGTGGACGTGACTCCCTCCAACTTGTCGTAAGGCGGCTCCATGCACCAGAAACAGCCACCCGCAAATATGGCGCTGGCCTCTTCCGCAACAACCGGTAACGACACAAGCACAGCGAAACAAGCAGCGAACAGGTGCCGCCGTAAACAAAAATTTTTCATAAAACCTCCGGCTATCATAGGTTTTGGTGGGCCGCCCCACCCTACGCCATTTTGTCATCCCGCACATCCAGTGCTCACGTCTTTCCGATCACACTTCTCCCATTCCTTTCTTCGCAGCTTATAGCTTACAGCTTGCAGCTTGCCGCTTGCAGCTTTAATATCGACGCCCTTTCATTGCCATCGATAATCAACCAACACTGATACCAGGAACCAACGCTATGAGCCTCAACCAGGTACCCGCGGGCAAGAACTGCCCCGATGAATTCAATGTCATCATTGAGATTCCGGCCAACGCCGAGCCGATCAAGTATGAAGTGGACAAGGACTCCGGTGAAATCTTCGTGGATCGCCTGTTGAGTACGTCCATGCGCTACCCCTGCAACTACGGCTATATTCCCCACACGCTCTGTGGCGATGGCGACCCCGCCGATGTGCTGGTCGTTATGCCGGCCTCCCTGCTGCCGGGATCAGTCGTAAAATGTCGCGCCATCGGCGTTCTGAAAATGACCGATGAAGCCGGCGAAGACTCAAAAATCGTCGCCGTGCCTGTCAGCAAGATCACTCCGCTGTACGACAAGGTGCAATCGATTGACGACCTGCCGGAAATCCAGTTGCAGCAAATCTGCCACTTCTTCGAACACTACAAGGACCTGGAAAAAGGCAAGTGGGTGAAAGTGGAAGGTTGGGAAGGCGCCGATGCCGCCCGCAAGGAAATCCAGGACGCAGTGGATCTGGTCAACAAGGCTTCCTGATAAAAATCCATCATGAGATGGCGCTGGACTTAAGCGGTTTCGCCGGTCCGCTTCGGCGCGGGGCTCTCCAAGACACGCCGTGAACCCATCCCTGGGGGCTCTGCGCCCGCGTCCTGCGGGCGACGGTCTTGGAAAGCCCCACCCCAAATCGGCCCTCAGTTCGTTCTGGACCTCAAGTAAATATTATTCCGCCCTGAACCTTTTAACTATTAACCCAGCAATCTTGATTGTCGGGTTATGCTCTCAATCGAAGGCACTGCCTTCATCGAACGCACCAAATAGTTTGTCATCAGGGATAGATCTTTTGAAACCCTCGCGGCAAGGACGCCGCGCGGGAGCCACAGGGACGTGTTTATGCGTTTTCAAAAGATCTATCCCTGATGACAAACGGGCCGAAGCCCAGGACCATTTTTATCGTTATTAACTCCGATCTTCCACCAACGAAATCCGGCTGACATCCGGTGCCGGTGGTGGCGGTCCCTTGGGCGCTTCCAGTCGGTCACCGGGTGGCGCCATGCTCAGTCCGCTCAGATCGATGTCCACGTCGACCTCCGTCCGCCGCTCTTCGGGTTTGAGCACATCCGCACCCACCGGCGCCAGATCCAGACCCTGTAAATCCAGTGGCAGCGGTACCTGCTGTTCGTATTCATCGTCATCCAGCAAGGCGCCGCCTGCCGGTCTCAGGCTGAACGCGGCGGTGTTGATCTCCACCACCGGCTGACGCGGCTTCTCGTTCGGCGCAAGAATATCTCCACCCACAGGAGCCAAACTGAAGTCTTCGGTCGCTGCGTTCGACCGAACCGGCGGCGTGGCGGGCGAACTTGGATTCTCGCCAGCGGAACCTGCCGCCGCTGTTTGAGGCTGATTTTGGTTTGCCGGAGAAGTGTTGGTGGAAGGACTCGCAGGAGCACCGGCGGATGCCGCCGGCTGGCTCGATGATACCGCTATGCTGGCCCCGGCTTTGCGGATTGCCATACGGTACTTGCCGGCTGTTTCAGCATCAAGGCCGCGCTTGAGGACAATGGCCCTGCCGGAAAAAAGGGCCTCGATACGAGCCAGGTCCATTTTGAACAGGCGCGACAGATTCTGTTTCACCTCGGCAAGGTCAGCCCCGGGTTCCAGTTCACCCCGGAATACCAGATCGTATTTTTCATCCGCCATGGTTATTTCCCAGAGATTTGTGTGATGTTTCAAGTATAGCCGAGGGCGGGGTTCGGAAACATTGTAGCCTCGGCGTTTTAATCATCCCCATAGCTGCGGCCGGCAGAGGGATAAGCTTGCCAGTCGACCCAGATAAAACGCTCATAGATCTCATCGAAATGCGCCAGAATTTCTTTTTTCAGCGCGATGTCCGTCTCCGACAACAGTTCGCGCAACAGCTTCGGATCGAGACTGCGCTGACAATTCGCGGACAGGGGTGCACAGCTCAGATGCCAGGGCTCGGGGGCAATGCCGCCGCTCCATTGGGTATAGGGCCGGAAGAATATCGACTCCGCATCGCTCAGCTCGACGTCCAGCCACTGGTGAAACTTACCGTAGACCCCGTCTGCCCGGGTTTCCTCATGAGTCAGTTGCAACTGGTAACCCTGGCGCGAGGGCTGCGCATCATAGACATCTATGTCCGTGCCCCAGTGGTGGCGCGAGCCTCCCGGAAGCGCGGACCAGCGCAGGATGGCAAACAGGCGCTCCTTGGTACTTAGTTCGGCGACGTTCAAGGGCTGGCCATTGTCATCCAGCAGCGGGCGAACCCCCTCCGCCTTGCCATTCCAAATGGCCAACTGTCGATCAAAACCGCGGAAGCCGCTGGCCAGCGCCAGGGTGAAACCCGCCTGGGCCGCTCGGACCCTCAGTAGTTCTATATGGGGGACCAGGTCCCGGTGAACTGGTACTTCACAGGAGTCATAATCGATACAGCGGTCATCGAGCCCAGCTAATACGGCGAATTCAATCATTTTCCAACCTTGAATGGCGCTTCCGTCCATGGAGTCAGCGCGGTGTTTTTGGGAAGCTCCAGGCTTGTTCAGAGGTTCCCGCGTTCTGTATGATTACAGCCAGGCATTATAGTCAATGGAACTCTGGCTTGAGTCAGAACTTGGGCTTGAGTCAGAGCTTCGCCAGGGATAAGTGCGAGGGTTCGGTTGTAGAGCCCCATTTATAATAAAAATAGAACAAGAGAATCCCACCAATGACTTTCACCGAAAGTGAATTACTGACCCTGAAGAACCTCGGCATGGCCACCGTCAATATCCTGCATGCCATTGGCATCAACACCCGCGGGGATCTCGCCGACACAGGCGCGGTTGAGGCCTACTGCCGCATCAAAGGTCGCGGCATTCAAGTTTCCAAGGTCATGCTCTACGCGCTGGAGGGCGCCTTGCTGGACGTGCACTGGAACGATCTGACCGCCGACCAAAAAGCCCAGTTGGTCGCGGAAGCCGAACAGGCAGAGCGCGCCCTGTCCTGCGGCTAATGTCAGTAAATTCCCGCTCAGCTCAGCACCACCGGTAACGGATCGCGCAGAACAATCTCCTCCGGGCTGATGGCCGCCCTGTAGGCCAGCAACTCGACTCCGGCCTCGGCGGCCTGACGCAGGGCCTGTCCATAGGCGGGGTCGATATGGTCCGCTGGCGCCACGCGCTCTATCCCTGTGTGCTGCACACAATAGAACAACACCGCCCGGTGACCGCTGCGGGCGATTTGGGCGAGTTCCCGCAAGTGCTTGCGGCCACGCTCGCTGACCGCATCCGGAAAATAACCACTGCCGTCCGCCTCGCCGAGCGTGACGCTCTTGACTTCCAGGTAGCACAGGTGATCGCCGTAGTTGAGCAGGAAGTCTATGCGGCTCTTCTCCTCCCCGTAGCGGACTTCCCTTTTAAAATTGTCGAAACCCGTCAGTTCGGGCACCAGGTTGGCCAACAGCGCCTCCTCGACCAGGTGATTGGCGCGCCCGGTATTGATGCCGGCCCAGTGGCCGCAGGCCGTGGTGGCCAACTCCCAGGTACAGGGATATTTGCGCTTGGGATTAGGGGATTCGGAATACCAACAAGGGCTCTCTTCCACCAGACAATTGGTCATGCTGCCGGTATTGGGGCAATGGAGCGTCATTTCGCGGGCATCCGGCAGTTGGATGTCCGCCAGGAACCGCTTGTAGCGCCGCAGCAATTTCGCTTGACGCAATGGAGGTTGAAACTTCATGATTTTTTTAGGCACTTTGCTCAAATCGCGTCTATTGTGACATATCAGGGAAGCGGAATTGAGCACGGCAAAAAAGCTGGCGAAGCAACCACTTATCTGGTAGGTTGCTCGACTTGCCAAAATTGCCATTGAAAAGGCGGTTTCGGCCCCCATAATGGGGGACTGGTCAGGAGTCTGCCCGTGGTGCCCTGCATCAAGGGGAGATTCTCAGTGCGATTTATAGCTAAGGGGCGCATAGACGATGCCTGAATCCCAAACAACGTCAGGAATGACTCTTCGCGGTTTTTCTCCGTATCAGGCGAAAAAAGACGAAGAGTACATGAATGAAAAACAAAAAGAACATTTCAAGGGTTTGCTCTACGCCTGGAAACGCGAGTTGATGGAAGAAGTTGACCGCACCATGTCTCACATGAAAGACGAAGCGGCCAATTTCCCCGACCCAGCCGACCGCGCCAGCCAGGAAGAAGAATTCAGCCTGGAGCTGCGCACCCGGGATCGCGAGCGCAAATTGATTCGCAAAATAGACAGCACTCTGGAACTGATTGAAAACAACGACTACGGCTTCTGCGACGCCTGCGGCGTTGAGATCGGCATCCGTCGTCTGGAAGCCCGGCCGACAGCGACTCTGTGTGTAGACTGCAAGACGCTGGACGAGATCAAGGAAAAGCAGATTGGCCGCTAGTTTGCGGCTACTTCGCGTAAAGCTCCTGCCATTCAAGAGCCGACTTCAGGCTTAGGCTCCGTCACAACCGCAAGCGGGCAGCTCAGTATTTGCCCCGCTTGCTTCGGAACGTCAGACCCAATCATAACGAGGCCTCAATAGCCCGTATCGAGTCGTCGATGCCCGGAACCGAAAAGCCTTCAACACAGCCTCCGCGGCCACCTCTGCCCTATATCGGGCGCTTCGCTCCTTCACCCTCAGGTCCCCTGCATTTCGGTTCGCTCGTCTGCGCCCTGGCCAGCTTTCTGGATGCCCGCGCCCGCGGGGGCAAATGGTTGGTCCGCATTGAAGATATAGATCCGCCCCGGGAACCCAAAGGAGCCCGGGCGGGCATCTTGCATTGCCTGGAGGCTCACGAGCTGCATTGGGACGGCGAACTCTGGCTGCAGAGCAGCCGCCATGACGCCTATCGCGAGCTGCTCGTCTGGCTGGAGAAGGAGGCTCTTGTTTACCGCTGCAATTGTACGCGGCGGCGCCTGCAGTCCCTGGGCGGCACCTACGATGGCTATTGCCGCAATCATCCACCCCCGCCCGGGCAGGCCGCGGCGCTGCGCCTGAAAGTGGCCGACCTGCCGGCAACCCATGACAGCGTCGGCAGCCATGTCGCCTTTACCGATGATGTTCAGGGGCGTCAGCGGGAGGATCTGCAGCAGACCTGCGGCGATTTTGTCATCCACCGCAAGGACGGGCACTTCGCCTATCAACTGGCGGTTGTCGCCGATGATATTGCCCAGCGTATGACTCATGTGGTGCGCGGTAGCGACCTGCTGGATACCACGGCGCGCCAGATCTTCCTGTTCCGGCTGCTCGGCCAGACGCCACCCCGCTATAGTCATATTCCCGTGCTGGTGGACCAGCACGGGCAGAAGTTGAGCAAGCAGAATCACGCCGCGCCGGTAGACAGTGCCAGCCCCGGCGACAATCTGTGGCGGGCCTGCCACTGTCTCGGCCTGCGGCCACCGGCGACCCTGCGCCGCGCGGAGCCATCAGAGCTGCTTGTCTGGGCGACAGCGCACTGGCGGCTTGACCGGGTGCCGCGACAGATGACGATACCGGCCGCAGCCTGCGGACCCGCCATTGCCAAACAACCCGGTGCTTGAGTAATATCCTCCCACACTCGCCCGCGAGCCGCGCATCAGCCTCTGGCAAAAGCGGCACCATAGGGACGGCACCAAAGGACAATCATGAATCGACAGAGACCCCTGCTATTATTTGTGCTGGTCGCCTATATCTTCTCGCCGACCCTCTACGGCTGGGTCACCGATCCCGCCGGCGTCTGGTACAAGCCTTATATTATCTGGGCCATGGTGGTAGTTGCCGCTTACATCATGCAAAACCGCAGCAAACAGCATGACATTTAGTTTCCTGCAGATTGCCCTCGTCTGCCTGGCTTACCTGTCCATTCTGTTCAGCATCGCCTACAGCACGGAGAAAGGCTGGGTACCGGACCGACTGGTCACCCACCCGGTGATCTACATCCTGTCCCTGGGGATTTTCGCCAGCGCCTGGTCCTTTTACGGCGTCATCGACCTGGCCAAGCGCTATGGCTACGGTGCCCTGACCTATTATCTCGGCACCGGCGCATTGTTTCTCTTTGCACCCATAGCACTTAAGCCCCTCGTCGAGCTGGCCCGACGCTTCCAGATTACCTCCATGGCCGACCTGCTGGTATTCCGCTACCACAGCCACCCGGTCGGCGGCGCCATTACCCTGTGCATGCTGCTGGCAATGCTGCCCTTGCTGGCGCTGCAAATACAGGCGGTGGCCGACACCATTCACCTGGTCACCAATACCCCGCAAACCTACCTCAGCGGCCGCGAGCACCTGTTCGGTACCCGGGAGGCGGCGGCGCTGGTTTATTGCGGCGTCATCGTGCTTTTTGCCATGGTGTTCGGTTCCAACCGGGAGCATCACAAAGGTCTGATTACGGCCATGGCTTTCGAATCCCTGGTGAAGCTGTTCGGCCTGCTCGCGGTGGGCACCTTTGTGCTCCTTCAGGTTTTTGGCGGCATGCACGGCCTGGATGAGTGGCTGGCAACCAATCCCCAATACCTGGACGCTCTGCAAAGCCCCATCGGCGACAGTTCCAGTCACACCTTGCCGCTGGTGTTTATTGCCACCGCGGTGGCCATGCCCCACATCTTCCATATCACCGTGGTCGAGAACCCGACCAAGCATGCCACCAGCACCGTCAGCTGGGCCTTCCCCCTGTTTTTGTTGCTTATGGCACTGCCGATTTTCCCCCTCTTGTGGGCCGGATTCGCGCTGGATATACAAACCCCCGCGCTCTACTTCCCGCTGGCAGTGCCCCTGGCGTCCGACAACGCCATCATGTCCGTCATTGCCTTTGTCGGCGGTCTTTCGGCCGCCACCGGGGCCATGATTGCCATAGCCCTGGCCATGTCGACCATGGTCCTCAACCACTGGATATTGCCGGCCACACCCCTGCGCACCAAAAAGGACATCTACCGGCAGTTGATCTGGATGCGCCGGATTCTGGTGGCGGTGGTGGTGCTGGCGGGCTATGTGTTCTACATCGTCATCAACAACCGCTTCAATCTCACCGAACTGGCGTTGGCCGCTTTCATAGGCACGCTCCAGTTCCTGCCCGGCATCATGGCCGTTGCCCACTGGTCCCGCGGCAATCGACGCGGACTCATGATCGGGCTGGCGGCGGGCATTAGTGTCTGGCTGCTGGGCATGTTCTGGCCGATGTTGAGTGGCACCACCCACTACACGCTTTTCGGACTGGTCGATCCTATTGCCGTGGGACCCGACCAGTGGAGCCCGATAACGCTCTGGTCCCTCGGTCTCAACACCGTCCTGTTCGTGTGGGCGTCACTGTTTTTCAAGCAGTCGGATGAAGAGCGCTACAGCGCCGAGCTGTGCGCCGAGGACGAACTGAGCCACCCGATCCGCCTCACCCTCGACGTGCGCTCGCCCGATGACATCATCGAGCGTCTGAGCAGCCGCATAGGCGCCTCCACGGCCAGGGCGGAGGTCAATCGCGCCCTTCAGGCCCTCGGGCTCAACCCGAACGAAAGCAGACCCTATGCCCTGCGCCGCCTGCGCGACGAAGTCGAAGCCAACCTGTCGGGCCTGATGGGCATGTCCATGGCCAGTGAAATACTCGACCGGCTGATCCCCTTCAAGGTCCCGGAATCCCACACTGCCACCGATATCAACCTGATCGAAAGCCGGCTGACGCAGTTTCGCAATCATCTCACCGGCCTCGCCGCCGAATTGAACAACCTGCGCCTCTATCACCGGCGCACCCTGGAGGAACTGCCGCTGGCCACCTGCTCCATTGGCCAGGATATGGAGATTCTGATGTGGAACAGTGCCATGGCGGCCCTGACCGGTATAGACACGGATCTGGTCACCGGCTCGCACTTGCCGGACGTGGCACCACCCTGGGGAGACCTGCTCAGTGCCTTTTCCGCATCGAGTCAGCCCCGCTTCTATAAACGCCAGATCATGCTCAACAACCGTCCCCACTGGATCACCCTCCACAAGGCGAGCATTCCCTCGTCCTTTGCCCACCGCATCGATGGGCAGGTTATCCTGCTGGAAGACGTGACCGAGTTGCAGATGCTCGAACAGGAGCTGGTACACAGCGAGCGCCTGGCCTCGGTGGGCCGACTGGCCGCGGGCGTCGCTCACGAAATAGGCAATCCGGTAACCGGCATCGCCTGCCTGGCCCAGAACATGCGCTACGAAACCGACGACCCGGAGCTGCTTGAAACCGCTGAGCAAATACTGTCGCAGACCGACAGGGTCAGCCGCATCGTCCATTCACTGGTCAGTTTTTCCCACTCCGGTCAGCGCTCCCAGGATGAATTCGAATCCATCAACCTGCGCGAATGCGCCCAGGAAGCCATTGATCTGCTGGCCCTCCAGAAAGAGAAGCATCCGGTGGAATTCATCAATCGACTGGGCGATGACTTGCGTGCTATGGGCGACTCCCAGCGATTGATCCAGGTTTTCGTCAACCTGCTTTCCAAT
>CAZEWY010000082.1:0-14292 GCA_964515945.1 uncultured Cellvibrionaceae bacterium
GACTGCTGTCGCCCTGGTAGCTCCAGATGCCGGTAGCCGCGTCATAGGTCATCGGCTCGGTGCTCTCCAGGCTCAGAGAGTCAGTACTGAAAACTCGCAATTCCACCTTTTGCGCCGTTGGCGCCCACACAGACACGGCAACACCGTCACCCTCATAGGACACACCCAATTGCGCCTCGTCGGCGTCATTCGCGCCGGTGGTATAGAGTGCGTCCAGCAAGGCGGGCACCTGCAGACCGGTGCCGCGTCGCTTGCCTTGATCATCCTGTCCTACAAGAATCAACTGGTACTTCAACAGCTCTTTGATGCGATCCGTAGGCACATCCACCGTATAGGCAAAGTAGCTGGCCAGATGTGGAAACTTCGTTTTCTGCTCTTCGGTGAGAACCGTCGGTGTCAGTTCAGCAACCAAAGTGCCATTGGCAACCGTGCCATCTTCATTGGCGGCAATAGTCCCGTCCTCCGAGCTGTAAAGTTCCACGCTACCCATGTCTTCATGCCAGACAATCGTGGATTGATCTATCCAGTGGGCGGCAACGTTGTTGATTGCCAGTGCGGGCTCCTTATAAGCCTCACAGATGTCGTCGATGCAGATGGGCACCGCGCTCGCGTCGCTGTTGCGCAAAGTCGTTGGGTCCGCGATAACGAAGTAGAGTCGTTCGTAAGGCAGCCCTTCATGGGTGATGCGAACCGACAAGTCATTCGTCTGGTCACTGGCATCCGGATTTTTGATAATGAAATTGCCGCAGTTGCCTTCGCTGGTGTTGATGATGAAGGGCGCACCATAGATCGGGTCCGGTGGAAGATCGGCTACGCCGGGACCGGCAGGCCAGGTGGTAAGTTCACTCTCTGCCCAGCCGCCTCCGCAACTGTTCCACAGGTGAAGGGTATAGCCTTCGAAGATTTTGTCTCGCTTATTGAAATAAATAATGACCTGATCTTCCTCGGGCATATAAAGCGGTGGCGGGAAATCCGGTACAAAGCAGGCACCACGATCGACGCGAATTTGCCCCTCTGGACAATCAGGCAGCGGTGGCGGCTCGCCGCAACTACCATCCTCCAGCACTTGCTGGAAGTTGTCACAGACTTCCAATGTGGTTTGGTCACTGTCCGTGCCGCTGGCGCCCCCACAGCCCGCAATCAGGATGACCGTGCAGACCAGGGCAAACAGCCACAGTCGATTGGATAGATTAAACATCGTTTGTTACTCCACTATTATTTAGTTATCAGGTGGTTCTTATATCGGCTGCTCTCTTCGGAGCGTTTCCGATTGGCTTACAGGTTTCCGGTTGCCCGAATTTACTTGCTATTTTTCTTTATTGGTTTTAAGCACCGTTGATTTCAGGCACCGTAATCTCAAGCACCATGGCAGTTCGTGCTGGTATGCTTAATGTCTGTTGTACATCATGGCGATGCCCGGTTATCACATCCGTGCCCACGGCAGTTTCCGGCAAGAGTGGCTGAAACCGCGTCGTGTCCAGTGTTTTCCTTGAGTCGCTGTTATTAAGCACGACCATGACCATTTCGTCCTCATAGTGCCGGAAGTACACATAGATGCCATGCCGTGGTGCAAAGTGCGTCAGCTTTCCCTTTGCAATGGCCGCAGATGTTTTCCGCCAGTTAAGTAGCCCGCGCATAAAATGCTGCGCATCTTTCTGCTTTTCAGTTAAACCCGTGCCAGTAAACGCATTGACGTTATCTGTGGCCCAGCCACCGGGAAAGTCGGTGCGGATGATACCGTGGTCACCGGGGACAGCAGCGTTGCTCATCAGGATTTCCGTGCCGTAATAGACCTGTGGTATTCCCCGTGTGGTCAGAAAATACACCATGGCCATTTTGTAGAGGTCGTATTGCTCATCCAGTTGGGTATAGATGCGATCCATGTCGTGGTTGTCGGCAAAGACCACCAGGTTATAAGGGTCCGCATAGAGAAAATCATTTGCCAACATCTCGTATATTTTGGTTAAACCCGAACTCCAGCTCTCCTCGGATTTCAAGCCTTGCACGACGGCGTTTTGCAGCGGAAAATCCATCAGGCTGGGAAGGTAGGAAACATAGCCGTTGCGATTGCTCCCGCCTTCCTGCCAGTAGGCGACTATTGCGGGATTCACAGACCACTCTTCGCCGACCATTGAGAAGTATGGGTACTCCGCCATGACACTTCGGGTCCATTCAGTGAGAAAATTCTCGTCGGCGTAGGACCAGGTATCCACACGAATTCCCGCCAGTCCGGCATACTCGATCCACCAGATGCTGTTCTGAATGAGGTAGGTCGCCACAAAAGGATTGCGCTGATTGAGATCTGGCATAGTGGGTACAAACCAGCCATCGGAGAATGCCTTGCGGTCGGCTTTGACGCCGTGAGGATCGCGAAGGGATTCTCGTTTGTGAGTCGTGGGTGTAAATTTACCGCCGTGATTGACCCAATCTTTCGATGGCAGATCCTGCATCCACCAATGCTCGGAGCCACTGTGGTTTGGGATCATATCCATAATCAATCCTATACCGTATTTCCCAGCCTTATTGGCCAGTGTGCGGTACAGTTGATTGGTTCCGAATCGAGCGTCTACCTGATAGTAGTCTGTGATGGCGTAGCCGTGGTAGGAGTATTCTGGTTGATTATTTTCGAGTACAGGGTTGAGCCATATCTGCGTAAAACCCATATCGGCGATGTAATCCAGATGATCAATAATTCCCTGTAAATCGCCGCCGTGCCGGCCATTTTTATCCGCTCTATCCAGACCTTCCGTTAAGGACGGCACCGCATCATTGGCCGCATCGCCATTGGCAAATCTATCCGGGGTGATCAGGTAAATCACATCGTCCGAGCCAAAGCCTTCCCTGTTGGCAGACCCGGTTTCGCGTTCAAACAGCTGATACTCGTAACTCAGCCTTTGTCTACCGTCTTTAACGAACGAGATGGTGAATTGTCCCGGCTTTACTGTCTCGGCCAGTTTCAGGTCGACAAATAAATAGTTAGGATTATCCAGAGTCTGCAAGTTTTCCAGGGTTACACCAGGGTAGTCGATCTCTACCGAGAGTTCGGCAATATCGTCCCCATGCACCAACAGCTGGAGATGCTGGTTGTGCATACCCGCCCACCAGAAAGGTGGCTCCAACTGTTCTATGTCATAATCCGCGCGCGCGTCGAACGGCAACCATAAAATGGCTGCCGTAAACAGGATTGCGCTATAACTTTTTATTATTTTCATATTATTTCCGCTGATAACAGCTTTCTGTAAAAGCCCTGTCACATTTACTTCCTGTCACATTTAAAGATGTACAGGGCTGCAACCCAGGTTACTTACGTGCGTCGAAAACTCAGTCCCTTACTTGAAACCCACGGCCTTGAAACGAATAGCGGCGCCACCACTTGCGCCCAGTTTGAGCGTCAGCTTGTCGTCGTGCTTGAGAGGTTTGCTTTCAATAACAATGTCATAAGGGTTGGTTAGCCAATGGGCGTCTTTGCCATCCCGGTAAATCTGCGCGACGTAGTTCTGGCTTGTATCCAGAAAGTCGAGTTCCAGAGTCAGAGTGCGCGGCTGTTCATCGGTCAGAGCGCCCAGGTACCAGTCCTCACCGTCGCGTTCCTTGCGGGCAAAGGCCACATAGTCGCCCACGGCCCCGGCAATAGCACGGCTCTCTTCCCAGTCGGTGGGAACATCCACGATAAACTGAAAAGCATCAGGCCTGGCTTCATAGTTTTTGGGAAGGTCCGCCGCCATTTGGATGGGACTATAAAGAACCACATAAAGTGCGAGCTGCTTGGCCAGGGTTGTCTTCACGCGGTTTTCCGCGTCCAGGCCATTGGGAGCAAGATCGAAAATGCCGGGAGTAAAATCCATGGGGCCAGCCAGCATGCGTGTAAATGGCAGAATGGCGGTATGTTCAGGTGGATTGGGCGGCGAGCCCCAGGCATTGAACTCCTGCCCCCTTGCCCCCTCGCGCGCCACCCAATTGGGATAGGTGCGACGCAGTCCTGTATCCTTGATGGGTTCATGGGTGTTGATGCTAATCTTGCGCTTGGCCGCCTCTTTAACGCTGCGCAGATATTCGCCCACCATAAACTGACCGTCGTGCCATTCGTGCCGCACTATGCCCTCGTCATCGACACGCTTAATCTGCCCGCCGTCGGCGACATAACCGGTTTTCACCAGGGAAACGCCGTGCTCCTCGTAGAGGTCATAGGCTTCATCCATTTGGTTCTTGTAGTTGGTCACGCTGCCCGAAGTTTCGTGGTGCCCTATTAGCTTCACCCCTTTCTCTTCGCCATAAGCCGTCACTTCGGCAAGATCGAAATCGGGATAGGATTGGGTAAAGCTGAAGACGTCACCATTTTCATACCAGTTGCCGTCCCAGCCAATATTCCAACCCTCGACCAACACGCCCGAAAAGCCATGTTTCGCGGCAAAATCCATATAGCGTTTGGTTTCTGCCGTTGTCGCACCGTGCTTTTCACCAGAACCCCAAGTATTGATACCCAAGTGCATGCCCCACCAAATACCAACGTATTTCCCCGGTTCCACCCAGGAGACATCTCCCAGCTTATTGGGCTCATTGAGATTTAGAATCAAGTCCGAGTTCAGCAGGCCCACGGCGTTTTCCGCAATTTGAATGGTGCGCCAGGGCGACTTGAAGGGGGTCTGCGTTTTGACGCGAATACCATCCGACCAAGGTGTGAGATCCGCTTTCAGCACACCCGGTCTTTGCTGATCCAGAGTCATGGCCGCGTAATCAATCAGTGCCGCTTCGTGAATACTTACGTGAACATTTGATGGCAGCTTGAATGTGAATGGCGTATGAGCTCGATCCACGTCATGCAGCGGTGTGGTGTTATAAATATATTCATAGCGATTCCAGCCTCTGGAGGGTATCCACCAGCTTGTCACCTGATCACTGGAGGCCACGACGAACTCCGTCAGCTCATCGGTAATGTTAACGGTTTTCATCTGCTGCTGTCTGGGCACTTCATAGCGGAAACCCACACCGTCGTTGAATACACGGAACCTTATACTGTACTCACTGGCGGGCTCGGCATTACGGGTGAATTCCACAAGCAGTTCGTTGTGATGATCGCGCACATGCTTGCGCTCACCCCAAGGCTGAGTCCAGCTTTTATCATGGCTGCTTGTTGCCGTTTCGGAAATTGAAAAACCTTCGGAAAAGGCCCGCTGATCCTTGAACTCCATACCGACTCGGGATGCGCTGATTACCGGCTGACCCTGAAATGAAACCTGATATCGCGGCGTGCCATTGTTGTCACTCACAAAGACAACAATAGCCTTATCAGGCGAAGCGACCTTTATCGTTTTCGCCAAGGCAGGTGCCGCACAAAAACACAAAACAGCAATCAACAAAAAAACGGATCGCATTAATAACTCCTGATATATTTCATTTGTCTTTATCTATTCATCCGCAGCTCGGAAGACAGCTTTTGTGGTTTCATTTCACATAAATCCATAGTAGGTTCTTTCAACCAGCGGGTTCAACATCATGCATACGTATTCATTGGTCGTTAATAGAATTTGCTGGAGTCAAAACAATCCCTATTCATATGTGTTTGAGCATAAAAAAAGCCCCTGTAGATAATACCTACAGAGGCAAATGCTCGGGGAGACTAACTTTCCGAATATCGACTAGAACTTGTAGTTGGCACTCAACACATAGTTCGCACCAAAATTCTGATACAAGGTGATCATACGCGGGTCGGCATCGTCCGCCGTTGTCGTATCCTCGTTTGTCAGGTTCTGGCCTTGCAGTCTGATCGTCAGGCCTTCCAGCCCGGGAATACCGGATTCGCTGAAGTCATAGCCGATCTGAGCATCCACAAGGGTGGCGCCCTGATTTTCTACAGGCACCAATGACAAACTTATGCCTCGACCTTCACCCAGGAATTCATCACGCTTGCGAGCCGCTACACGGAACTCAAAACCGGCTCTCTCGTAGTAGGCAGTGAGCTGAAATGATTCTTCGGATAGCCCTGGAATGCGCAATGACTCGCCGCTTTCATCAATGACCTCGCCATCCAGGAAGGTGGCGCTGGCAATAATGCCGAGACCATCCAGAGATTCGTGCAGCAGGTGAAACGGCAGACCAGCCTGCAATTCTGTGCCCGACACAAAACCTGATCCCGCTTCTTCTATGGTGCTGGTAAGACCGAGAGTTGTCAGGGTTTCACCAGCCGGAAGATCGGCATCATGATATCCCTCCACTATATAACTGCTGAAATCCGTTACCAGATCACCGCGCGTTATATGCCAGTTCTGCAGGTCCTTGTAGAAGTAAGCCGCGCCCAGAAAGCCTTCATTGGCGAAATAATACTCATAGGCGAGATCGAATTGAATAGCTTCCATAGGCTTCAATTCGGGTGTGCCGGACGAAGCACTCCATGGGCTGAACTGTGGATCACCACTGATGCGTCTTTGCTCATCAAACGAGAAGCCGATAGTGCTGTTCGGTTTCATGGCATCCATGCGCGCACGGGAAATGGTCTTGGCGGCTGCGAAGCGAATAATCTGGTTATCCGTCACCTGGAAATTCATATTCAGGCTCGGCAAAAGCTGGAGGTAATCATCACCACCGCTCACCGGCGCTGCAGTCACAGTGCCGTCTTCACCCGTGAAGGTGTCAAAGCCCGTTGCGGATTGATCGGTTTGCACCGCCTGCAAACCCAGGTTGCCCGTCAGTATGCCGGTTTCAAAGTTGGCCATGGCATAGGCGGTAATAACTTCTTCGGTAACCTCATAAGTGTCACCCAGGCGCGAGGTTTCATAGTTGGTCGCGTCGATCTCGCGGTAGATGCCCGCGTTGTACAAACCAACGCCGTCATAGGCGAGAATGCTTCCCAAGCCAAAAACGCTCAGATCGGTAGTGCCAACAATGTATTCGGCCGGTACAGCGATATCACCCTGATCCGCGGCGGGAAGCGTATCGTCATAGCCAGGCGCAACCAGGAAAGCCCCATAGTTGATTTTTGATTTGGTACGATCAGAATAGTTAATGCCGACTTCAACACTGTTGACAATCGAGAAATCGACTTCGCCTTCGGCTGTCAAACGGAATGTATCCAATGTTTCATCAAAAATGGGTTTATTGACGAAACCATCCTGCGCGTTGTTGTTACCGCCAACCAGTGGTGCAATGGCACCACCCCAGCCTTGAGGCCCAGCCAGACGAATGATGTTCGGGTCGGTGTAATCCGGCGTGGTCAAACTTGAGTGCGGTCCGTAAAATGCACCTTTATCCGTCATTACCCATGAGCGTGCAGCCGGATCACCCTGAGTGGTCGTTCCGGCACGCCCTACCCCGGAATAACTTTCCATGTTCAGAATAGTTTTGGATGATTCGCTCGTGGCCGCATCCACGGTCATTGACCAGGCGTCACTCAGATAATATTTTGCATTAAAGCCAAAGGTGGTGAGTTCGGCATCCTTTACTTCGCCGTCGTTGCGGATAACGCTATGAAAACCGTCAAATTCCCCGGCAGTTACCAGCCCATCTTCAACGGATTCGATCGAGTAATTTGCCCCACCCCATATTGGACCGCCCTCTTCAAGACCGCGGAAAACCTTGGATTCGACAAAATCAATGTAGAGCGCGTCCAGCGTAAAGCTCAATCGGTCGGTTGGTTCGTACTGCACGATGCCAGAAACTGTGTCGCGCTCCATAACGGCCGAGCGCACAAAAGTGTCGTGCCCGCCCAGAATAAATGGAGCATTAGGATCACCGCCATCTACGCTCGGATAACCCCAGCCGCGAAACTGCTCTTCCTGGCTGGGCGATTCCATGGTGGCAACTGTGATCGCAATACCAAAGGTATCATCGGCGAACTTATCCGAGTAGGTTGCCGCCAAACGATGTCCGGTATCGTCGTAATCCGGGTTGGCGGATTCAAGGCCATTCATTTCGTAGCTGCCGTTGAGGCTGATAATACGGTCCTGCTCCAGCGGACGCAGGGTCCGCAAGTCGACAATGCCGCCCAAACCCTGATTGACGAGGCTCGCATCCGGTGTTTTGTAGACAACAGCACCGGAAATAATTTCGGCGGGGTAAAGATCGTATTCTACGCCCCGGTTATCTCCAATACCCAAAAGCTCGCGGCCATTCATGGTCGTCGCGACATACTCCTCGCTGAAGCCGCGAACGGAAATGCCACTGGTGCGGCCGTTGACACGCTCACCTGCCAAACCGGGCAAGCGCGCAAGGGATTCCGCAATACTGGTATCCGGCAGCTTACCAATGTCTTCGGCGGATATGGCTTCAACAATGGATGATGCGTTTTCTTTTATGTCCAGGGAGTTTTGTAAACTGCGCCGAAAACCGGTAACAACGACTTCCTCTACAAGCCCCATGTTACGCGCTGTACTCGAACTCTCTTCAGTGTTTACCTGGGCCATGGAAACTGATGGTATGGCAGCGGCAATTGCCAGGGACAAAACTGACCGGGCGAAACCGGAACGCTTTATTTCGGTAGTGCTGCTAGTTGTGGAAACTCTCTCATTACGCATGGTATAACCTCAAGCTGCTTCTTATAGTGTTGAATTCAAATCCTATTCTTGCCCGAATTAATGAACAAGCGTTTGCATACGTATTCATAAAGGGATTTGTCATTACATACGTATGCAAAACAGTCACGCTTTTAATTTCTCATTCGTTAATGGCGCGGACTCAATCAATCGCCGCGAAAAATGCGCCGTATGCCGGCAACTGACAAGTTGTCTCCTGCAACTCCGCCACCGAAAATCCGTGACCATTCATAACCTGTATAACTGTCATACCTGCGAGATTAATTTCTTTTTTATGACCACCTAAATTAAGGCACACCAGCAATCGCTCCCCTTCATACTCACGAATAAATGTCAGGCAATCCGGCGGAGCATCCACAAAACGAATGCTTCCCAGGCGCAAAGTCTTCTGCCGGTTTCGCCACTGCAAAAAAACGCGATAGGCATTGAGTATGGAATCAATATCCGCATCCTGAACATCCACGGCGTAATGGCGATGCGCTTCAGGCAAAGGCAACCAGAGATGTTCGGCATCCGAAAATCCGCCGTTGGCTGATGCCTGCTTCCACGGCATGGGTGTGCGGCAACCATCCCGTCCCTTGAACATGGGCCAGAAGGCAACGCCATAGGGGTCCTGCAGTTGCTCGGGTAAAATATCCGCTTCGGTCAGACCCAATTCCTCACCCTGATAGGTGCACACACTTCCACGCAACGATAAAAGCAGGGCGTTCAATACCTTGGCCAGGTCGGCATTCGGTTGCTCGCCCCCCCAGCGGGACATGACCCGCACCACATCGTGATTACTGATGGACCAGCAGGGCCAGGCACCGGCAAGGCCAGCCTCCAATGTTTCAACCGTGGAGCGGATGTGATCCGTGGAGAGTTCATCCACCAGCAACTCAAAGCTGTATGCCATGTGCAACCGCTTGTCGCCCTGGGTATATTCCGCCATGGTTTTCAGCGAGTCTTCGGATTGTATTTCCCCCAGCGTCACTGAACCGGGGTAGCGATCCATTAAACCGCGCAAACTCTGAATAAATTCCAGGTTTTCCGGTTGCGTGTTGTCATAAATATGACGCTGAAAAGCGTAAGGATTATCTTCCCGAAAGCCGCGCCCTTTTCTTTCGATCTGGGGCTTGGAGGGGTTACTGCGCAGCTGCTTATCGTGGAAGCAGAAATTGATGGCATCCAGGCGCAAGCCGTCCACGCCGCGTTTCAACCAGAATTCCACTTCCGCGAGAATGGCTTGGCGAACGTCCGGGCAATGGAAATTCAGGTCCGGCTGACTTTTCAGGAAATTGTGCAGGTAGTATTGGCAGCGTCGCGGCTCCCACTGCCAGGCGGAACCGCCGAAAATCGACAGCCAGTTATTGGGTGGCGTGCCGTCGTCCCGGGCATCGGCCCAGACATACCAGTCGGATTTCTCGTTGCTTTTCGATTCCCGGCTTTGCTGAAACCATTGGTGCTGATCCGATGTGTGGTTGAGCACCTGGTCAATAATGATCTTGAGCCCTCGGCTGTGCGCCTGCTCTATCAAATTGTCAAAATCATCGAGTGTGCCGAAGATCGGGTCGATATCACGGTAGTCGCTGATATCGTAACCAAAGTCCTTCATCGGCGATTTGAAAAATGGCGATATCCAGATGGCGTCGACATTCAGACTCTGAATATAATCCAGCTTGCTGATAATGCCCGGCAAATCTCCAATACCGTCGCCATTACTGTCCATAAGGCTGCGGGGGTAAACCTGATAAATTACCGCGCCCCGCCACCAGGGTACTATTTGCACAGGAACTTGCATGAGAGCACCTCCGCTCCGTAACTCCATTGAGCGACCTCGGGTAAAGACTGGAAGAGTGAATACTGAAAGGGACTACAGCGCTGCATTATTTTTTCCTGATTTTTTTGGGTACAAATCAAAAGGAATAGAGATAGAAATACGGTGTACATTTTTTGTGTCGTTTGCTGTTAAAAACACTGTTATTAACAATACGTCGACGCCCTTATCTGGCGCAATAGCTTACATACGTATGCATAGAACAACCTTAGGGCTTTCCCCGCCTTCCAGCCAATGAATACGTATGCAATGGGGTAATTGACCCACAACCCGTTTCCATTTGCTTTTATACTCTGGGCTTACTAACGAGGCATATGAAATGGAGACCCCTTGTTTCAGACACGCCGTAAATACGTCCCTGTAGGCTCATCAAAAAGGTCCCTCTTTTTGACGGTCTGAAACAAGGGTTCTCCATTTCTCCGATTCCGGTAATATCTCCGCTCGTATAAAAAAGGATTCACCATGAACTTCAAGCTGTATTTTGTGCTGGCTTCATTGGCAGCATTGGCCGCCTGCAACCAACAGAAATCCATCGACACCAAGGCGGTGGCCCCGGGCGCGCCGGGGGCCGGGTCGCATTGGGCCTATTCCGGCAAGACTGGCATAGGCACCTCCTACGAGGCTTATCTCGATGGCCAGTACAGTGACGATGCGCGCACAGGCGCCGTCTCCAGGGTGTGGTTTTCCCTGGCGCAGGGCATAGTGACCGAAACAATGTTCGGCCTGATTCACGAGGCGCAGCTCAGCGAGATGCAGTTTTATATTCAGGGAGAGGGTTTTCTGGATCAGGAAAAAACCGACACTGTAACCACCGTGGAATACCTGCATCCGGACAGTAACGGTCGGCCGCTGTCACTCGCCTATAAAATCATCAATCGGGACAAGGACGGCCTCTACGAGATAGAAAAACATGTGTTCACGGATCCCGACCGCAACAGCCTGATGGTGAAAGTTTTCTTCCGCGCCTTTGCCAAGGGGATCACTCCTTACCTGTACCTGAACCCGCAGGTCGCCAACACCGGCAGCAACGACAGAGCCTGGATTGACAAGGGGCTTCTCCATGCGGAAGACGGCGGTACTGTGCTGACATTGGCCACCGACGCCGACTTTGCTGGCAGCTCCGTGGGTTTTGTCGGTGTCTCTGACGGGCTCGGCGATCTCGCCAACAGGGGCACCCTGACCGAGCAGTACCAGACGACCGGCGACGCGCGCGGCAATGTCGCCATGATTCTGCAACTGCCAACGCTAAGCGCGGAAACCGCCGAGTGGCAGTTTGTGCTGGGCTTCGGTGACAGCTCGACACAGAGCGCCGAGGCGGCCCGTCAGACGCTGGAGTCGGGTTACGAAGATGTGCTGGCCCGCTACAACGGTGAGGGCGAAGCCACGGGCTGGGAAGACTATCTGGCATCCCTGCCGGCACTGGAACAGCTCAGCGCCACGGCCACCGACGGTGGCAAGCTGCTCTATGCCAGCGCAATGGTTCTCAAGGCCCAGGAAGACAAGACCCACGCCGGTGCACTGATCGCATCACTTTCCAACCCCTGGGGCGACACCACTCCGGCTGGCACACCCAAAACCGGCTACAAGGCCGTCTGGCCACGGGATTTTTACCAGGTCGCCATGGCGCTTCTGGCACTGGGAGACCGGGAGACGCCCAAGGTGGCTTTCGAATATCTTGAGCAGATTCAGGTCTCCGACCAGACGCCGGGATCCACAGGCGCCGGCGGCTGGTTTCTGCAGAAAACCGAAGTCGATGGCACCCTTGAATGGTTCGCCGTACAGATGGACCAGACCGCCATGCCCATCATGCTCGGCTGGCGTTTGTGGCAGGAGGGGCTGTTAACGGACGAGGAAGCCATCGACTGGTACCGGAAAATGCTCAAGCCGGCGGCCGAGTTTCTCGTCGACGGCGGCCAGGTAAACCTGGGCTGGAATCAGGCCGACATCGAACCGCCCTTTACCCAGCAGGAACGCTGGGAGGAGCAGCCGGGCTACTCGCCCTCCACCATGGCCGCCATAGTAACGGGGCTGGTATCCGCCGCCGATCTGGCGGAACTGGCTGGGGACAGCGAGAGTGCACAGCGTTACCTGGTGGCGGCCGACGGTTACGCCGGTCACATCGAAGCCTACAGCTTTACTACCGAGGGGGTATTTGACCAGGCGCCCGCTGACGGCCGCTATTTCCTGCGCATCAGCCAGAACACCAACCCCGATGACCAGGGCCAATTGAACGATGCCAACGGCCAGGGGCCCCTCAACGAGAGCAAGATTATCGATGCGGGCTTTCTGGAACTGGTGCGCTATGGCGTTCGCGCCGCGACTGATCCGCATATAACGGGCAGCCTGCCGGAACTGGACAATACCGGCCTGCCGGATGCCCTGCGCGTGAAGTACGAGTTCACCTTCCCCGGTGTTGAAGGCGTATTCCCGGGCTGGCGGCGCTATGGCAAGGATGGCTACGGTGAAAATGCCGTGACCGGCCGCGCCTACGGCTACGGTGGCGAAATGGCGGCGGGACAACGTGGGCGTGTCTGGCCCATCTTTACCGGTGAACGAGGTCATTACGAGCTGGCCAGGGCAAAACAACTGGGCGAACTCAATCCGTCCAAAATCGATGATCTGCGCCATACTTATGTAAAGGCCATGGAGCTCTTCGCCAACCCGGGCCTGATGCTGCCGGAGCAGGTGTGGGACGGCGTCGGCAATAACGAGGTTTACCACTATACCCGCGGGGAAGGCACCAACTCCGCCACGCCCCTGGCCTGGAGTCACGCCGAGTACATCAAGCTGCTGCGCTCCCTGAGCGATCAGCAGGTATGGGACCGCAACGCGCTGACGGAAGAGCGTTATTTGGGTGATGAGTGATTGGTGAGCAGTAAGCGGTGAGCGGTGAGCGGTGAGCGAAAAATAGACTCAATTTTCCATTCTTATCTGCTCACCGCTCACCCATCACCCATCACCAATCACCCATCACCAATCACCCAATCACCCAATCACCCAATCACCCAATCACCCAATCACCAATCACCAATCACCAATCACCAATCACCAATCACCAATCACCATAAAAATGTTGATCATATGAATAAAAAACCGCAACTCAGCTTTTGGCAAATCTGGAACATGAGCTTCGGCTTTCTTGGCATTCAGTTCGGTTTTGCCCTGCAAAACGCCAACGTCAGCCGTATTTTTCAGACCCTCGGTGCCTCCATAGACGATATCCCCCTGCTGTGGATTGCCGCACCGGTCACCGGGCTGCTGGTGCAGCCGGTTATCGGTTACATGAGCGACAAGACCTGGAACCGGCTCGGCCGGCGGCGGCCCTACTTTCTGGTGGGCGCCGTGGTTGCCAGCCTGGCGCTCTTCGTCATGCCAAACTCGCCGGCCCTCTGGGTGGCTGCGGGTATGCTGTGGATCATGGATGCCTCCATCAATGTGGCCATGGAGCCGTTTCGCGCCTTTGTCGGCGACATGCTGCCCGACAGACAGCGCACCGCCGGCTTCGCCATGCAAAGTTTTTTTATTGGCGTGGGTTCGGTGGTGGCGTCCGCCCTGCCCTGGATCATGACCAACTGGCTGGGTATCAGCAACACGGCGGGAGAAGGCGTTATCCCGCCGTCAGTGATTTACGCTTTTTATGCGGGCGGCGCCATTTTGTTGCTGGCTGTTATCTGGACGGTATTCACCACCAAGGAATACAGTCCCGAACAATTGGCTGCCTTCAGCCGCCACCAGGCGAACCTGCGCAAAGCCGAAGACGCAACGGAAACCCGCAGCCACACGCAATATCAGCGCGCGGGTCTGATCTGGCTGGCAGTGGGCCTGGTTGCCGGCGCCGGCATTGCGCAACTGGACCTGGCCCAGGAACTCCATATCCTGGCAGCGGGTGTCAGTTTGTTCGGCGTGCTGCAATTACTGGCGGCTTTTCAGTTGCGACGCGGTCGTACGGAT
>CAZEWY010000083.1:0-14072 GCA_964515945.1 uncultured Cellvibrionaceae bacterium
CTTTGTCCTCGCCGGCGAAAAACTTCGCGGCGCCTGGACACTGGTGAGATCGACGGGGCGATCCAGCGAAGGCGACAACTGGCTTTTGATCAAGCGGAATGACAATGCCGCGGGGGAATCCGAACTGACGGATCTGAGTGTCACCACCGGGCGCACCATGAAGCAGATAGCCGCGGACCGCGACCGCACCTGGTCCCGGTCCGGCGAAATTCCCTCTGACAAAGCTGTCGCTGACGACTCTGCCGTACAGATCCCGGTGCCGGACCCCGCCGCTCTTGCCGGCGCCCGCAAAAAACCGCTCCCTCATAAACCAACCGCCAGCCTCGCCACTCTCGTGCCGCAGGCACCGGCTGGTGATGACTGGCTGCACGAAATCAAATTCGATGGATATCGCATACTCGCGCGCTGGGATGGCTCATCCCTGAAACTGATCAGTCGCAACGGCAAGGACTGGACCCGCCGCTTTGCGGCAACCGCCGCGGTGCTCAAGAGGCTGGCCGGCAAGCAGGCGCTGCTCGATGGCGAAATTGTCGCCATGACGCCCGATGGCACCACCAGCTTTCGGGCACTTCAGGAAGCGCTGGCCGCAAAGGATACGCGCGGCCTGGTTTATCAGCTGTTCGACCTGTTGCACCTGGACGGTTACGACCTCAGCAAGGTCCCACTCACGGAGCGCAAACAAACGCTGGAACAGCTGTTGGCGGCCTCCGGTTTCACCGGCAGCACCGAAATACGGTTCACGGAGCATCTGCTCGGGCAGGGCCCCGAATTCGCGGAACAGGCCTGCCGGCTCGGTCTGGAAGGCATCATCTGCAAGCGCGCCCAGGGCGTCTACCGCAGCGGCCGAACCCGGGACTGGCTCAAGGTCAAGTGTACCGGTCTGGACGAGCTGCTCGTCTGTGGTTATACGGACCCGGGCGGCGCGCGCAAGGGTTTCGGCGCCTTGCTTCTCGGCGGGTGGAGGGACAAGGAACTGGTCTATGCCGGCAAGGTAGGCACCGGCTTCAGCGAGCGCGTGCTCACGGAACTGCATGCCCAGCTTCGAAAGCTGGAAATCGATGAGACTCCATTTGCCATACCGCCAAACGAGCGGGGGTTGCACTGGGTACGCCCACAACTGGTGGCGGAGGTGGAATTCAGCGAATGGACCCGCGACGGCGTGCTGCGCCACCCGTCCTTCCGGGGCTTGAGGGAAGACCGCGACCCGAAGGAGATCAAGCTTCCGGAGGGCGGGTTTCAGGGTGCCGCGCCCAAAACTGGGCCACGAACTGGACCATCAAACCCGGCATCCCAAGCCAAACCAACTGTGCGGCGTCGAATGCGGGATACCGCCGAAGTTGCCGGCGTCAAACTGACCAACGCCAGCCGCATTCTCTATCCGGAGCTGGGCATCACCAAACTCGCGCTTGCTCAGTATTACGAGGAGATCGAACCATGGGCATTGCCTCAGCTCGCTCATCGGCCCCTGTCGCTGGTGCGCTGCCCGAACGGCCATATCAAGGACTGCTTTTTCCAGAAACATCCGCGCAGCACCGTGGACAAAGCCGTGCCGAGGGTCATGATCGACGAAAAGGAAGGCCCATCACCCTACGTCTATATCCGTACCTTGTCGGATGTTATTGCACTGGTTCAGGTGGGGGCACTGGAATTGCACCTATGGGGAAGCACAGTCGACGACGTCGAACATCCCGACCAGTTGGTGTTTGACCTGGACCCGGCGCCGGATGTCCCCCTGCCGGAAACACTGCGGGTGGCTCGGGAACTTCGCGACCGTCTCGCCGGCCTTAATCTTGAGAGTTTTCCGCGCACCACCGGCGGCAAAGGGCTGCATTTAGTAGTACCGGTGATTCCCGAGTACGGCTGGGACCAGGTAAAGGCATTCTGTCACGAGGTGGCGAAAGCCCAGGCTCGGGCGGATCCGCGCCGCGTGACGTCGACCATGACCAAGAGCCGGCGCCGGGGCCGCGTCTTCATCGACTATTTGCGCAACGGCCGCGGCGCCACGGCAATCGGCTCCTATTCCACCCGTGCGCGGCCCAATGCACCAGTGGCCGTGCCTGTGGCCTGGGACGAAGTGACAGAGGCCCTGCGACCGGATCGCTACAACCTGGAGAACCTGCACCGCCGCCTGGGTTCGCTGAAGGAGGATCCCTGGCAGGGGTTCGAGGCGGCGCGTCGGTCCTTGACCGAGGCCATGAGTAGGTCCGGTTAGATGTGAGCTATGCGAACACCGTAACCCGACGGCGGATTCACTCGTTGAAGACGTGCCATGAGAGGACAACACCAATGGCAGCAAGAGCAATGTGGAAAGCCATTGTCCGAATTGGAGACATTCGGATACCGGTAAAACTCTATTCCGCGATTCAGGACAGAGACGTGCATTTTCGCATGCTGCATGAGGCGGATCACGCTCCGGTAAAACAGGCGATGGTCAATCCGGAAACAGAAGAAGTGGTCCCCCGGGAGGCGGTGCGTCGCGGCATCTTCACGCCCGAGGGCGACCTGGTCATGCTTGAGCCCGAGGAACTGGATTCCCTGGAACCGGAGCCGTCCCGGGAAATCAATATCGAGCACTTTCTGCCTCAGGACCTTATCGATCATCGCTACTACCGTCGGCCTTATTACCTGGGTCCGGATGGATCCAATTCCCAATACGCCGCCTTGATCGGTGCTCTGACCGAATCCAACCATGAGGGGCTTGCTCACTGGGTCATGCGTAACAAGTCCTATACGGGTGCCCTGCGGCTCCACGCCGGCTATCCGATGTTGATCGCACTGCGCCACGCCGAGGAGGTGGTATCCATGGACGCCATTGAAAGACCATCGGGCGCCGATCTGGACAAACGCGAGCTCGACATGTCGCGTCAGCTTGTGGAAATGCTGGCGGCGGATTTTCAGCCCGAAGACTATCACGATGAGTATCGTGAACGGGTACTGGAACTGATACGAACCAAAGCCTCGGGCGGCAAGGTGGCGAAAATGCGGCCGCGCCGCAAGGCCCCGTCGGAAGATCTGAGCAAGGCACTGGAAGCCAGCTTGCTCAAGGCTCGTCAGGATGAGACAGGTCAATCGGGAGCGCGTCAACATGGCTGACGACACAGATGACGAAGATACCGGCGGCATCCACTCCTTCTGGTCCGGCACCATCGCCTTCGGGCTGGTCAGCCTGCCCGTGAACCTCTATACGGCCAACCGCAGTAGCCGCGTGTCATTGCGGATGCTGGACCGAGATGGAACACCCCTGGCGCGCCGCTATTTTTGCTCCCGGGAAGAGGTCCCGCTCTTACCCGACGATCTGGTGCGCGGTTATGAAATAGAGCGCGAGAAATTCATCGAAATCTCGGATGAGGAGTTGGAGGCATTGGTGCCGCCAAAATCCCGGGAAATTGACCTCCGGCGTTTTGTGCCTGTGCATGCCATCGACCCCATGTACTTCGAGCGCGCCTATTTTCTGGTGCCGGAAGAGGGCGCGGTCAAGGCCTACCGCCTGCTGGCGGAAACCATGGAGTCGGTGTCTCGCGCCGGTATTGCAACGGTGGTGATGCGCGGCAAGGAATATCTTGTCGCCATCATCGCCGAGCAGGGCGTACTTCGCGCCGAGACCCTGCGCTTCCACGACGAACTGCGTACACCCGAGGACGTCGGCCTGCCGAAACTGGCGAAGGCCTCCGCAGCCGAAATCAAAGCCATTTCACAGGCCATGCGCAAGCTGTCCATTGACGAACTGGACCGGGAGGAACTTACGGACGACACCAGTCGAAGACTGCTTGAACTGGTCGAGCATAAACTGGAAGCGGGCGAAGACGTACTGCACGCGCCCGATGTGCCCGAGCCGGAAAGTGCCCAAATTATCGACCTCATGCAGGTGTTGAAACAAAGCCTGCAGGCAAAGGGCGAAGCGGCGCCCATCGACAAACACGCGAGCCATACGGAACCGAAAAAAACGCGACGGGGTAAAAAGACCTCGCCCTCAGCCAAAGCCGCAGACAGGACCGGCCACGAGGACCTGGATCCCGATATGAGCAAATCGGCACTTTACGAGCGCGCGAAAACACTGGGTATTGCAGGGCGCAGCCAGATGTCAAAGGATGAACTGATGCGGGCCATCCGACAATCGGGCTGAATGGACAGGGGTTTGTGACAAGCCCGGAACTCTGTCATGGACAGGCACTCATAAAATATCCAGGCGCTAGGAGTCTGTCGGACTTAAGCGATCGTAGCGAGCAAGGTAGGCAACCGAGGACAGTTTTTCGCGCTTTTGAGGCGCATAGTGGTTCTATGCAACAAGAAAGCGCGGAAAAATGGACCGGTTTTCCACCGGCGCAGTAGATCAGCCTTAAGTCCGACAGCCTCCTAGAGGCTGCTGAAACTTTACGGTCAGAAAGGAGAAGACAGATGATCAAGCTGGCAACTATTCTCGGTAGTACCCGCCCCGAACGCAATGGCGAGGCCGTCGCGCGCTGGTTTCACGAGATTGCGAAAAAACGCACGGACGCCGAATGCGAGCTTATCGACCTGCGCGATTTCGATCTGCCTCTTCTCGACGAACCCATGCCTCCTTCCATGGGCCAATACAGCAAACCTCACACCCAGCGATGGGCCGACAAGATTCGCGGCTTCGACGGTTTCGTTTTCGTGACGCCCGAATACAACCACGGTACATCAGCGGCGCTGAAGAATGCGCTCGATTTTATTTATGCGGAGTGGAACAACAAGGCTGCGGGATTTGTTGGCTACGGCAGCGCCTACGGCGTCAGGGCCGTGGAGCAGCTACGGCTCACCATGGGTGAATTGCAAATTGCCGATGTCCGCAGCCAGGTCATGCTCTCACTTTTTACGGACTTCGAAAACATGAGCCAGTTCAAGCCCGCGTCGCGTCATGAGGATTCAGCCAACACTATGCTTGACCAACTTATTGCGTGGAGCGGCGCCCTCAAAACCCTGCGGGAAAAATAAGTCAATGAGACGTCGGGTTAGCGGCAATCACTGGATCCCGAGCTTCCATCACATACCGGCAGCCAATCGTCTTTCATCGCCTCGCAACCTGGCAACATCCGCCCGTGGCGGTGCGCCGAACATACGGCTGTATTCGCGGCTAAAGTGCGAGGGGCTTTCATAACCCACTTTGTAGCTGGCGGTACTGGCTTCCAGGCCTTCACTTAACATCAGTCTGCGTGCTTCGTGCAGACGCAGTTTCTTTTGGTACTGCACCGGGGACATGCGCGTGACTTCTTTAAACGTATGGTACAGAGCGGATTCGCTCATATTGACCTTTTCCGCAAGGTCTGCCACGCGCAGAGGTTCGGCGAACCGTGCTTTAAGTTCTTCAATCACCCGCGAAATGCGGTGGGCCTGGCTGTCGGCTTTTACAAAGTTGCGCATCCGGGCGCCCATTTCACCCACGAGTGCACGATAAATGAGTTCGCGTTTTATAAGTGGCGCCAGCACGGACGCATCGGCAGGGGAATCCAGCAGACGAACGAGCCGTGTCATCGCGTCGAGAATTCCGTAATCCACGGCTGCCACGCATAGGCCACAGGGGCATTGGTCCTGCTTGACGCGAAGGTCGTCGCCCATTTCCAGTACCAGGTCGGCCACCTCCTTGGGATCTATCGCGATTTTAACGGCGAGGAAGGGTTCCTCCTCCGTGGCACCGACTACCTGACCCGCAACAGGGAGGTCGATGGCCGTAACCATGTAGGTCAGCGGTCCATATAAAATTTCCCTGTCACCGAGTTTGACCGTCTTGCTTCCCTGAGCAATGACGCACAAAGCGGGCTGATAAACCGTACAGATACAATTGCTGGGAGAATCCTTGCGGTACAGGTCAAGACCTGGAATGGCGGTTTCGGAAATGCCTTCGACAGGCATTTTGGCGAGCACCATGTCGGCAAGCTGGCGGCACATGGGTTGATCAATATGATCAATGATGGAGGCTTGACTGTTCATTGCGGGTTCCCTGTAGCTGTCTGTATCAGTGTCTTCAACTTATGAGCCTGAGCCGCGTATAGAATACCGCAGGATTTGGCAAGCCGAAAGTGTTTAATCGGTCGTTGCAGAATCGGGCAATAAAGCTGCAGGATCGCGCAAGCCGCCTTTTTATTGGCTGTTTTGCGTAATTTTACGGCGCTTTCACATCCCCATCGCACTTTTCGATGTTTCCTCGAAAAATCCAAAAGCAGAATTGGGCAATCACCTCGTAGAAATCCGATACCGCTCCCTCTCGCTGCCCCTTTAAGGTACGCACAATGCAGCCGGCGCCATTATTGCGTCAATGACTGTGGCATTTAAAACCAATGAAAGGGAGTCGAAACGTGCGAGCAATTAACGTGAGCCAGTTCAACCGAGTTTTGGGAAGCTTGCTGCTCTTGGCAGCATTAATGGGCTGTGAAGCCAGGAGCGAAGAGGCGATCAGTACGGCGCCGCCACCGCCACAGGTTGATGTGGCCGTTGTGCAGGAAGAAAAAGTCATTCTCTGGGGCGCCTTCACGGGTCGCGTTACCGCACCGGAGACCGTGGACCTGAGACCCAGGGTCAGTGGCTATATTGAGCGGATCAATTTTGTTGAAGGTGACCTGGTAGAGCAGGGCGAGTTACTTTTTCAAATCGATCCGCGCCAGTACAAAGCCCGGGAACAACTTGCCCAGGCGGAACTTGCCCGCGCCCAAAGCCAGCTTGAATTGGCGAGCAGTGAGGCCGAACGGGCTGAAAAGCTCTGGGAGAGCCGCGCCATTTCCCGCGAGGAATTCGACCAGCGCACTGCCGCCGAAATTGCGGCACGAGCCGCCGTGAATGCAGGGATCGCAACTTTGAAAAGCGCGCAGCTCGAGCTCGAGTACACCCGGATCACGGCGCCCATCAGTGGCCGTATCGGCCGCGCGGAAGTCACCCGCGGTAATCTGGCAACCGCTAATACCACGGTACTCGCCAATATCGTCTCGGTCGATCCTCTGTATGTTTACTTCGAGAGCGACCAGGGCACGGCGCAAATCAATTCTCTTGCGGCGCCCGACCTGCCAGTACGCATTCGACTGGGGAGTGATGCCAATACATATATCACGGGGCAGCTGGATTTTATCAGCAACCGATACAACAGCAGCACCGGCACTCTGCAATACCGCGCTCTGGTGCCCAACCCGGATAACCGCTTAAGGCCCGGTCAATTTGCCCGGGTGGAAATGCCCATCACCACAGCGGACCAGGCTGTTTTGATCGATCAAAAAGCGGTACTGACGGATCAGGATCGGCGTTACGTTTATGTGCTGGATGAAAGCAATAAGGTTGCGCGGCGTTTTGTTGATGTCGGGCGCCGCTTCCATGGCCTGCTGGTCGTAAAGGACGGCTTGCAGAATGGTGAGAGAGTGGTGGTAAACGGCCTGCAAAAAATTGCATTCCCGGGTATGCATGTGTCGCCGCAGCTTGTAGAAATGCGGCCTGATCAGGATCAGCCAAAACTTGCAGCCAATACACCGGGATAATTCTCAAACCCCTTTTACCTTTCCAATTTAAACAAAAATTTCACTAATACGAGCGCGCCCCGGGGTGCGTTCCGGGGAACTGTTGACATGAACTTTTCCAGATTTTTTGTTGACCGCCCGATCTTCGCGTCGGTGCTGTCAATCATTATATTTGTTGTTGGCTTGATCAGCATTCCGCTGTTGCCGGTCAGCGAATATCCCGAGGTGGTGCCGCCCAGTGTACTGGTCAGTGCCAGCTATCCCGGTGCCAATCCGAAAACCATTTCCGAAACCGTTGCCACGCCACTGGAGGAAGCGATCAACGGCGTGGAAAACATGATCTACATGAAATCCGTTGCCGGCAGTGATGGCAGCCTTGCGATTACCGTGACCTTCGCCCTGGGAACTGATCCGGATCAGGCGCAAGTGCAGGTGCAAAACCGCGTATCTCAAGCCTTGCCGCGTTTACCGGAAGATGTACGACGCCTAGGCGTGACAACACAGAAGCAATCACCCAACCTGATGATGGCGGTTCACCTGACGTCACCGAACGCTATTCTATCCGCAACCTACATTCGCAATTACGCCCTGCTGCATATTCGCGACGAACTGGCCCGTATTCCTGGCGTAGGGCAAGCCGGTTTGTTTGGTGCGGGGGATTACGCCATGCGCCTGTGGATAGACCCGCAACGAGCCGCTGCCTTGGGTATTTCCGCGCGTGACATTACCGCTGCCGTGCAAGACCAGAACGTCCAGGTGTCCGCCGGCCAAATAGGTGCAGCGCCCATGCCGAAGGGTGCCGATCTGATGATTTCCATCAATGCCCAGGGCCGGCTGACCAGCGTCGAGGAGTTCGGCGAAATCGTCGTGAAAACCGGTGCCAATGGTGAAATAACACGGCTGCGGGATATTGCCCGCATTGAGCTGGCATCGTCTCAGGATTCTCTGCGCGCTTTGCTCAATGGCGAGCAAGCTGTTGCCATTCCCATTTTTCAGGCGCCAGGTTCCAATGCGCTGGATGTGTCCGCAGCGGTGCGCGCCAAAATGGAGGAATTGGCCGTGGCCTTTCCAAAAGGCCTGGAATGGGAAATCGCCTACGATCCCACGGTGTTTGTCAGCACCTCCATTAAAGCCGTCATCATGACGCTACTCGAAGCCGTGGCGCTGGTGGTACTGGTTGTTATCCTGTTCCTGCAAACCTGGCGCGCGTCGCTGATTCCCTTGCTGGCTGTTCCAGTGTCCATCATCGGCACCTTCGCGTTGCTTCTGTTGTTCGGATTTTCCATCAACACACTCACCCTGTTTGCCATGGTACTGGCCATCGGCATTGTGGTGGACGATGCCATAGTGGTGGTGGAGAACGTCGAGCGCAATATCGAGCAGGGGCTGGCGCCGCTGGCAGCGGCGCACCAGGCCATGCGTGAAGTCAGTGGGCCCATTGTGGCCATCAGCCTGGTGCTCTGTGCGGTGTTTGTGCCCATGGCGTTTCTGGATGGCATCACCGGGCAGTTCTATCGTCAGTTCGCCACCACCATTGCCATAGCCACGGTCATCTCCGCCATTAACTCACTGACATTGTCGCCCGCTTTGGCGGCGGCACTGCTCAAGCCTCATGGCGCGATGCCGGATTTGCCGGCGCGCATTATCAACCGCCTTTTTGGCTGGATATTCCGCCCGTTCAACCGCTTCTTCCATCGAACCGGTGTACGTTATGAACGCCTGGTGGGCAAGAGCCTCGGCCGTCGCGGTGTGGTGTTCGCAGTTTATGTGTTGCTGTTGTTGGGGACGGCGTGGATGTTCAACCAGGTGCCCGGTGGGTTTATACCGACCCAGGACAAAACCTATCTGGTCGGCAGTATCCGCTTGCCGGAAGGCGCTTCATTGGATCGCACCGAAGCCGTGGCCCGAAGAGTTGGCGAAATGGCATTGGAAACTGAAGGCGTCGCCCACGCGGCAGCCTTCGTTGGTTTCAATGCACTGCAAGGCACCAATACACCCAACGTGGGCACGGTATTTATTCTGTTTGATGACTTTGCCGTGCGCGATCGCACGGCCCAGGAAATTGCCGCCGAGCTGAATGGCAAACTGGGTTCCATCAAGGAAGGCTTTGCCATCACCTTTATGCCGCCACCGGTTTTCGGATTGGGCGCCGGTTCCGGTTATTCACTCTATGTGCAGGATCGCAGGGCTGCCGGCTATGGTGAATTGCAAACCGCAACCAACTCGCTGGCGCTGGCCTTGAGCCAGACGCCCGGCCTGTTCTATCCGTTCAGTTCCTATCAGGCCAATGTGCCACAACTCGATGCCGTAGTGGATCGCGAAAAAGCCAAGGCTCAGGGTGTTCGGCTGCGAGACCTGTATGGCACGCTGCAACTGTATTTCGGTTCGCAATACATTAATGATTTAAATCTGTTCGGCCGGACCTTCCGCGTCATGGCTCAAGCGGATGCACCATTCAGGGACGAGCCCAGCGATTTGAGTCATCTATACACAGCCAATGCTGATGGGGAAATGGTACCGCTCAGCACCATGGTGACTTTGCGCCAGAGTTATGGCCCGGACCCGGTTATCCGCTACAACGGCTATCCGGCAGCGGACCTGCTGGGTCAGTCAAACCCGGCGGTATTGTCGTCGTCGCAAACTCTGGCACAGGTGGCCGCAGTGGCGGAAAAGGTTCTACCGCCGGGCATGACGCTGGAGTGGACTGACCTGAGTTTTGAACAGATCAATCAGGGCAATGCGGTACTGGTGATATTTCCGCTGGCACTGCTGTTGGTGTTCCTGGTGTTGGCGGCGTTGTATGAGAGCTGGGTATTGCCTTTGGCGATAGTGCTTATAGTTCCCATGTGTGTGCTCGCCGCGCTCTTTGGCGTATGGCTGACCGGCGGTGACAACAACATCTTTGTGCAGGTGGGGCTGGTCGTGTTGATAGGGCTGGCCTGTAAAAACGCCATCCTGATTGTCGAGTTTGCCCGCGACCTGGAAAAGCAGGGCAAAAGCACGGTCGAGGCTGCGCTCGAAGCCTGTCGCCTGCGCCTGCGCCCGATTGTTATGACGTCCGTTGCTTTCATTGCCGGCGTGTTGCCGCTGGTGACCGCCAGCGGAGCCGGCAGCGAAGTGCGCAACGCCATGGGCGTGACCGTCTTTAGCGGCATGATCGGCGTCACCATTTTCGGCCTGGTACTCACGCCGGTTTTCTATGTCGCGCTTCGCCGGTTGTCCAGTCGCCGGGAACCTGCAGGCAACATTGCGCTGCAACCCTCTGGAGAAATTTCATGAATAAATTATTGCCAATAATCATTGCGGCGATGGCGAGCGGTTGCGCGGTTGGCCCCGATTACCAGGCGTCGCAATTACCACAGACAGAACGCTTTTACGCGGCCTCTGCCAAGCAACAGAATCAGACTGCAACGCAATCAGCGAGCCAGACTTTCTGGCAGGGCTTTAATGATCCAGTACTGGAAGAGCTTATTAAAGACACGCTTGCAGACAACTATGACCTTCAGGCCATGCTAGCGCGCTACCGGGGCGCGGAAGCACTTCTGCGTCGCACACGGCGTGAGCAGTGGCCGAGTGTCACTGCGTCCGCAGGTGCTTCGCACCAACGGCTGGCGGAAGTGGAGCGGGCGCAGCCGGAGGCCGACGAACTGGATCTGTATGAGGCCGGCGCGGCCCTGGTTTGGGAAATTGATTTATTCGGACGTCTGGCACGGGCCAGCGAGGCCCAAGAGGCGCAGTTTGAAGCGGCCGGCGCGGACGTGCAAGCGCTGCAAGTGGCCCTGGCCGGTCAGTTGGCGAACAGCTATTTCGAGCTGCGCGGACTTCAGCAACAATTGCACGTCACGCAACATAATGTGGCTCTTCAGCAATCCTCACTGGACATTGTTTCCGCAAGGCTCAAGGCCGGGCGTGCAAGCCAGTTCGATCTGTTCAGAGCCCGCGCGCAACTGAATAGCACCCGCGCAGCGGTGCCCGAGTTACAGGCCGGCATCAGCGCCAATATGCACCGGATTGCGGTACTCACCGGTAAGCCGCCGGGCACACTTGTCGATAAGCTTTCCGTTGCCAAGGAGCTTCCTGAAGCCGTACCTCTGATTCCTGTGGGCACTCCTGGAGAAGTCTTGCGACGTCGGCCGGATATTCGCGCCGCGGAGCGAAGAGTTGCCGCCGCTTCCGCCCGTATTGGCGTAGCGACCGCGGATCTGTTTCCACGATTTACCCTACAGGGATTAGCCGGAAGCCTGGCAACCAGCGGCAGTGATCTGTTCACCAGTGGCGCCGAATCCCAGCGGATAATTTTCGGTATCGACTGGAGCTTTTTAAACCATGCACTGGTGAAGGCGCGTATTGATGCCGCGGATGCGGATGCCGAAGCGGCACTGGCCGAATACCGCCAGACAGTATTACTGGCGCTGGAAGAAACCGAAACCTGGCTGGTGCGCTATCAGCAGGCGCAAGCACGGGTGGCATTTTTATCCGATGCCGAGCAGGCGGCCGGTCAGGCAGTTGACCAGGCTCGGGAGCGGTACGAGCAAGGCTTTATCGGCTACTTCGAATTGCTGACCGCCGAACTCGAATTCAGCCGCGCTCGGGATTCACTGGTACAAGGCAAAACCAGTCAGGCACTGGCAATGATCAGTGTTTATCGTTCGCTCGCCGGTGGACCGGCGTTGGGTGACCGTGATTCCCTGGCTTCACGTGGGTTAGACGCGCAGCGTCCTAACCCGACAACGCCCAACATCATTCCTCCTTTGAAATCCTATCCATGACTTGCTGAAGATCTTTTGCATCGATACCAATAGCCGCACCCTGATCGATCAGATCCTGGACTGGGCGGCCGGCATTGACGACCTCGCCGGCCGCCCAGAGCAGATAGGAGCGTCTGCCGGTCGCGCAATGAGCTGCCACGGGAGGAGGCGCGAGAGTGAAGGATTGCCGAAAGGCGAAGACATCCTCACGGGTGATGGATTCAATGGTTACCGGCATATGTTCATAGTGAAGCCCGTGCTGTTTTGCCGCCGCGCGCACGTCCGCCGCCTTGGGCTGACCGGGTTTTTCATTGTCGGGGCGGTTGTTGATAATCGAGCGATACCCTTGTTCAGCAAGAGCTTTGACATCCTCTGGGGTGGGCTGCGGCATCACCGCAAGCTTGTTGGGGATCACGACTTTAAGCTCTAGCATCTGTTTTTCCTCATCACCTTGCCGGTTCATTGGGAATCCTCGCAACAGCGCTGCGTCTCCCATGTCTGACCTGCGTCAATGGAATTTTCTCCACTATGAGGCAGAAGGTGGAGTTAATCGTGTTTAATGCCGGCAAAGGTGAAGCCGCACCGCCAACGTTTTTTAACAGCTTGCCAAACGGCAGCGCTAGAGTTTGCCGAAATTTTGCTATACCATAAAATCCGCCTGTTACCCTGGGAAAGGGTGAAGGACCGCAAGTAAAAGAAGAATAGCAATAGTGAATTAAATAAACCGGGAAATGGACGATTGCTGGGGTTCAAGCTCGGTGCTGACAAGGATTACAACCCGGATTGTGATCTCATAACAAATGCACTGGCGCACTGCTGGGTGTGTAATCTTTTGTAAAGCAGGATGTTTTACCATGAATGATAAAAGCGAGCTCTTATCCCAGCTTCGCATCGAGCGGGATGACGAGCCTGAACCCAACGCCAAATGGCCATGGCTAGCGGGCGGCGTTGGCATCCTGTTGGTTGCGCTGGGGGTCTGGGCCTTGTCTTCACCGGAGGCGGTGGCGGTAAAAACCCGGACCGCGCGAGTGGTGAGCAATCAGAGCGCGCCCAGCAGCGTACTCGATGCCACCGGCTATGTCGCCGCGCGCCGCTACGCCACAGTTTCATCCAAGGTTACCGCCAAGGTGATGGAAGTTCTGGTGGAGGAGGGCATGGCCGTGGAAGAGGGCCAGGTGGTGGCCCGGCTGGACGACTCCAATACCCGCAAAACCCTGGCGGTGGAACAGGCCGGGCTGAGCCTGGCCCGGGCGCAACTGGAGGAGACACGCGTCCGCCTGAAAGAAGCCGAACGCATCAAAAGCCGCATTTCCCAAATGTTCCGGCGAAAGCTGGCGAGCGAATCCGAATTGGACGCCGCCAACAGCAACTTCCTGTCATTACAGGCGCAACTCGATGCCCGAAAGGCACAGGTACTCACGGCCCAGCGCCGGGTGGAATTACAGAAACAGTATCTGGACGACCTGACCCTACGCGCGCCTTTCACCGGCGTGGTGGTATCCAAGGATGCACAGCCGGGCGAAATGATCTCACCGGTTTCCGCCGGCGGCGGTTTTACCCGAACCGGTATTTGCAGTCTGGTGGATATGAATTCCCTGGAAATCGAGGTGGATGTCAACGAAAGTTACATCGACCGCATCTTCCCTGATCAGCCGGTACAGGCAACCCTTGAAGCCTATCCCGACTGGGAAATCCCCGCCCACGTTATCGCCATAGTGCCCACCGCTGACCGCCAGAAGGCGACGGTGCGCGTGCGCGTCGCATTCGAAAAGCTGGACCCGCGCATACTGCCGGATATGGGAATCAAGGTGGCTTTCCTGGAAGCCGGAGTGACCAAAACTCAAGCCGGGGAAGCGCGGGAAGACAT
>CAZEWY010000084.1:0-13874 GCA_964515945.1 uncultured Cellvibrionaceae bacterium
GTGACACGCCGTGAATACGTCCCTGTAGGCTCTGCGCCAGCATCCATGCTGGCGAAGGTCACATCAGCAAACACCGGATTCATGTCTTTGGAGTTTGTGGGGCAGCAATGGTCGGTGAGTTTATGTTGAAGCGAAACCTGTTTATTTTTCTGGCGTTGTTCTTTCTGGCGCAGTCTGTTTTTGCCCAATCACAGCTCAAGCCAGAAGCCCAGCCGGAAGCCATGGTGGTGGACGGCGATGTGCGCTTCACGGTGCTGACACCGCGGCTGGTTCGCATGGAGCAGGTTCCGGGTGGCGACTTTGAAGACCGCGCATCTCTGACTTTCATCAATCGCAACTTACCGGTTCCGTCCTTTGCGGTTGAGAAGAGCGACCAGTGGCTGGAAATTCGCACCGACGCCCTGCGGCTGAAATACCGACGCAATTCCGGCGCTTTTGATAAAGACAATCTCCAAATCCGTTTCAACCTGAATGGCGAAAGCATTCACTGGACACCGGGCATGGTGAATACCGGCAATCTGCTGGGCACCACCCGCACCGTCGACGGCTTTGAAGGCACCCTGCGCCTGCGCGATGGCACCCGCCTCGAGCTGGAACAGGGTTTGTTGTCCCGGGACGGCTGGAGTCTGGTGGACGATTCAGACAATCTGCTGTTCGGCGACGCCCGCCATTGGGTGGTGCCGCGCGAAGTCGAAAATAATCAGGACTGGTACTTCTTCGCCTACGGTCACGACTATGAGCAGGCCCTGCGCGACTTCACCCGAATCGCCGGGAAAATTCCCATGCCGCCCCGCTACGCCTTCGGCTACTGGTGGTCGCGCTACTGGTCCTATTCCGATGCCGAGCTGAGGGATCTGGTCAAAACCATAGACGACTACGATATCCCGCTGGATGTGCTGGTGGTCGACATGGACTGGCACCAGACTTACGGATTGACGTCCAACCATGCGAAGCCGACGCCCTTCAATGGCATGCTCGGCTGGACGGGCTACACCTGGAACAAGTCGCTGTTTCCGAACCCGGAAAAGTTTCTGCAATGGACACAGGCTCAGGACCTGAAAGTGGCCCTGAACCTTCACCCGTCCGACGGCATTGCGCCGATGGAGCAGGGTTATGACGCCATGCTGGACAGCCTGGACGGGCAAACCCACGACAGCGGCTGGATTGAATATCGCCTCGCCGATGAGCAGTGGGCCGGCGTCTATTTTGAACATATGCTGCGGCCCAAGGAGCGGATAGGGGTGGACTTCTGGTGGCTCGACTGGCAGCAATGGCCGGAGAGCAAATTGGTGCCGGGTCTCAGCAACACCTTCTGGCTCAATCACGTCTTTTTCACCGACATGGAAAAAACCCACTCCGAGCGGCGCCCGCTGATATTCCACCGCTGGGGCGGTCTCGGCAATCACCGCTATCAGGTGGGTTTTTCGGGCGACGCCGTGATTTCCTGGAAATCCCTGGCATTCCAGCCGCAATTCACCGCCACCGCCTCCAATGTCGGCTACGGTTACTGGAGCCACGATATCGGTGGCCACATCGTCAAGGATGAGGAGCTGGCCAAGAACGGCGAACTTTATTTGCGCTGGATCCAGTTCGGCGCCATGAGCCCGATTCTGCGCACCCATGCCTCCAAGAGCGATGTGGCCGAACGCCGCATCTGGATGTATCCCGAATTGTTTCCGATGATGCGCGATGCCATCCGCCTGCGCTATTCACTGGTTCCCTATATCTACACGGCCGCGCGCCAGGCTTACGATACCGGCGTTTCCATCAGCCGGCCCATGTACTACGACTGGCCCGAGCAGGAAGCCGCCTACCACGCCGGCCAGCAGTACATGCTGGGTGACAGCATCATAGTGGCACCCGTAGTCTCGCCGGTGGACGAGCAGAGCCAATTGGCGGCCCAGAAAATCTGGCTGCCGAAAGGCCAATGGTACGAGTGGAGCAGCGGTACCCTGCTCAAGGGCAACACCAGCATTAAGCGGAATTTCAGCGTCGAGGAAATTCCACTCTACGTGAAGGCCGGAACCATTCTGCCCATGTACCCGGAGGTCGACAATCTTCAGGAGCAGCCGGAACAAAGGGTGCTGACGGTCATTCCCGGCGGCAGTGGCGAGACCCGTTACTACGAAGATGCCGGTGACAGCCAGGCCTATAAAACCGGTGCGTTCGCCTGGACTCATGTGAAGTCCGAGCAGACGAACGACGGACTGCGTCTTACCATCGCACCCGCCGAAGGCCGCTATGCCGGCATGAACCCGAACCGTTCCTTTGTCATCCGTCTGCCACTGAGCCTGCCCGTGGAAAGCGTGCGGGTGAATGGCCGCACTCTGTCTGCCCAGGCTCTCGCTTACAAGGGTGAAACCCTGACCCAGGAAATCACCACAGGGACGTTTTCCGTCAATGAGGAAGTCGTGGTGGAGATTGTTCGCCCACAAACCGTTGAGCAACTGGCATTGCTCAACGGCAAACCGGGAGTCTTTCACAGGCTTGGCAAGATGGCGGAGCGCCTGAAGAAGCTGTCCGCCCGGGAAGACTGGGCCGCCACGATTCCCAATCATGTGCTCAAGCTGGTTTCAACGCCGTCGCGTATCAATTATGAACCGGAAAAAATCCGCGACTACCTGATCGAGTTCGAGACCATGCTGCCGACACTGGAAAAAGCCATGGAACACATGCCGCAGATAACAGACAAGGAAGCGGAAAATCTCGCCGCCTTTGTCCATCATTGAACAATTTTCTGTTTATTAAATAATTAAATTAAAACCGGAGGATACTCATGCAACCCAAAATTCTACAGCGCTTCCATAAAGCCAAACCCATGGCTCTATTGTCATCCCTGCTGTTGATCAGTGCCTGTGCGCAATCTGACAATAGCATTCCGGATAATCCGGTCAAAAGCGAATTGCCCAATGTGGTTTTCATCCTGGCGGATGACGTTGGCTACGGCGACCTTGGCGTCTACGGTGGCAAGGTGCCCACACCGAACCTCGACCAGCTTGCCCAGGAGGGCATGCGGTTTACCGATGCCCACGCGCCGGCCGCGCTTTGCGCGCCCTCCCGTTTCAGCCTGCTCACCGGCAGCTACCCCTATCGCAATGGCCGCGCCGGCGGCACCTGGGATGTCAACAACAGCTCAGGCTTCAGCCATAACGGCGACAGAACCGAAGCGGGCCGCCACATTACCGTGGCGGAAATCATGCAGGATGCCGGCTATCGCACCGCCTTCTTCGGCAAGATGCATCTCGGCGGCGACGTCTACAACAAGGATGGCGAGCTGATCCGCAAAAAAGACAAGCTCAACACCATGGATTTCAGCCGCGGCGTTGGCGATGGTCTCAACGAGCACGGCTTCGACTATTGGCTGGGGCTGCTCAGCGGCATTCAGCATGAACCCTACGCCTATTTTGAAAACGGTAAATTCAAACCTGTCGATCCCGACAAGCCCGCCGACAACTCCAGCACCCGCTTGTTGAACGATGGATTCTACAAGGTCAGCGGTAACGGCTTATCTGAAATAGTGGAAGCCAAGCATGTCCCGGCGCGCGGCGACGTCGATTACGATTCCAGCCAGGTCGGCATCACCATCACCAACGGCGCGGTTGATTTCATTGATCGCCATCTGGCGAAGAATGAGAAAAACGGCGAAGACAGACCCTTCCTGCTCTACTTTTCATCCCAGGCGATTCACGTGCCCCATTCGCCGCCTTTCGATTTCGATGGCGACCCTTCCACCATCGACGAACAGGTTTACGGCAAGACCGGCGCCATGACGTCCGACGTGCTCTATGAGCTGGATCTCCAGGTGGGCAAGATCATTGAGAAGCTGGAGCAAGAAGGCATCGCGGACAATACCCTGATCATTTTCACCAGTGACAACGGCGCGCTCTGGCCGAGCATCACCCACTACGGCGATAGAACCCACGACAACAACGGTCCCCTGCGCGACTACAAGGCGTCTGTCTACGAAGGTGGCCACCGGGTTCCGTTTATCGCGAAATGGGGCGATGGCACCGACGCCGGTTCCGTGATTGCGCCCAACAGCGTTTCTGATCAGTTGATCATCGGCCACGACTGGGTCGCCACCATGTATGAACTCACGCGAACCAATATGGCGGAAGACCAGGCGAAGGACAGCAGTTCCCTGCTGCCGATTCTGACCGGCGAACAGCCGGAAGGCGAACCGCTGCACGAGTTCATTTTGTATCAGGCCGGCTATGCTTACGACGGCGCCATCCGCGAGGGCGACCTGGTACTGGTGGTGGACAAGAACGATGAGGCGACCGAGCTTTATGATCTGGCCAACGACCTGGCCCAGGAACACAACCTGATCGATGATAAAAAATATCAGAAGACCATCGCCCGGCTTCACAAAAAGTTCCTGACCTACAACGACCATAATGATGACACCATAGAGCCACGAACCACCGAGCCCTATCGCGTCAACTGATCAGCCACCGCTGATGGCGAAGCTCCACGGAGCTTCGCCATTTCCTCACGGAAGCATCACCATGATTCAAAAACTTCTTGCGCCTCTTTGCCTGGCCGGCGTTCTGACGCTGGCGGGTTGTGCGCTGACCAATGGTCCCGGCAATCCTTTCTTCCCGTCTGCGGGGGCAACTTTTATCCTGGTGCCGGATACACAAACCTATGCCCAAAAGTTTCCCGAAATTCTGAATGCGCAGACGGCGTGGATAGCGCGGCAAGCTAATGAAATCGACCTGGTTCTGCAGCAGGGTGACCTCACCCAGAACAACAGCCGCGAGGAGTGGCAGCGTGTGCAGAACGCTTTTTCGGGCTTGAATCACAAGGTGCCCTACGTGCTCGCCGTGGGTAATCACGATATGGGCAGCGCCCCCGGCAAGTTTGCCGACACCCGAAATACCACGCTTTTCAACGAATATTTTCCCCGGAAAACCATGGCAAAATTGCCGGGTTTCGGTGGTGTGTTTGAAGAAGGCAAGATGGACAACGCCTATTACCTGCTGGAAACCGGCGATTACCAATGGCTGGTGCTGACCCTGGAATTCGGGCCGCGCAATGCCGTGCTGGATTGGGCCAATAAAATTGTGGAAAGCTACCCCGAGCGAACTGTCATTGTGAATACCCACGCCTATATGTATTCCGACGCTACGCGGCAGGGCGAGGGCGATTATTGGCGTGCCCAGGGCTACGGCGTCGGCGCGGGCGAAGGCCACCAGGCGGTGAATGACGGTGAACAGATCTGGGAAAAATTGATCCGCAAACACCCGAATATTCGCTTCGTGTTTTCCGGACACATATTGAACGATGGCGAGGGCACCCTGGTCAGCATCAACGACGCCGGCTATCCGGTCTATCAGTTTCTCGCGAATTATCAGGAAGGCGTAAAAGGCTCTGAAAATGGCGGCAATGGCTGGCTGCGCATATTGCGGGTGAACTTCGAGGATAACAGCTTGAGCATAAAAACCTATTCGCCCTGGCTCGATAAATTCTCCGAAGATCCCGCCCACAGTTTCGAGATCAAACACTTTTTCATGGAGACAGCTCAGTGAGCCAACGGTCCCGCGCAACAGCCATGGCAGGAATTTGAATCCACCTGCTGATCCTGCTTTTGGCTGGCGCGACTCTGCTTTCGTCCGCGGCCAGCCAGGCGCGCACCACTATCTCCATCAACAGCGGCTGGGATTTCATGCTTGCGGATCTTCCGCTGGAAAAGCTGACCGAAGCCGACAGCGGCTGGACACAAGTCAGTGTGCCCCATACCTGGAACAGCCGCGACGCCTTCGATGAAACACCGGGCTACAAACGCGGGGTGGGTTGGTACCGCAAACAACTGATGCTGAAGCCGCTGCCCGGCAAAAACTATTTTCTCAAGTTCGAGGCCGCCAATCAGACCGCCGAGGTTTACATCAACGGCCAACTGGCGGGCAAACACATCGGCGGCTATACCGCTTTTACGATTGACATAACGCCCTTCCTACGCGAGCGGGGCGGGAATAATCTGCTGGTCAGGGTGGACAATCGCCACGACTCGGCAATTGCACCGCTCAAAGGCGATTTCAATTTCTACGGTGGGATTTATCGCGATGTCTGGTTGCTGGAATTGAATGCCGTGCATTTTGATTTCGGCGAATACTCGTCCTCCGGTATAAAGATTACCACGCCCAATGTTTCGGCCGAGTCGGCCTCTGTCCAGATCAGTGCGAGTCTGAAAAATGAATCCGGTGAGCCACAAACAATCAGCATCCTCAATAAACTGCTGGACCCGCGGGGCAAAGTCATAGCCGTCGAGGAAAGTCTGGTGAATTTACAGGGCGGCAAAGCCTCGGCGTTGCATACCATGGAGAAAATTCCTTCGCCCAACCTATGGCATCCTGACCATCCCCATATCTACACGCTGGTCAGTGAAATACTTAGCTCAGACAATAAGCTGCTGGACAGAATTACCACCAGCGTCGGCTTTCGCTGGTTTCGTTTCGACGCCGAAAAAGGCTTTTTCCTCAACGGCAAGCCGCTCAAGCTGTTGGGGGTGAACCGCCACCAGGATTATCTCGGTCTGGGCAATGCGCTGAGCAATGAGCGCCATATTGCCGACATTGCATTAGCCAAGCAGATGGGCAGCAACTTCCTGCGCACGGCTCACTATCCCCAGGATCCAGCGGTGCTGGAAGCCTGCGATCGGCTCGGTTTGCTGGTGAGCATGGAAATTCCGCTGGACCACGAAATTACCGACAGCGCCGCTTTCTATGAAAACTCGGAAAACATGCAGCGGGAAATGATTCGCCAGTACTTCAATCACCCCAGCATTATCGTCTGGGCATACATGAATGAAATGCTGCTGGGGCGCAATTGGGAAAAAGACAAGGCGGACATCCTCAAGATCACCGACTTTGCCCGCACCCTCGAAAAAATCACCCGCGAGGAAGACCCGACCCGTTACACCATGATTCCCAACCACGGCGACCTGGAGCTGTACCAGAAAGCGGGGCTGACTGACATTCCCATGATCGTCGGCTGGAATCTCTACTACGGCTGGTATGTCGAGGGTTTTGAGGGGCTGGGAGAATTTCTTGACCGTCACCGCCGCGCGCTGCCCGACAAGCCGCTGATCATCACCGAATACGGCGCCGGCGCCGACCCGCGCATCCGCTCGCAAAATCCCCGGCGTTTCGATTCGTCGGTGGAGTGGCAGACCCGTTTTTTTCAGAAGAGTCTGGAGCAGATTACCGAGAGGCCTTTCGTCGCTGGCGCCGCCGTATGGAATTTAGTGGACTTCGGCTCGGAAGCACGCAACGACGCAGTGCCCAAGGTCAACAGCAAGGGCCTGATGACCCTGGACCGGCAACCCAAGGATGCTTATTACCTGTTGCAGGCCTGGTTGAAGGACGACCCCATCATCCACATAGGCTCCAAAAACTGGGATCACCGCTCCGGCCGGGCGTCGACGGAAGATCCGGACAAGTCTTTTCAGACCGTGGAAGTCTACGGCAACACCGGCAGCGCGGTGCTCATGGTCAATGGCAGACCATTGGGTGTCAAAGCGTTCGACAAGCATATTGCTCGCTGGGACGTGCCCTTCCGGGACGGCCGAAACCTATTGCAGGCACGCGCGGTCGCGGACGGCATCTGTTACGAGGATGTTGCCCTTATTGATTTCAATGTCCGCTCCGCCGCAAAACCTGGCCAGCCCTTTGACGACATCTATATCAATGCCGGTGCCGATTTTTATTTTACCGACGCAGAGAACGACATTCTCTGGCTACCCGATAGCGCCTACGAGAAAGGCTTTTCAGGTTTCGATGGCGGGCGGCCCTACATGCCCCGCGATCTGGGTTTTGGCATAGCCGCGAATATCCTCGGCACAGATCGGGATCCGCTGTTTCAGACGCAGCGCCGGGCAATAAAGGCCTATGTGTTTGATGCCCCGCCCGGCGAATATGAACTGATACTGCTTTTCGCGGCACTGGACCAAGGGGACGCGCCGTCGGTTTTCAGTCTCGCCGTCAACGGTGAGGTGGTGCTGGAAAAGCTGGATCTGCGCAGGGCTTTCGGCACCCGCAAGGCCGTCGAGAAAAGGGTCAGGATTATCAATAGCGATTCCCGACTGACAGTGGAATTCCGCCCCATCAAAGGTGAAGCGGCGGTCAACGCCGTAGGGTTGCGCAAGATCGATTAACCAGCCTTGCGAAAAGTCAGGTTGATGCGACATTCGCCGAGCTGTGGGTGCATGCCGGGCTTGAGCGCTGCCACGCCGTGAAAGCGCAGGCGTGCATCACCGCCCCAGACCACCACATCGCCGTGGGTGAGTGGGATGCGCCGGCTTTTGTCGGCGCGCTTCAGGCCGCCGAACAGGAACACGGCGGGAAGACCCAGTGACACCGAGACAATGGGCTGGGTGAAGTCTTTTTCATTCCTGTCCTGATGCAGTGACAGCCTGGCACCAGGGGCATAGCGATTGATCAGACAGGCATTCGGTTCGAAGTCGGGGAATCCCGCGCGGGCAGCCGCGGTCTTTGCCAGTTCCTGGAACACCTCCGGCATTGACGGCCAGGATTTTCCGGTCAGAGGATCAACGGGGGTGTAACTGTAGCCGGAGCGATCGCTCCACCAGCCGTAGTTACCGCAGTTGGTCATGGCCACCGACATGCGAAACCCGCCGCGCGTCTCCAGATGGCGCAAGGGCGCGGCGCCGGTAATATCGTCCAATGCGGCGAGCAATGCGGTTGCACGGGGCTGTACAAAATGGCGCAGCACTACTGCGCCGGGGCAGAGTTCCTCCCGCCAATTCCGGCCGTCATCGGCAAACAGGTCTTCCATCATTCCCGTTTTTTCTCAAGATCCAGCAGGTGGCGTTTGCGCTCCACGCCCCAGCGGTAGCCGGACAGGCTGCCATCGCCGCGCACCACTCGATGGCAGGGAATGGCCACCGCCAGAGCGTTGGCGGCGCAGGCGCCAGCCACGGCGCGGACGGCCGTGGGCGCGCCTATGCGCCGCGCAATCTCCGTATAGCTGGCGGTTTGCCCGGCGGGAATTTCCCGCAGTGCCTGCCAGACCCGTTGCTGGAAGGCGGTGCCGCGTATATCCAGCGGCAGGTCGAGGCCGGTTGCCGGCGCTTCGACGAAACCGACCACCGTGGCAACCAGTTGTTCAAAATCCGTATCGCCGCCAATCAAATGGGCTCGCGGAAACCGATCCTCCAGGTTGCGCACCAGCGCGTGCGGGTCATCGCCCATCAGTATGGCGCAGACGCCGCGCTCACTGCGTGCCACCAGAATGGCGCCGAGGGTGGATTCGCCCACGGCAAAGCGGATCTCGCTGTTGCTGCCCCCGGCGCGATAGTTGGTGGGAGTCATGCCCAGAACCTCGTCGGATTTCTCGTAGAAGCGGCTGTTGGTGTTGTAGCCGGCTTCAAAAATGGCATCGGTGACCGAATCAGCCTCTCCGAGCTGGCCGCGCAGACGCTGATTCCTGTGCGCTACCGCATATTTGCGCGGGGTCAGGCCGGTAATCCGTTTAAAGATGCGATGAAAATGATGGGGGCCGACCTTGAGGTGCGCGGCCAGGGATTCCAGGCTGGGCGGGGTTTCTGCGGTTTCTATCAGGCGACAGGCTTCGGTGACCTGGGCGACATGGCGCTCCACCAGGGAGGGCTGATCGGGCTTGCAGCGTTTGCAGGGGCGAAAGCCCGCCTGTTCGGCCTCGGCGCGAGTGGTGTGAAAGCGAACATTCTCCGCGAGCGCCCGCCGGGCCGCGCAGGAGGGGCGGCAGTAGACGCCGGTGGTTCTGACCGAATAATAAAAGCTGCCATCCGCCGCCGGGTCCCGCGCCAGTACCTGTGCCCAACGCGGATCATTTTCAGTAGTAGGACAGGGTATCTTGGTCGAAGCTGTCATGGGTAAATTCTCCGTACAGGCGACCACTATATCGCGCGTCCGCAGTGGCGACACTCCGATTCTTGCTTTCAAATTCGGGCAGATCGCGATTGAGCGGCTATCATGTACCCGTCAATCACTACAAACTCCGAAGACATGAATCCGGTGTTTGCTGTTGTGACCGTCACCAGCATGGATGCTGGTGCAGAGCCTACAGGGATGTATTCACGGCGTGTCACAGCAGTGAATGCCGGATTCATGTCTCCCCGATACCAACAGAACAAGCCATGATTAAACGCTTATGAGCCCCGAAATCAAGCCCCAACGCGCGGATCTGATGCTGGTCGAGCAGCAATTGGCCGCCTCGCGCACCCAGGCCCAGCGGTTGATTGCCGCCGGTCGGGTGGAATTGCGCGAGGCGGGCCGCTGGCGGACGCTGGACAAGGCCGCCGAGAAACTGGGGAGCCACAGTGAACTGCGGGTCCAGGCAGGGCCGGAGCAGCAATTTGCCTCCCGCGGCGGTCTTAAACTGCTGGCCGCCCTCGAAGCCTTTGCGGTGGATGCCACCGGCCTTACGGTGCTGGATGTGGGCCAGTCCACCGGCGGCTTTACCGATTGCCTGCTGCAACAGGGCGCGGCGCGGGTGGTGGGTGTGGATGTCGGGCGCGACCAGCTCGCCGCACATTTGCGCGCGGACCCCAGGGTGGTTTGCCTGGAGGGCATCAATGCCCGGGACCTGCCTTCCCGGCAGTTGCTGAGCCATGCGCCCGAGGGCTTTCCGCTGATTGTCATGGATGTCTCCTTTATCTCGCAGACGCTGATTCTGCCAAATCTGGCACCTTTGCTGGCGCCAGGCGGTGTTATGGTGAGTCTGGTCAAGCCGCAGTTTGAAGTGGGCAAGGCGGGTATCGGCAAGGGCGGCATAGTACGGGATCACCGCCTCTACGCCGACGTTGAAGCCAGGCTTCGCGCCTCTTGTCTGGCGTTGGAGCTGACGGTAAAGGGTTATATCGATAGCCCCATTACCGGCACCGACGGGAATCGGGAGTTTTTCATCTGTGCCAGCCATTAAATCCACACGCTTTTTCGGCCTTGCCATGCTGTCGGCAGTGGTTCTGTCTGCCTGTGGCGGTCATGACGATTCGCGGGCGACGGTGAATCTGTCGGGCACGGTGACTTTCGATCGGGTGCCCCATTTCACCGACAGTGGCGGCCTCGATTATCCGCTGACAGTGGAAGCTCCCGCCCGGGGTGTGCAGGTGCTGCTGTTGAATCGTGCCGGTGACCTGCTGGACAGCGACACCACCACGGCCGAGGGCAGCTACAGCCTACAGGCACCGGCCGCCACGGATGTGCGGGTGCGGGTCCAGGCGCGAATGCAGCGCGACGGGAGTCCGAGCTGGAATTTCAGCGTCACTGACAATACCCAAGGCAATGCGCTCTATGTGCTGGACGGTCAATTCGCCAACAGCGGCAGAGCCGACTCGGTGCGCGACCTGCACGCGGTCTCCGGCTGGACCGGAGATGGCTACGCGGAACTGCGACCGGCGGCCCCTTTTGCCATACTGGATGTGGTCTACGAGGCCATGGAACAGGTGCGGGACGTGGATCCGGCGGTGCAATTCCCGCCCCTGGAAATCCGCTGGAGCACCGCCAATAGGGCCGTCTCTGCCGATAAAATGCGGGGCGATATAGGCACCACCTTCTACTCCATTGAGGACCAGAGCATTTACCTGCTTGGCGAGGCGGGTAACGATACCGACGAATATGACCGCAGCGTCATAGCCCACGAATTTGCCCATTATCTGGAGTACCAGCTCGGCCGTACCGACAGCATTGGTGGCAACCACAGCATGACCGCCAAGCTGGATATGCGCGTGGCCTTCAGCGAAGGCTGGAGCAATGCCTTCGCCGCCATCACCACGGCGGACGCCGGTTATCGGGATTCGATTGGTGTCGGCCAGAACGGCGGGCTCTACTATTCCCTGGAAGCCAACCCCTACGGTAATGCTGGCTGGTTCAGCGAAAATTCCGTGCAGAAAATTCTTTACGATCTCTATGATCCGGTCAACGAGAACTTTGACCAGATCAGTCTGGGCTTCGCCCCCATCTACCAGACGCTCATCAGCGACGCCTGGAGACAATTTGACGGGGCCACCAGCATCTACCCCTTTATTCAGCAGCTCAAGGAGAATCCAACGGTCGATGGGCTGTTGATCGATGCCCTGCTGGAGACGGAAAATATCGCCGGCACCGATGCCTACGGCGCCAATGAAACCAATGATGGCAGCTTTGCTCCGGCGCTGCCGGTATACCACCGGCTGGCGGCGGGCGGCAGTGTGGAAGTTTGTGGCAGCAAGGCGGAGGCGGAGGGCGAATACAACCGTCTTGATGTGCGGCGCTTCGTCCTCCTGGAGCTACCCGACAGTGGCAGCTACGACATCAGTGCTGAACGTGTCGAAGGCCTGGCTCCGGCCAACCCGGATTTTGTGCTCTGGCAGGACGGCGAGCCATTGGAAATTGCCGCCAGCGAAACCACTGGTCGCGAACAGATCTCCCGGTCTCTTGATTCCGGCACCTATTGGCTGGAAGTCTACGAACAGGCCAATGTCGACCAGAATCCCGACACCGGAGGTGCCGTATGTTTCAATCTGTCTCTGGGCTTTTCACCATGATGCATATCACTGGCCACCGCCTGCTACTGTTCGCCCTCTGCGCCCTGCTTTCAGTCCTGGCGCCGGCCCATGCCCAACCCGGCAAACCCAATGCCGGCCTCGGCATAAGCCCCGATAGCTATCAGCTTCAGGCGGGCAGCACCCAGTCGGTCACCCTCGACCTCTCCAGTCTGACGGACCGGGGGCACTTGCGCCTGAACCTGTCTACCAGCAGCGAAGACCTGGAATTGCTGTCACCCCGATTCCATGAATTTGATCTCGCCGAGGACGCCACGCCCAGCCTCACGGTCGATCTTCTGCCCCACCGGGACGGGCGTTACTACTTGATGATGACCGCGGAGATCCAGCAAGCGGGTCTGCCCGATCAGGCTCAGGCCCTGGGGGTGGTGATTCACGTGGGTCAGGCGCGGCAACAATTATTAAAGGCGACCGCCGCGCCCGCGGTGATTTCCTTGCCGGCGCGGGAAAGCATTCGCACGCCCTAGGTTTGTTAACAGGCCCAATGCCAACAGGCCCTGCACCGATTCTTGTACAATACCCTGATGGATGTCTCTCACTTACTCAACGATCTCAATGACGCGCAGCGCCAGGCCGTTTCCGCGCCGCCCGGCAATCAGCTGATTCTCGCCGGCGCTGGCAGTGGCAAGACCCGGGTGCTGGTGCACCGCATCGCCTGGCTCAACCAGGTGGAGGGCGTTTCGCCCCAGCAGATAATGGCGGTCACCTTTACCAACAAGGCCGCCCGGGAAATGCGTGAGCGCCTGCAAACTTTGTTGGGCGGAAGCACCGGCTACGGCACCCGCGCCATGTGGGTTGGCACCTTTCACGGCATCGCCCACCGCCTGCTGAAGGCCCACTGGAAGGAAGCGGGGCTGGTACAGAACTTCCAGATTCTGGACAGCGACGATCAGTTGCGGGTGATCAAACGCATCTATCAAGCGCTCAATCTCGACGACAGCCGCTGGCCTTACCGCCAAACCCAATGGTTTATCAACGGCCAGAAAGACGAAGGCATCCGCCCGGACTACATCCAGGACAATGGCGACCCCTTCACCACCACCATGAAAATGATCTACAGCGCCTACGAGGAGGCCTGCGCCCGCGCCGGCGTGGTGGATTTTGCTGAGCTCTTGCTGCGCTCCCACGAACTCTGGCTGAAGAACCCGACGCTGCTGGCCCACTATCAGCGGCGCTTTCCCTTCATTCTGGTGGACGAGTTCCAGGACACCAACGCCGTGCAATACGCCTGGCTGCGCGTGCTCGCCGGCCAGTCCGGCAAGGTTACCGCGGTGGGCGACGACGACCAGTCCATCTACGGCTGGCGCGGCGCGCGCATCGAAAACATCCA
>CAZEWY010000085.1:0-13834 GCA_964515945.1 uncultured Cellvibrionaceae bacterium
CCAACGCATAGACGCACTGGGAGATGAATTCCGGAGCCGATACTAGAATGCAAGGGCCGGTGGCAAGATCATGTATCTGAACCATTTTCAGTTTCGAGAGAAGCCGTTTTCGCTGACGCCGGATACGCTGTTCTTCATGAATGAACAGAGTCACCGGGGGGCGCTCAACACGCTGCTGGTTTCTCTCAAATACTGTGAAGGTTTTATCAAGATCGTCGGTGAAGTGGGTACGGGGAAGACTCTGCTGTGCCGCATCCTGTTGGGCTATCTGAGCAAAAGCAAAAACTTCGTCACTGCCTATATCCCCAATCCATATCTGACGCCAGATGAACTCAAGGCCTTTGTGGCCCAGGAAATCGGTGCGGATTATGACGCCGATATGCCCGCCCATCAGTTGATGTCATCCATCTATCGTCGCCTGATGCAACTCGCCCGGTCGCGCCAGCAGGTGGTTCTGGTGGTCGATGAAGCCCAGGCCATGCCGCGTGAAACCATAGAAGCCCTGCGCCTGCTGACCAATCTGGAGACCCAGAAGCGCAAGTTGCTTCAAGTGGTTATTTTCGGGCAGCCGGAACTGGATGTCCTGCTGGATCGGCCCGACCTGCGTCAGCTCAAGCAGCGCATTGTCTTTGCCGAAAGGCTCAAGCCATTTTCCTATTCCGGCGTCCGCGACTATCTGTACCACCGGTTGCGCGCCGCGGGTAATAACAATGGCCAGCTATTCACGGTTCCCGCCGTATGGCTTTTGGCCAGAGGATCCGGCGGTATTCCTCGCCTGATCAACATACTGGCTCACAAGGCACTGATGGTGGCATACGGACGTGGCAATGCGCGCGTGGGTATCGGCCATATGGCCCGGGCTATCGCTGACACTCAGGAAAGCCATTGGCTGGGCAAGCTGTCCCGCCCTCCGGTGATCTGGTCGGCGGCAGCGCTGCTCCTGGTCGGCCTGGGTATGGGGCTCGGCATAGGTATCGACTATCTCGGCAATCTATTGGGGGCCATACCGCGATGAGTCTGGTCAATGACATGCTGGTTGACCTGGATGCGCGCAAAAGCGGCGCCGAGCCGGAACCACAGCCAGGACTGACACCCGCGCGACGGGAATCGCCCCGTTTGTGGGTGAAAGCGCTGCTGGGCGTGGCGGCTGTTGTGCTCGTGATTCTTTCGGCAACCGCCTATCGCTACCTGGCGGAGCGCCATTCAATGCCGGTTGACACCGCCATGGCGACATCGGTGGAGGCTATGGACACCAGCGCCGAGTCTGCCATGGTCGTCTCATCTGGTGAACCAGCGACGGTGGCACTTGCACAAGCGGACCCCGTCGAGGATCCCCTGGCGGTGCCCACTCAGGCAGCAGCATCTTTTTCAAGGCGGGAGCAGCCCTTAGCCGATGCCGAAACCATCTCTGGTCCAGATTCCGCCCGAGTTGCTGAGGAACCAGAAACGGAACCAGAATCGGAGTCAGCCGCAGTGCAGGAATTGCTGGCGGCGGCCGATAAGGCCCTGGCCGACAACCGCCTTACGCGACCACCGGTTACCAATGCCTATGGACTCTACCGTCACGTATTACTGCTTGAGTCAGACAATCGGGCTGCCCGGGAGGGTATAAAGCGCATCCAGCAGCGTTACGTTGAGCTGATTGAAGACGCCCTGGCTCAGGAGCAAACGGACAGCGCCTGGCAATACTGGCGGCGCGCCGAGTTCGTCGGCATGCCGGAAGTGCGGCTGCAAGCCCTGGCGGCGAAGATTGAACGCGCCGGCGCGGAGCCGTCAGTGAGTTTGGCTAATAACGTGCCTTCATCCAAAAGCCAACCGTCCGTTACCAAACCGGCAAAAGAAGATGTGGCCGGCCAGACAGGCACGGCTGAAGCAACTCGCGGCACCATCGAGCTTTCCTGGCGCAGCCGGGAAGCGGCGAGCCTCGCACGGGCCGGTCTGCTCCTGCAGGGTGGAGATAGAGCACGGGCCATAGGGGAGCTGGAAGCGCTGATTGCGGATTATCCGCAAGCGGAATCCGCCGCCCTCATGCTGTTTGATTTGTACTTGCAAACCGGCAACACTCAGAATGCACTGGCCCTGCAAGCCGTGGCTCAGACACTACCCCTGCGTCACTATTATCAGGCGCGCTTGCTGGCCCGGGCCGACCAGAATAACGAGGCACTGACCATCCTCGAACAGGTCAGCCCCAGCGGCGCGGTGAAACAACCCTATCTCGCGCTCCAGGCGGGCCTGTATCAGCGCAACGCGCAGTACCAGCGCGCAGCGGACCTCTACCAGCAGTTGGTGGGAATGGACAGCCGTCAGCCGACCTACTGGCTGGGACTGGGGGTGGCAGCGGAAGCCCTGGGGCAGCGAACCAAGGCATTGCAGGCATTCATGGCGGCCGATCAGCTCGCTCCGGCGGATCCCGCCGTGGACCAATATATCGAGCGCCGCATTCAGGTGCTGTCGAACCCATGAATCCACAAGAGCGACAACCGAATTAGTGTGAACAGGCCCTAGTATAAGAGAGACCGATTTTGACTAACTCACCGGCACAAGAGCGCGTACGCATAGGTGATCTGCTGATCGCGCGGCAGGTTATTACCGATGAGCAACTGGCGCAGGCTCTGGCCGCCCAGAAGCGAACCGGCCGCAAGTTGGGTAACCAACTGGTGGACATGGGCTACGTGGAAGAAAACACGCTTCTGCAACTGCTGTCCAAGCAGCTCAATATTCCCTTTGTGGAACTGAAACACTTCCGTTTCGACAAGGCCCTGGTACAGACACTGCCGGAAACCCTGGCGCGGCGTTACCGCGTCATGATCCTGCGCGAAGACACCGACGGCGTTCTGTTGGGCATGTCCGATCCAACGGATCTTTTCTGCCTGGACGAGTTGAGGAAGGTCATCCATCGACCGTTGAAACCGGCGGCCGTGCGCGAATCCGAGCTGCTGGATATCATTGACATGGCCTACAGCAAGGCCGAGGAAATCGCCTCACTGGCGGAACAGTTGCACGAAGAATTGGCGGGTGATGCTGTTGATCTGGCCGAAATCGTCACAGACGCCACCGACAGCGATGCGCCGGTCGTCAAACTGCTGCAGAAGATCTTCGAGGAGGCCATAGGGACCCGCGCGTCGGATATCCATATTGAGCCCGATGAAAATGTACTGCGCATTCGTCAGCGTATCGACGGCGTGCTGGTGGAACAGGTCATGAATGAAAAGCGCGTCGCCAATGCTCTGGTGGTGCGCCTGAAGCTGATGTCCAACCTCGATATTTCCGAGCGCCGCATGCCCCAGGACGGGCGCTTCAATCTGAAAGTCAGCGGTCACAATATCGATGTGCGTCTCTCCACCATGCCGGTGCAATTTGGTGAATCGGTGGTTATGCGTCTGTTGGACCACACCGGGGGCGTTCAGCCGCTGGAAAAGGCCGGTATGGCCGAGCACCAGATCAAGCGCTTCCGCACCCTGATCAACCGCCCCCACGGGTTAGTGTTGGTCACCGGTCCCACCGGTAGCGGTAAAACCACGACGCTATACGGCGCTCTGACGGAACTCAATACTCCTGAGAAAAAGATCATCACTGTCGAGGATCCGGTGGAATATCGGCTACCGCGTATCAGCCAGGTACAGGTCCACGACCGTATCGGTCTCGACTTTGGATCCGTACTGCGCGCCAGCTTGCGTCAGGATCCGGATATATTGCTGGTGGGGGAAATCCGCGACAAGGATTCCGCCGAAATTGCTCTGCGCGCCGCCATGACCGGCCATATGGTTCTGTCAACACTGCACACCAATGATGCCGTGACCTCGGCTCTGCGCCTGATTGACATGGGCGCCGACCCGTACCTGGTGGCGTCCAGCCTCAAGGTTGTTGTTGCCCAACGCCTGATTCGACGGGTCTGCGACAGCTGCGCCGAGCACTACAGCCCAACGGATTCGGAGCAGGTCGTGCTCAGTAACGCACTTGGCGGCAGTTCCTGGGACAGCACCCATCTGCGCAAGGGTGCCGGCTGCCCCCACTGCTTCAACACCGGCTATCGCGGCCGCGTTGGCGTATTTGAACTGCTGGAAATCAATGCGAATATGTCCAATGCCCTGCGCGACAATGACGTACGCGCCTTTAACGACGCTGCTCACGCGCACCCGCACTATCGCCCCCTGAGCGCCGCCGCCCTGGATTTTGCCCTGGACGGCATTACCACCCTTGAGGAGGTCCTGCGTGTGTCCGCCCAGGTGGAAGACGAAAGCCTCGCGGAAGTGGGGGAAGGGTGATGATTGGAGCCGCAAGCCGCCCGGTGATGACTGCGCTTCTGTTGGCAGGGGATCGATTTTCTTTGACCTTACCGCTCACCGCTTACTGCTTACTGCTCACCGCTTACCATTTTCAGCTTATAGCCGGCCGGAGGCCTTATGCCCCAGTTTAAGTTCAAGGGGCGTTCTCCCCAGGGGCTGGCGGTTGACGGGCTGCGTGAAGCCGCTTCGGCCGATGCGCTGGCGAACCAACTGATTGGCGGGGGCATCACGCCCATCAGTATTCAGGAGGTGAGTGCCAGCCAGGACATCATGCGGCAGCTCGGCAAGGCGCTGGGTGCGGAAAAGGTCAAGCGGGTCGATCTGATCATGTTCTGCCGACAAATGTATACCATTACCAGATCCGGAATTCCCCTGGTTCGTGGCATCCGGGGGCTTGCGGCCAGTATGCGCCACCAGGGCTTTCGCGAAATTCTCAACGATGTCGCCGATCGCCTGGAAAGCGGCGTCAATCTTTCCCAAGCCATGCGTCACCACCCGGCGGTATTCAATAATCTGTTTATCAGCATGATCGCCGTGGGTGAAACCAGCGGCAAACTGGATGAGGTTTTCCAGCAACTGGGTTTTTACCTGGAGCGGGATGAGGAGACGCGCAAGCGCATCAAGTCCGCCTTGCGCTATCCCAGTTTTGTATTGGTCGCTCTCGCTGTTGCCCTGGCGATTGTCAATATCGTCGTCATTCCGCAATTTGCACAGATGTTCGACAAATTCGGCGCGGAGTTGCCGCTTCTGACCCGAGTGCTGGTAGGCACATCCAATCTTTTCGTTAACCACGGCTGGCTAATATTGGCGGCCACCATGGCCGCGGTCGCGGGCACCGTTTACTACCTGAGGACGCCCCAGGGCGCACTTCGATGGGGCCATTTAAAGCTGCGATTGCCGATTTTCGGAGCCATCATCGACCGTGCCTCCATGGCGCGCTATGCGCGCAGTTTCAGCCTGATGCTGCGCGCAGGGGTCCCGATCAACCAGGTGCTGAACCTCTGTGCCCGAGCCATCGACAACCCCTATCTGTCGGAAAAAATCGACAACATCCGCCGGGGCGTCGAGCGCGGCGAAGGCCTCCTGCGCACCCATATGCAGGCGCAAATGTTTAGTCCCCTGGTACTGCAAATGGTGGCCGTGGGCGAGGAGAGCGGTCGCGTGGAAGAACTGCTGACGGATGTGGCGGAATTTTACGAGCGGGAAGTGGATTACGATCTGAAAAAGCTGGGTGATCGTATAGAACCCATTCTTATTGTGATCATGGCGGTGTTTGTGGGAATTCTGGCGTTGGGAATCATGTTGCCCATGTGGAGCATGATGGAGATTCAACGCTGATGTTGCCTACCCTGAAGATGCGGCGGCAAAAGGGCTTCACGCTGCTTGAACTGATTGTTGTCATTGTCGTCATCGGTCTTGTCTCAGCGTACGGCATCAAGTACTTCATCATTGCCATGGACAGGGCTCGCGCTACCGGCGTGGAAATGCTGGCCTGGCGTTTCGCGCAGTCGGTGTCGGTTTTGCGGGCCTGGAGCAGAATTCCACAGGGCGTTGATGTCGCGCAGCGGGGGGTCGATTCCCGGGGGGTGCATTGGATAGCCGTGGACGGTGTGACTGTTTACCTGAATGAGAGGCTCTGGCCGGCCACTCTGGATCCACAGAGGTCTCCGGCCATCGGTCAGCAAACCGCACACGATTGCGAGCAGTTACTGGATGCCTTGTTCGAGGAACCGATCAGCTACCTGGCTTCTGCTCAGGATGGCAATGATTACCGGGTTTTCTCCATAGACGGCCGGGTGTGCCGCTATCAGTTGGTGCAGCACAGAGAGGAACCCTGGTTCTTTGACTACAATTTGGAAACAGGGAAGATCAGTGTGTCTGTGCCCAGACTCACTATTGGGCAGGGTTTGGAATTGATACCCAACGCCAAGGATGCGGGCGCAATTTAGGCCAAGGGCACGGAAGAAAAGGCAATTTCTGCGAGAGAAACAGATGAACAAAATAACAGGAGTAGGCAATGGCTGGAATAACAGTGTGGACATCAATATTGACGGATGCAGCCGTGGTACTTTTTTTTCTTGTCGGCCTGGTGGCAGCGGCAATCGGCTTGATGCTGCTGCTGAGCCCCGAGGCTTTTGAACGTGTGAACAAAGCCGCGAGCCGCCGATTTTCAGCGCGGCAAGCAATGAAACCATTGGAACAGCCCCGTTACCATGAACCCTTCTTCTATCGGCACCACGGCTGGACCGGCGGATTGATTCTGGCGGGTGCTCTGTTCTTTTTACTGAGCCTGTTATTTCGCTTTACGCCCGAAATGGCCGCCGCGGCCTTGCCTGGCGTGGACTGGATCTGGATTGCCGTCATATGGATTCTGATTACCGGTAATGTCTTTGCCGTGGCGGTGGCTCTGGTGATTCTGCTGCGACCCAGTGCCCTCAAGCCATTGGAAGCGGCGGCCAATCGCTGGATTTCCCTGCGCCGGGCCAGCCGCCCGCTGGATCGAACCCATGAGGGGCCAGACCGTCTGGTCCATAGCTATCCGCGGGCCAGCGGGCTGGTATTGGTGCTGGCGGGGCTCTTTCTGATGGTGACTTTCGGCCTGCTGATCTTCAACTGAGTTTACCTGTACAGTTTGTCGCCATCCGTCGTCAAACTGTGCTACATTTCACATTAACGGACAGTCGGTTTGCAACTCAGCATTTTGTTTGGTAATGGATGCCGCCGACAATAACACCGAAACCGGCAAGGCTGCGGCCACCGCCGGTGACGGTAAATTAAAAATGACAACCGGTTGCGACCGGAGGAGTGATTACATTGAACACACAAAAAGGCTTTACCTTGATTGAACTGATCGCGGTGATCGTTATTATAGGAATCTTGGCGGCTGTGGCTGTACCGAAGTTTGTGGATCTGTCGACAGCGGCGGAAGAGGCGGCTGTGGATGGTGTAGCTGGCGCACTTAACAGTGCTTCCGCACTGAATCACGCCAACAATGTTGCTGATGATGCTGGATTGACCACAACTACGGCTTTAGTAGCAGTCGTTGACTGCGACGACGTAGTCGGGCTATTGGATGGTGGTTTACCGGATGGTTATGCTGTTCCGGCTGGTGCTGGCAGTATTGCTGAGGGCGATACTGACTCTGCATGTCTAGTAGGTATTGATACCGACGGTGATGCGACTACAATCGAAGGGACTTCTACGACTTTCACAGCGTACGGCGTAACTCCCTAAATCGTCGGGATATTAAACCAATGACGTCGAGGGTGGATGGCGGCTTTACACTTGTAGAACTGATCGCCATTATTGTAGTTCTCGGAGTGATCAGCGTTACGGTCGCCTCCCGCTCTACAGGTACTTTGACAGCACAACTCCAGGCAAGCCGCGACTCCATAGTCGCGGCGCTGCTTTTAGCGCAGCAGCGCGCCATGGCGCAAGTCGATCCGGTACGTGTTGTCAGTGGCGGCAGTCAGCTCGATATTCAGCAGGATAGCGGCGGCGGCTATCAAAGTGTTCGCATTGGGGGAATGCAATATCCGTTGGATTTGGCGGCGAGCCAGACGCTCAGCAGCCATACCCTTGAATATAACCGTCTGGGTCAAATAGAGGGAGTGACAACCAATACCAGCATGGTGTTAAGCCAGGGTTCCGGCTCGATAACCATAACCATATCACCCAGCGGGTTCAGCCAGTAAGGTCACGCCCATGCGTACCGCTCCTTTTTCGCAATCTTCTTTCGCCAGTCGCGGCGTCACCCTTGTAGAACTGCTGGTTTTTATCGTGGTTGTCAGCATAGCGCTGGTGGCCTTTTTAGGCGTGTTCAGCTCTCAGGTCATTCACAGCGTGGATCCGGTTGCCCGCGTGCGGGCTCTGGAAAAGGGCCAGGCTCTGCTTGATGAAATTCTCTCCCGGAAATTCGCAGACAACACACCCACAGGCGGCATTCCGGCCTGTGCCCCTTGCGCCCCTATCGGAACCAGCGCGGGTGGAACCGATAGCGATGTCGGTGATTACGATGGCTATTCCGACACATCCGACCCCGGCTATCCCGTAACTGTTACGGTCAGCGAGGCGGGTGCCGACCTGAGTATTGCCAACGAACAAGCGCGTTTGATTACAGTCACTGTGGGCGTGCCAAACAATGGTTCACTGCGGCTCAGCGCCTATCGGGTGAATTTCTGATGCACCCCGCCCGTGGCTTTACGCTGATAGAGCTCATCACGGTAATAGTGATATTGGCCATAGTCGCAGCCATAGGCAGTGGTTTTGTCATCACAGCTGTTGAAAGTTACATGGATACACAGCAAAGAGCCAAGCTGGTCCAGAAAGGCCGCCTCGCCTTGGAGCAGATGACCCGCCAGTTGCGCGTCGCCCTGCCGCATTCAATGCGGGTTAGCCCGTCCGGGAACTGTATCGAATTTATTCCCATCCTTGCGGGTGCCATCTATACAGATACCGTTCCGGATGCCACCAACAATGCGCCCCTGACGTCCAGCATTGAGAGTTCGCCGGTAAATTTGGGTTTGGGAACGCCCGAGTACGTCGCGATAGGTGGCCTCACTGGTGCCGATATCTACAACACGGGAACTCCTGCCGCCCTTGCTGACTATGCCGGCATGACCGCCGGTCCACCCACTGTGGTGAATCTGGCATCCGCCCATCGCTTTGTGCGCAACTCTATCAATAACCGTATGTTCATTACGGACGAACCCATGCGGTTCTGCGTGGATGGCGGCGATCTGGTTCAAAACACTGATTACGGTCTTATCGCGAGTGCCATGTCGGACGGTAACCCCGGCACACGCGTCACCATTGTTCCCGGAGTCGCGGCGCCCACTGGCAAACAGGCGTTCGCGCTCTCCGGCGGCAGCGAAGACAGAAATACCGCGATACTGATTAACCTGTTGTTCCTGCAGGGCAGTGCCGAGGTTGAATTGAATCATCAGGTGTTGGTGCGCAATGTTCCCTGATCGCCGCTATAACCTTAAAAGACAGCAAGGTTTCCTGATTCCGTTGGCGTTGTTTATTCTCGTCGGCATGTTGGCACTATCCCTCACAGCCGCGCGTCTTACCGGTCAGAGCAGCACCAGCAGCACGCTTGAAATGCTCTCTACCCAGGCCTTTTTTGCCGCCGAATCCGGCGGTCAATACGCCATGTACAAGCTGTTCAGTGGAGTCACAAGCCAGGCTGGAACCGATAGCAATTGCGCGACCTTGGCCGAAACGGTCAATTTTCCCAATACGGCGCTTGGCCTGAGCGCCTGTGCCGTAAATATTAGCTGCACGGCTACTGCCTCCGGCGGAACAGGATTTTACACTCTGACCAGTGCTGCCAGCTGCGGCAGTGGCGATCTGAGTGCGCAGCGTTCCATCCAGATTTCGGCGTCGATGCCATGAAACAAGTCATGTTGCCCGGTCGTCTCATCCAGTTGTGTCGCAAAAATCGCGCGCGATTTATAGTGTTGCTTATAGGCTGGTGCCTATTGGAGATGGGAGGTCGAGCCTACGCCCAATGCACAAATTGCACGACCACTATGGGCGGTGGTTATACCACTCTTGTGTTCCAAGTGGGGGAGGGTAGCTTTACTCCGCCAGTTGGTGTGACCAGTATTGATTATCTCATTGTTGGCGGCGGCGGCGGCGGTAGTGGTGGTCGTGGCATTGTGTATTGGCCGCCTGTCCCAGCGAGCGCTGGAACAGGCGGGGCGGCCGGCGGCATAACCGGTGGTGAATCCGTACCCGTGATACCGCTGCAACCCTACGACGTCACTGTGGGCGATGGCGGTGATGGTGGTGATCCTGATCCTGAACCGGGCGAAGCAGGGGGGGCGTCAACTTTTTTGGGGCAGACCGCTACAGGCGGCCAAGGAGGAAGTCTGCCTGGTCCATCCGGCAATGGTTCGGGTGGAGATGGCGCCTCCACAACAGGCACTCCAGGTACCGCCGCTTCAGCGGGCGACGGCGGTGAGGGTGTCGCGAACAATCTTACTGGAAGCATTATCTACTACAGCGGTGGTGGCGGCGGCGGAAGCCTTAGTGGCTCCGGTGGTACAGGCGGAGCCGGTGGTGGTGGCGATGGAGGCTCTCAAAATGCCGGATTGAATGCAGCTCCTGGTTCTGGCGGTGGCGGTGGCGGTGGCGGAGTGCGAAACGAATTTTGGGGTCAAGGCTATGCCGGCGGCGATGGCGGCTCAGGGACCGTGGTCATTCGTTATATCACACCCATCCCCCCCCCTCCACCGGCAGTTGTAATGGAATATCACATGGACGAAGACGGCTGGAACGGTACGCCTGGTGAAGTGCTGGATAGCAGTGGCAATGGCAATCACGCCACAGCCAACGGCGCGGACATAGGGACCGGCAATGAAGCTATCCCCGGCACCACCGGAACCTGCGCCTACGGAAATTTCGACGGCAACGATTATATTGATGTGCCGGGGCTTTCGAATACGCTCAATGCGACTGCCAGCCTCGCCTTCTGGATACGCACTACCCAGAACGGCAGCGATAATGCCTGGCAGGCACCAGGTATTGCCGGTGTTGAGATAAATGGTGAACAGGATGATATTTTTTGGGGCTGGCTGGATGACAATGGTCATATCGGCATAGCCGTCGGAGATGACTATCAGGACGAGAACAAATCCACGATCCCCATTAATGATGGTACTTGGCATCACATTGTACTCACACGCAATCATCAGACGGGCGCTGTGGAAATCTACATCGATGGAGCACTGGATAATAGCGGCACCACAGGGACGGGCGTCATTGGCAACGGCTACAGCAATATCGGTCAAATCGAAGATTCCGGCGAGTTCTTTGCCGGCGACCTCGATGAAGTCATGGTTTTCGACAGCGTTGTTTCCGCGACCGATGTGGCCAACATCATGGCGACGACCCATCCCTGCGCCACCACCTTCTGCCCCATGGGTATCCCCACCGGCGGTCTCGTCGGTGAGTACTTTGACGGTATCGACCTTTCAGGCAGTCCTGTAGACACCCGCATTGACGGACCCATAAACTTCGACTGGGGAAATGGAGCGCCTCCCGGCATTTCCGGTACCGGGTTAGACCAATTCTCAGTTCGTTGGAGCGGCTATCTGAGAGTGGAGGAGAGCGACGGCTATCAGTTTCAGGTGGCGACAGACGATGGCGTGCGTCTGTGGGTGGATGGCAATCTGTTAATAGACGAGTGGTACCCTCAGAGCCGGACGACACATGAGTCTCCGCGCTGGACCGATCTGACTGCGGGCCAACCGGTCCCCATCGTCTTGGAATATTATGAAGCTACTGGCGACGCGGTCATAGAGCTTTATTGGGACCAGCAGGGTGGCCCTTCCAATTTTGTCCCGATTCCCGCGGGTCCAGATCCCTTGGGTACCGGCCTCTACTACTGCGCACCACCGGTGGCGGATCACTACCGCATCTCCCATAGCGGCAGCGGCATTACCTGCGAAGGTGAGCCCATCACCATCAGCGCCCACAACGCCGACGGCAGCTATTTCACGCCCGTCGCGGGGACTCAGGTGACCCTGGTGACTGAACCCGCTACGGGTACCTGGGCGGGTGGCAATACCTTTACCTTTACCGGCGTGGAATCGTCTTTTACAAAATACCTCCGCCAGACACAGGTGGCGACACTCGATATCGATGTCAGCGATGGTGTTGCGGTGGAGACCGTAGCCGTAGATCCGCCCATCACTTTCACGGATATCGCTCTGCGTTTTTACGGCGACAGCGCCCGAAATCCCATGCCCGATCAGGTCGCGGGTGTCGAGGATCCAGATCTGGTGGTGGCAGTGTTGGAAACCGATACGGATACGGGGGCTTGTGTGGCACGGCTTGACGACGCCGACGGGCAAGTCGTTGGGTTGGCCTACGAGTGCCGTGATCCGGTCGCTTGCAGTAGCGGCCAGACGCTGTCCATCAATGGCAGCCCGGGCATTCAGGCCATCGGCGGAGCTGTTTCTTACACAGACGTCAATCTAGATTTTGATGCCAATGGGTTTGCGTCGATCCCCCTCCAATACAGTGACGTGGGGCGAATCCAGTTGCACGGCCAGGTGGTGCTACCGGAAACTGGCAATGATCCCGCCATTACTGTGGCCGGTTCAAGCTCTGAATTCGTGGTCAGGCCCTATACGCTTGCCATCAGCCTGGTGGAAACGGCGGCCGGCGTCGCCAACCCGCAGACTACCGACAGTGGTGCAAGTTTTGCGGCGGCAGGGGAGTCCTTTACCGTCCGCATCGAGGGGCGCAACGCACAGGGCGCGGTGACGCCCGCCTTCGGACGTGAAAGCACACCGGAAGATGTGGAAGTCGGTTTGGCGGCCTTGGTGTTTCCCATCGGCGGCAGCATTGGCAGCTTGATCAATGCCGCCGCTTTTAGCCCTGTTGCAGCAGTTCCCGGTGTGTACGAAAACAAAAATTTGCGTTGGAGCCAGGTAGGAACCATGACCCTGGTGCCGTCCCTGACGGATGGCGATTACCTGGGGGCCGGCGATCTGGCCAGCGCGCCAGCGGCCAGTGAACCTATCGGGCGCTTCTACCCGTTTGAGTACAGGCTTTCTGCTTCGTCTGTAAGCGACGGTTGTGGCAGCTTCACCTACATGGGCAACCCAGCCATTGAACTGGATTACGCCGTGCAGGCGTTGGGAATGAGCTCGGGCCTTGTCACCAACTACGACACCGCCTTGGGTTACGGTTTCGCCACCCCGGCCTATGTGGCGGAAAATGCCAATGATGGAACCGCCAGAAGCGGTCGCGTAGCGGTGACAGATGCCGGGGCCTGGGAAAATGGCGTTTTATCCCTGGACACCACCGCGTCCTTTAATCGTCTGGCGGCACCGGATGGGCCCCTGACGCAACTACAACTGGGACTACAGATTGTTGATACCGTCGATAGCCGCCCCTTGACGACTCTCAATATGCGCGCGACAACCGGTAACGATTGTGTTGTTACGGGAGACTGTGACGCGGCGACTCTGGGTGGTGAAATTGAAATGCGCTTCGGCCGGGTGCGGCTGGATGATGGGTTTGGGCCGGAGACGGCGGACCTTCCAGCCACCTTTATCACCGAATACTGGGATGGCAATCGCTGGAGTCCCAGCTCTGCGGACTCCTGTACCCGTATCGCCACATCCGATATCTTGTTCAACAGTGTTGGGCTCGACGCCGCCACGGCAATTGATGTGGGCGGTACTGATAATAATGCCACTGCCGGTATTTACCCGGATGCAAATCTGGGGGATGCCTACCTGGATTTTATTGATGGCAATGGGTTGAACGCCTTTGCGGCACCGGGGGCCGGGGTCACTGGTGCCTTCACCATGGATGTGGATCTCACAAATTATCCCTGGTTGCAGTTTGACTGGAACCAGGACGGAAATTACGCTGAACCGGCGGTGCCGACGGCGGCTTTCAACTTCGGTAGTTATCGCGGACATGACAGGATTATTTATTGGCAGGAAGTTTTGCAATAGAAAAAGAATGAATCTAAAACTAGTGGTATGGAATCGACAGATCGGGAAATGTTTTTTGAAGATGAT
>CAZEWY010000086.1:0-13802 GCA_964515945.1 uncultured Cellvibrionaceae bacterium
GGCCTGGGTTTCGTCAGCTTGCGGTTCCTGGCTGGAAAAGACTTGGGTATTGTTGGCTTCAATGCGGCTGTTAACCGCTGTTTCGTTAGCCGCTTGAGCCGATACATTGGCCGCCATGGCTCCGGAACCATAGATAGAAGCTGAAGCGATGATCAATGATAGCAATGTCTTTTTCATGGTCGTTCTCCTCGCAATTTAAGTTTATTAGCCGAGTAAAAAAGCTAACTAAATAGATATTTGCGATCCGGAGTCAGGCAGCCATGCCTGGCGGGGCGATTGTTGCACCGCCGGTTGCACGGAAACCTGCATTTGTTTGCGGGCATTGCCGGATTGGATTTCAATCACGATAGTGCCGCTATCCTCGCCCTTGAGTTCCACCGGCAATGACATGTGGTTACTGCCGGCGGAAATTGGCGTCTGCCAACTCAGGGTATCGGAACCCGGATAGCCTGCCAAAGCCACGTCGCCATCCAGATGAATGGTAATAGTGGCGTCTGGCAGCGCTTCCTTGCTGACCAAGCGAACGGTTACGGGCTTTATACTGTGGGGTGCCATCTGCACTGCCGCAATGTTCGGCTGAACTTCCGGCAGTGCCCCACCCTCATGCTGCTGTCCAGGAAACCGACTGACCAGAACAACGGCCATCAGTACACTGGCGGCAAGTCCAACCCACGCATAACCCATGGGTGATTTTGCTTTTGCAGATTGATTGTGGGCGGTATCCCAAGCTCGCGTTAAAGCTCGGTCGGCAAAACCATCACTGGCTGGCGGAATCGGCATGCTGCCCAGCAGGCGAGTCAAGCGCAGCTCCTCGGCGTAGTCCCGGCATTGCTCGCAACTCCTCAAGTGGTCGCGCAATGCCGGGTCGGCAGCGAGGTCACCTGGGTTGTTGGCATTCAGCCGGGATTTAGCGTCATTACAGTTCATGGTTTTGTCTCCTTGCTCACTAACACGAGCGGGATGTTCAAAAAGGTCCATCGGTTAAAAAATTTTTTAATTTCTGGCGGGCCCGGTGCAAGCGCGACTTCACCGTGCCGACATTGATATCCAGAATATCGGCCACTTCCAGCGCGGTGTAGCCTTCCATATCGTGCAGCAGAATCACGTCGCGCTGATTTTGCTCAAGCTCGCCCATGGCCACCAGCAGGGTCCGCTGCATGTCCAGTTGGCGGATATCATCGCGGCTGTCGGCCGCCCGCTCAATGCGGCTGCCTATTTCATCCTCATCCGGCAGCCAGTGTTCATGTTCGAGTTCCACCGGTGAATTTTTCTGACGGCGATACAGGTCCACGTAGCGGCGGTAGAGAATTTTGATCAGCCAGGGGCGCAGTATGTCGACCTGCTGCATCTCATCGACGCGGTGAGCCAGGCGCACGAGAATATCCTGTACCAGATCTTCCGCATCGGCCTGGGACTGGGTCCAGCGATATGCCATGCGGTACATCACTTCGATATGGGGACGCAGGAGCGCGTGGAACTGGTCTTTCCTGCTCCCCCGGCCGCGAAATAGGTTGATTATGGTCGCCAAGTATCCCCCTCTTACTGGGTTCTCTGCTGAATCGGTCCTGAACCACGCAAATTAACACGCCATATCTGGCGCGTGAGTGAACCACCGCGCAAAGCCATAAGCTAAAAGAACCGTCTGACCCATATCCGGGTTAGGCGAAAGCCGTAACCCGACAGAGTGCTTGTGGCTTGCCGCTTATCACATGTAGCGAACACAAGACGTTCTGAGCTAGAATGCTGCCCCTGAGATGCCCCCTAATCAGGGCAATAACAAATTTGAGACATCTTTTGAATTAACAAGGAGCCCTCGATGGAGCCCATTTCAGCCGTTTTTATGACTTTCGGTTCGATTCTGTTGGTCGCCAGCTGGATATACCTGATAATTATCGCCTTCCGCGAGGACTTTAGCTGGGGCCTCTTTTCTGTACTGGTACCGCCACTGGCCTACCTGTATAGCTGCTTCGCCTGGAATAAAACCAGGGAAGTGTTGATCATGGCAATAGCAGGTTCCGTGCTGGTTATCCTGGGGCTGCTTTAGGCACCCCCATCGGCGGCGTCCGCACCCCTAAAGCAGGACCCGCCCTATCTCAATCGTTCAGGCTTCCTTTGTATATAACCACCTGAGTCCGGTTTGCGCCTTGAATTGGACGTCCAGTCTTACATCTGATTTCCAAGCCGCCACGGGAACCCCATGTTTGGATTTTTCGAACGTCTGATACAGGCTTTCCCGCCGCAAGATCCCCAACAACCGCCAAACAGCCTGTTCGCCTTTTGCCGCCACTATACCCGAGGCATGGAGCCCTGGCTCGCGGTCATGGCGGTGCTCACGGGCATTACCGCCGTGCTGGAAGTATCCCTGTTCAGCTTCCTTGGGCAACTGGTGGACTGGCTGTCGGCGCAGTCGCCGGACACCCTGGCGACCACAGCCAACATTAATCTGATATGGATGGGCGCCGTGCTGCTGGTCGGCCTGCCCCTGACGGTGCTGCTGCGCTCGCTGGTGGTTCACCAGACGCTGTTGGGCAATTACCCCATGGCCATTCGTTGGCAGGCGCACCGTTATCTGCTGGGCCAGAGCGTCGGCTTCTATCAGGACGAATTCGCCGGCCGCATCGCCACCAAAGTCATGCAGACGGCGTTGGCCGTGCGTCAGAGCGTGCTCAAACTGGTGGACGTCCTGCTGTATGTGGTGGTTTATTTCGGCGGAATGGTGGTGCTGGTGGCCGGCCTCGATCCGCGATTGGCCCTGCCTCTGCTGATCTGGCTGGTGGCCTACATCAGCCTGCTTTACTACTTTCTGCCGCGCCTGGAGCAGACCGCGTCCCGCCAGGCGGATGCGCGCTCGGACATGACCGGCCGCATCGTGGATACCTACACCAATATCGCCACCGTCAAGCTCTTTTCCCACTCCAGCCGCGAGGCGGATTACGCCCGGGAAGGCATGGACAAGTTTCTGCATACGGTCTATCCGCAAATGCGCCTGGTGACGGCCTTGAATGTGTCCGTCTGGGGTATCAACGCGCTGCTGATTTTCAGCGTCGCGGCCCTGTCAGTCTGGCTGTGGAGTCTCAGCGCCATCTCCACCGGCGCCATAGCGGCCGCCGTGGCGCTGGTGCTGCGCCTTTACGGTATGTCGCAGTGGATCATGTGGGAGGTGTCGGAACTCTTCGAGAGCATCGGCACCGCCAAGGATGGCATGAATACCCTGGCGCAGCCGCGGGAGGTGGTGGATGCACCAGACGCGCCGCCGCTGCAGGTCAGCCGGGGCGGCATTGTGTTCGACAGGGTCAACTTCGGTTATGGCGAAACACCGGTGCTGGAGGAGTTTTGCCTGGAGATCAAACCCGGCGAGAAAATCGGCCTGGTCGGGCGCTCGGGCGCCGGCAAGTCCACACTGGTGAATCTGCTGCTGCGCTTTTACGACGTCGACAGCGGCCGCATCCTCATCGACGGGCAGGACATTGCCGGAGTGTCACAGGAAAGCCTGCGCGGCCATATCGGCATGGTTACCCAGGACACCTCGCTGATGCACCGCTCGGTGCGCGAAAACCTGCTCTATGGCAAGCCAAACGCCACCGAAGCCGATATGATTGAAGCGGCCCGACAGGCCGAGGCCCACGAGTTTATTTTGGGACTAAGCGATGCCAAGGGCCGCACCGGCTACGATGCCCACGTGGGCGAACGCGGCGTCAAGCTCTCCGGCGGGCAGAACCAGCGCCAGCGCATTGCCATTGCGCGGGTACTGGTCAAGAATGCACCTTTGCTGATTCTCGACGAAGCCACCTCGGCGCTGGACTCCGAAGTGGAAGCCGTCATTCAGAGCAAGCTCAAGGTCCTCATGCAAGACAAAACCGTCATCGCCATTGCTCATCGCCTGTCGACCATTGCCGCACTGGATCGCTTGATCGTACTCGATCAGGGCCGCATTATTGAGCAGGGCACTCACGCCCAGCTTATCGAGCGGGCCGGCGTCTATGCCCAGCTCTGGGCGCATCAGTCCGGTGGGTTTTTGGGTGATGAGTGATGAGTGATGAGTGATGAGTGATGAGTGATGAGTGAACAGAGTATAGAGCTTGCAGCTAAAGAATAACCAATAAAAAAGGAGGTCGCGATGAAAGCACCCGCCATTCTCGATGCCATAGAAAGGGCCGGCAACAAGCTGCCCAACCCAACCCTCCTGTTTGTGTTCATGTGCGCACTGGTGCTGCTGGCTTCCGCCCTCGCCGCCGCCCTCGGCTTCAGCGCCGCGCATCCACTGACCGGCAACAAATTGCAGGCGCTGAATTTGATCAGTGTGCAGGGCCTGCACCTGATTCTGAGTGAGACCGTCAGCAATTTTGTCGGCTTTGCGCCCGTGGGCACTGTGCTGGTGGCCATCATGGGCATAGGCGTGGCGGAGCACTCGGGGCTTCTGAGCAGCCTGCTGCGCGCCACAGTGCTCAAGGCTCCCCCCCGCGCCTTGAGTTTTGCGGTGGTATTTGCCGGCGTGATGTCGAGCCTGGCGGCGGATGCCGGTTACGTGGTGCTGATTCCGCTGGCCGCGCTCATCTTCCAGAGCGCGGGCCGGCACCCCCTGGCTGGCATTGCCGCCGCCTTCGCCGGTGTTTCCGGCGGCTACAGCGCCAATCTGCTCATTACGCCTCTGGATGCCATTCTCGCCGGTATTTCAACCGAGGCGGCAGCTTTGGTGGACCCGGGCTATGGCGTCAACGCCGCCGGCAATTACTACTTTATTATTGTGTCGGCCCTGCTGATAAGCCTGGTGGGCACGCTGGTGACGGAAAGGATTGTCTGCCGCCGCCTGCCCCAGAGCCGGAACGAGACTGCCGAGATTGAACCACTGGCGGCGCAGGAAAAGCGCGGCCTTGTCGCCGTCGCCGGTTACACCGCTGTTTTCATTGGTCTGCTGCTGTGGGCCCTGCTGCCGGAAGACGGCATACTGCGCGACCCGGCCACCCACGGCGTATTGGGCTCTCCATTTCTGCAGGGCATAGTCACCGTGATAGCCGTCTATGCCGCCGTGGCTGGCATCATCTTCGGAAAAGTGAGCGGTCGCTACAGTCGCAGCGGCGAATTCGTGGAGGGCATGGAGCAGCATATGGCCACCATGGCCGGCTACCTGGTGCTGATGTTTTTCGCGGCGCAGTTCGTCAGCTATTTTGCCTGGAGCAACCTGGGCAGTATCATTGCCATCAAGGGTGCGGGCCTGCTGAGCGCCCTGGATTTGGGTGCGGGATTTTTGCTGGTGATCTTTATCATCATGACCGCCAGCATCAACCTGTTTATTGGCAGCTCCTCGGCAAAGTGGGCCTTGATCGCCCCGATTTTTGTGCCCATGCTGATGCTGGCGGGGATTTCCCCGGAGGCCACCCAGATGGCCTACCGCATAGGCGATAGTTCCACCAACATCATCACACCGCTGATGCCCTATTTCGGCGTGGTCATCGCCTTTGCCCAGCAGTATGAAAAGCGTGTGGGTATAGGCACGCTCATCACCATGATGCTGCCCTACTCCATCGCCTTTATAATAAGCTGGTCGGCATTGCTTTTACTGTGGATCGCTTTTGGCTGGCCCCTGGGCCCCGGCGCCCCCATTTTCATGCAGTAGTGTTTATTCTTTTTTATTGCCGCTTGTAGCTTGCGGCTTAAAGCTTATTTAGGACACTCTATGGCCAGCATTGGCAAGATGAACCATCTCCAGGTCGTGAAGCTGGTCGACTTCGGCGTCTACCTGGACGCCGGCAAATTCGCCACCGTGCTCCTGCCCAAGCGCTACGTGCCGGAAGGCTGCGCGCTGGGAGACTGGCTGGATGTATTTATCTATCTGGATTCCGAAGACGAGATCATCGCCACTACACTGACGCCCAAGGTCATGGCGGGCCAATGCGCCTATCTGAAAGTCAAGGATGTCAATGCGGCCGGCGCCTTCCTGGACTGGGGGCTGCCCAAGGATCTGCTGGTGCCCTACAACGAGCAACACAAGCCCATGGAAGTGGGCAAATCCTACGTGGTTGTCGTGTACCGGGATTCGCAAACGGATCGTCTGGTGGCCTCGTCCCGGCTCAACCGGCATCTGCTCGAGACAACGCGGGACTTAAAACCCCGGCAGGCCGTGGACCTGCTGATCTGCGGGCGCAGCGACATGGGCTACAAGGCCGTGGTCAACAATGACTATCTGGGCCTGATCTTCCGGGACGATGCCTTCAAGCCCCTGCGCTACGGCCAGCGCCTGCAAGGATACATCAAGGGCATCAGAGCCGATGGCAAAATTGACCTTAGCCTGCAATTGCCCGCTGGCGCGGGACGGCAGGATCTGGGAGAACAGATCATAGCCTACTTGAAAACCCAGGGCGGCACTTCCACACTGACGGACAAGGCCGCGCCCGACGACATTTACCACCAGTTCAACGTGAGCAAGAAAAATTATAAGAAGGCGCTGGGGGCACTCTTCAAGCAAAAACGCATCCTAATCGAACCGGACAAAATCAGGCTGGTTTGAGTGGTGAGCGGTGAGCGGTGAGCGGTGAGCGGTGAGCGGTGAATGGTGAATGGTGAATGGTGAATGACAAAATTATGGATTTAGCACATACGAAGATGTGGCCGATGCCCTACAACGGGCGGCGCAGAATAATAAACTTAACTTAGAGATGGAGTTACGGTACATGAAGATTTTGATACTCGTTTTTCTTTCCCTGCTGTCGATACAAGCTGTCGCGGATCAGGGTTTCTATGTCGGCGGCGGTGGCGGACTCGTTCGCTTCGACGATGAAGTCGCAACGGGGGCCAGCCTCAAGAATGTAGAACTGGGCGCGGCCGAGCTGCTCGGGGGCTATAAATACAACAATGCACTGGGCATAGAAGTTCGCGCAGGGTCCAACCTCAAAAAACGTACTATCGCGACGGGTGGCGTGGAACGCGAAATTGCCATTGATCACTACGAGTCCATTTACTACCGCCCCGAACTCACCAACCCCGAGGCCAAACTCTACGCGTTGATCGGCTATTCACAAGTGGAGCAGTCATCGTCCACCGGTACCGATGAGGTTTCCGACTCCCTGTCGGGCCTGTCCTATGGCATAGGCATTGGCTTCACCATGAACCCCGATTTCAATTTCAATATTGAATACCGCCGGCTTCTTGATGAAAGCGATTTTGAAATCAATATTGCGGGCATTAATATCGATTACCGGTTTTAGTGCTCCACCAACTCACTTTGTGAATGTTTTTAGATTGCTGACAAAGTTGAACAAGCCGCCGTAGGGAGTTTGCCGTTAGGAGGGATTTTTCAAAACCGTCACGAGAGGGACCTCGTGGCGGAGCCTACAGGGATGTATTTACGGCGTTTTTGAAAGACCCCTCCTGACGGCAAACGGGCCGAAGCCACCATTTAGAAGCGTTTTTTCTTAGCCTTCTGCCGCCGCAACCGGTCCCGCTCGGCCTTCTCCCGGGCTTTTTCGGCATCCGCCAGTCGCGTCGCTTCTTCCTCTTCCACAATCATTGCCGGCGTTTCCAGTGTGAGCGGGCCCAGCAGGCCCGCGCGCAGTTCGGTAATCAGCAGTGCCGAGACTTTCTGAAGGTCAACGCTGCCGCCCTTGCGCACACAGTTGCGCTGAACGCCGATGGCGTCGAGTATTTCGATATCGCTTTCGGGCAACTCGAGCAAGCGGTAACGCTCCTTTAAAGCGTCGGGGTATGCCTTGGCCAGATAGTCGGCAGCGAACAGGGCGATGTCGGCGTAATCGAACACCGTGTCCTTGATAGCGCCGGTAACCGCCAGGCGATACCCGCAGTGAGGCGGGCTCAGTTTGGGCCACAGAAAACCCGGAGTGTCGGTCAGCACGACGTTGTTGGGCAGCTTGATGCGCTGCTGGGCTTTGGTAATGCCGGCTTCGTTGCCGGTCTTGGCAATGGTGCGCCCCGCCAGGGTGTTGATGAGGGTGGATTTACCCACGTTGGGTACGCCGAGAATCATGGCGCGGGCCGCACTTTTTTCAAGGTTGCGGTGGGGCAGCATGGCGTCGCACAGAGCCAGCAGATCGCGGATTTTTTCCGGGTGTTTCTGACTCAACGGCAGGGCCTTGATGCCCTGGGTTCGCTCCAGTTCCGCTATCCAGACAGCGGTGGCGGCCGGATCCGCCAGATCGGCCTTGTTAAGCACCTTGATGCAGGGAGTATCCCCGCGCAACTCCGGTACCAGGGGATTTTCACTGGAGGCGGGAATACGCGCATCCAGCAGCTCGATGATAATGTCCACCTGGGGCATTATCTCCGCAATTTCCTTGCGGGCCTTGTGCATGTGACCGGGGAACCAGTTTATGGACATAGAAACTCGATGGTTGAGGATCAGTATCAGCTGTAAAAAATTGTAATGCCAGAGCAGGTCGAGACGCGTAATTTACCAGTTACAGACGGAATCTTCTGCTTTTTCTGGTAAATCCGCTGCCGCTCCGCCTGCACGCCGAGTATCTGGAAGCTTAGTCATTGAGACAATTTCCCGGTACACTACGCGCTTCAAAAAATACGGCTCTATCTTGCAAGGATTCACTATGGGCACCCGCAATCGCTTTTTTGTTGTTATCGCTTTCCTGGTACTGGTCCTCGGCGGCCTGTTTGGCTGGAGAATCTACCAGCTCACCCAGCTCAAAGCCCAGTTTTCACAACCCCAGCCACCCACCCCCGTCGCAGCCACGGAAGCCGTCCGCGTGAGCTGGGTACCGGCGGTATCTTCCGTGGGCAGCCTGCGGGCGATCAACGGCGTGGAAATCGCCAATGAGGTTCCCGGCGTGGTGGAAAAGATTCTGTTTGAGTCCGGTCAATGGGTTGAACAGGGCCAGGCACTGGTGGAACTGGATGCGGCCACCGATGAAGCGGCGCTGACCACCCTGCGCGCCGATGCGCAACTGGCCAATTCGGAGTTCGAGCGGGTCGCGGACCTGATTCAGAAACGCGCCGTATCCCAGGCGCAATTCGACGCCGCCAAGGCCAATATGGAAGCCGCCACAGCCCGGGTCAACCAGCAGGAGGCACAGCTTGCCAAGAAAACCCTGCGCGCGCCCTTTGACGGCGTCCTGGGCCTGCGCCTGGTGGATCTGGGTCAATACCTGCCGGTCGGTTCGGCCGCGGTCGAAATCAATATGCTGGACCCGATCTACGTGGAGTACACCGTCGCCGAGAAGGAACTGGGCCGCATGGCCGTTGGCGATCAGGTTGAGCTGTTTGTCGCCGCCACGCCCGAGATGCAGTTTTCCGGTACCGTCAGCGCCATCAACACCTCTGTAAACCCTGAAACCCGTACAGTGAACGTACGGGCCACCGTCGCGAATCCGGATAAGCTGCTCAAACCCGGCATGTTCGCCAGTGTCCGCACCTTGCGTCGCGAAGCTCGCGAACTCGTGGCCATACCACGCACGGCCATTTCCTTTAACACCTATGGCAATTTTGTGTTTGCCCTGGTGGAAGACGACAAGAGTGGGCTGATCACCGAACGCCGCAGCGTCATCACCGGCGAAACCAACAATGGCATGGTGGAAATTGTCGAAGGTCTGCAGCCCGGGGAGGCTGTTGTGGAAACCGGCCTGCTGCGGCTGCGCGCGGGACAGCCGGTCCAGATACAGACCGAGGAGGAGCGCCAGGAGGCGATCCAGGGTGGCGACAACGGGGATGAGGGAGCACACTAATGCGCTTTACCGACATATTTGTCCGCCGCCCGGTACTGTCCACAGTCATCAGCCTGCTGATACTGCTGATCGGTGTGCGGTCGGCCATGGAAATGGAAGTACGCCAGTATCCGTTGCTGGAAAACACCACGGTGAACGTCACCACGGTTTACCCCGGGGCCAGCTCGGAACTGGTCAAGGGATTTATTACCACGCCGCTGCAACAGGCCGTGGCCGAAGCCGATGGTATCGACTACCTGACCTCCACCAGTTCCCAGGGCGTCTCCACCATCACCGCGACCATGGAGCTGAATTACGACTCCAACGACGCCCTGGCGGAGATTCAGGCCAAGGTTGCCAGCCAGCGCAATGTGCTGCCGCAGGCGGCGCTGGATCCCGTCATTTCCTCCAACACCGGCTCGGATACGGCGCTCATGTATATCGCTTTTTACAGCGAAACTTTGCCCGTGCCACAAATTACGGATTACCTGACTCGCGTCGTGCAGCCGAAACTCCAGGCCATTGCCGGCGTCGGCAAGGCCGCGCTCTTCGGGCGCACCTACGCCATGCGCGTGTGGCTGGACCCGCAGCGACTGGCGGCGGTCGACCTTACCGCACAGGACGTGGTGCAGGCCCTGCGCAATAACAATTACCAGGCCGCCGTGGGTAACACCAAGGGCGATCTTGTCGCCATCAGCCTGACCAGCAACACCGATGTGGCCAATACCGAGCAATTCGAACGCTTGGTTGTCAAGGAGGAGAATGGAACCCTGGTGCGGCTGGCCGATATTGCCCGGGTTGATCTCGGCTCGCAAACCTATGATCAAATGGCGCTTTACAAGGGCAAGCCCGCCAGCTTTGTGGCCATCGAGATGGCACCCGGCGCCAACCCGCTGACGGTGGCGGAGCTGGTGCATGCTGTGCTGCCGGACATTGCTTCGCAACTGCCCGCAGGCGTCAGCGTGGAAGTGCCCTACGACGCCTCCGAATTCATCGACGACTCCATCAAGGAAGTCTTCAAGACGCTGCTCGAAGCCCTGATCATCGTACTGGTGGTGGTCTTCCTGTGCCTAGGGTCCCTGCGCGCCGCCATCATTCCGTCAGTGGCCGTACCCCTGTCGCTGATCGGCGGCGCCTTCCTGATGCTGATGCTCGGCTTTTCCCTGAACCTGCTGACACTGCTGTCCATGGTGCTGGCCATTGGTCTGGTGGTGGACGATGCCATCATCATGGTGGAAAACGTGCACCGGCACATCGAAGCCGGCGAGCCGAGTTTCGAGGCCGCACTTAATGGTGCGCGCGAAATGGCCACGCCCATTATCGCCATGACCACCACCCTGGTCGCCGTCTATGCCCCCATCGGTTTCATGGGCGGCCTGGTCGGCGCGCTCTTTACCGAGTTCGCCTTCACCCTGGCCGGCACCGTAATTATTTCCGGCATAGTGGCGCTGACGCTGTCGCCCATGCTCGCCGGCAAGGTGCTGAAGCCCCACGGCAATGCCACCAAATTTGAAGTCAAGGTCGAGCAATTCTTCAACTGGCTGGCAGATACCTACAAGCGCCTGCTCACCCTGTCCCTGCAATCCATTTCGGTGGTGATTTTCTTTGCCTTCATGGTGCTGGCATCCATCTATTTCATGATGATGTTCAGCCAGAGCGAATTGGCACCCACCGAAGATCAGGGCATAGTCCTTTATCAGGGGCTGGGGCCCCAGACGGCGACGCTCGAATATCTCGAAAAATACGGCGTGGAAATGCAGGAGCGCTTCGAGCAGATTCCCGGCTACGACGAGACCTTCATGTTGATAGGCGTGCTCGGCCCCACCAGTGTTTTTGGTGGCTTCAAGATGAAACCCTGGAGCGAACGCGAAATCACCCAGTTCGAAGTGCAGCCGATGATCCAGAGCGAATTGACGAAAATCACCGGTCTGCAGACGGCCTCCTTTTCACCGCCGGCACTGCCCGGCGCCGGCGGCGGCATGCCGGTGCAGTTTGTGATCACCACGGGCAACGACTACGACGAGCTCAATGCGGTTGCCGATGAGATGCTGGGCAAGGCTATGCAAAGCGGCAACTTCATGTTCCTGCAGAAATCCATCAATTTCGACAAGCCGGTCATACGCGTGCTGGTCGACCGGGACCGGGTGGCGGATCTCGGGCTGTCCATGGCCGATGTCGGTCAGGCCATGTCGAGCATGCTTGGCGGCGGCTACATCAATCACTTCAGTATGGAAGGCCGTTCCTACCAGGTGATTCCGCAGGTCGAGCGCTACGCGCGTCTCGATGCCCAGGCGCTCAACGATTATTTCATTCGCGCCGATTCCGGTGAACTGGTTCCGCTGAGCAGCGTCATCACCTTCGAGAACACGGTGGAGCCCTCCCAGCGCACCCAGTTCAACCAGCTCAACTCAGTGACGCTCGCCGGCATGGTCACGCCCGGAGTGGCGCTGGGCGATGCGCTTGCCTACATGAAGCAACTCGCGGCGGACACCATGCCGCTCGGATTTACCTACGACTTCATGGGTGAATCGCGGCAACTGGAAACCCAGGGCAGCGCCCTGGCGACAACGTTCTTCCTGTCGCTGATGGTGATTTACCTGGTGCTCGCCGCCCAGTTTGAAAGCTGGCGCGATCCGATCATTATCCTGGTATCGGTACCCATGTCCGTGGCCGGCGCCATGGCCTTTATCATGCTCGGCTTTGCCAGCATGAACATCTATACCCAGGTGGGCCTGATCACACTCATCGGCGTGGTCTCCAAGAACGGTATCCTGATCGTGGAATTCGCCAACATTCTGCAGAAGGACCGCGGTCTGAACAAGCGAATGGCTGTCATAGAAGCCGCCGCCATTCGACTGCGCCCCATCATCATGACCAGCGTTGCCTTGATCGTGGCCATGATCCCCCTGCTGATCGCCTCAGGCCCCGGCGCCGAAAGCCGCTTCGCCATAGGCCTGACCATTGCCACGGGTCTAGGCATAGGTACCTTGTTCACCCTGTTTGTGTTGCCCGCGTTTTATATTTTGTTGGCGGCACAGCATAATGAACAGGGAAGGGATGGGGTTGGAGACCGCTCGCGTACGCAGCCAGTGCAGGTGTAATTAATCACCAGTTTGGGCACCTCTGACGCAAATCAGAGGTGCCTTACGGTTTGGGATCGTTCATGAATCTGCGTCAATACTGTATTGATATCTAAAGCCTCTCGGTAGCATCCTGCCTACCAAGTACTCTCATGATCTCTGTGACTTCGCCATGCACTCGGTAGAAAATGCTGTCCACACCGCAGACACTGCGCCGATAGCCTTTGCGGATATGATCAACCGCTGGGTATTTGTAGGGCGCTTCGGCAATATCGTTAAAACGTTGACTCAGAGCTTCATAATAATGGGCAGCCTGAAGCTCGCCGAACTTCTCCACACCGTGCCAGTAGATGCGCGCCAAGTCCTTCTTCGCTTCATTACTGAGCTTATACCGCATCGCGCCCCAACCCGCTCTTGATATCTTTCAGAATCTCAGCCGGGCTTTGATCCGTAAAACCGCTTTGCTCGGCCCGAATCAGCTTGGCGCGAATCGCTTCGATTTCGCGGGAGGTCTCCTGCTCTCGCAACTGGCGCTCGCGTATCAGTTCCCGCACCACTTCGCTTTCATTGCCATAATGACCCATGTCGATCTGTGCCTTGATCCATCTGTCCTGCTGGTCTGTTACTGTGATGCTCTTTTTCACCATGGCCATACCCATTACCTCTTTACCGAATAATCATACTACTTAGTAGTATATTATACTCCCAGGTAATACAACAGAAAGAAGCGGGGCTGTTAAAAAGCGGTTGTCCCCCATAGGGTAAACAAACTATATCGGGCATTCTCAAATATCTTCATAAAAAGCCTTTCTCTCTATTCTTTGTTCCTTCAGCCAGTCAATAACACCTGTGCACTGCTCATCTATTTCATCAGGCTTCACGTACTGCTTCGCATTGAGCCAACTGCCCGACCAATACCCAGTGAAGTCCAGCTTTTCTGCTTGATACTCCCATTTGTCAACCTCTAGAAGGGCCGGCTTATATTCCTCAAAGTCCCCGCAATGAAGAGGATCAGGGATAACACCAAGATATGCTGATCCGTCTGCAGTTTTGAACTTCC
>CAZEWY010000087.1:0-13506 GCA_964515945.1 uncultured Cellvibrionaceae bacterium
AGCAAAAAATTTCTGGCACTTCCATTTGCCGTGGGCGCGTTCCTTCTGCAGCATGCACTTCAGGGCTGGTGCCCGCCAGTGTCTCTGCTTCGCCGCCGAGGCGTGCGCACCCAGGCTGAGATTGAGGGGGAGCGGGCGGCATTATTGAACCTGCAGCAAAAGCTCCATTGAGTAGGTTTGTCGGCTATCGGCGGCGGGGAGGCAGTGCCCGTCCATGAACTCCCTTTTTCGTGGGTTGCAGGCACTGATGTTCCAGTTCGGTCAGGTTGGTTTCCGTGCGTTGGAGGCTCTTACCGGAGGCTTCCTTTCGCAGACGCGATCTGTCATTCATTTCAATCCATTCATTGGTATGTCTTTCCCACTCTTTGTCATTCGCCATGGCTTTCTCCGTTATAGGTTGCGCGCCTGATTCTTTGACCGCGGATGACCATGGCTGTTCATCACGGTGGCGGAGCGGCAAACGTGGCCGGGTTATAGTGTAAAACGGATGGAACAGGGTATTATCGAACCTGTTGGCGCTGCTCTTGCACTGAATCTCATGCAGGAGGGGGGAGAACGGTCAGGTACGGGTATCCGGGGGATCCTGAGCCGCTGCTGGTTCGGACGGGTTGGTGAAAAACCCGCCTTGTTCTGGAGCTACACATGCTGAGAAAACCTTACTTCACGACGCACAACCGCCTCGCGCTGGTTCGCAATGGCCAGGAGTTTATTGATACCTGTTGCCAAATGGTGACAGGTGCCCAGCAAAAAATTCTTTTTCACACCTATGCGTTTGAGGACGACGAGGTGACGCACCCTTTTGTAGAAGCCCTGATCGAAAAAGCAAAACAGGGTATTGAAGTCTTCATCATTATCGATGCCATTGGTTCCATCGAGATATCCAGTGACCTGAAAGCGCGTTTTGACGAAAGTCATGTCAGATTTTCCTACTTTGCGCCGCTTTTTTCCAAGCACCTGGAAAATGTGGGTCGCCGTCTACATCAGAAAGTTCTGGTGATCGACAATGACAAGGCTCTGGTCGGGGGCATCAATCATTGCCAGCATTTTGTTAAACCCGCCAAGGGCGAACCCTGGCTGGATTATGCCCTTCTTCTGGAGGGTGAGGAAGTTTACCGCCTGCAACGCAAGGTCCAACGCCTCTATTCCAAGTACTTCCCGAAGGATTGGCCCCGCCTCCGGCAACTGATAAAGCCAAACAACAAGCCGCCTGAGGAGTGCCTGCTGGTGCGCGCCAACGCCAATGACTTCATGCGTTTTCACTCCGAAATTTATCAGAGCTATATCAGGGCGATACGCATGTCGAAGCGCCGTATACAGATCTTTGCCACCTATTTTCTGCCCGGCAAGAGGCTGCTTAAGGAATTGAAGCGCGCCCGCCTGCGCGGCGTGAGTATCGAACTCATCTTTGGTGCCACCTCGGATCATCCCACTGAAAGATGGTCGTCCAAGTACCTTTACAACTGGTACCTGAAAAACGATTTTTTAATTTATGAATGGGACGAATCCATCGTCCACGGGAAATTGGCGCTGATTGATGACGAATGGCTAACGCTGGGCTCCTACAATCACAATCACCTGAGCCGCTACATCAACCTCGAACTGAACCTGGAGGTTTCGGACAGGAACTTCGCCAGGATGATCTCTGCGGAGATTGAAGACGTCAAGAGTCACTGTCGGGTCATCAGTCAGCAATCATGGCGCCATGACACGACGCTGCTGCACTCGGCTCTGTATTTTTCGACTTACATGTTGGCCAATGTTATTACGTTGATTTCAACGATTTTCATCATCCGCAAGAAGGAGCAGAACTTTAATGACTGAAGAATCCAGGAGGTGGTGATGGTGTGGCAGCGGTGTCGTGGCCTGGACACCGCTGCCGGGAACTCATCAGTGACGTGTTTGTCCGCCTTTGCGTCCGGCTTCGCGGGCTTCTTCGGAAGTGAACTCATGTGCTTTGCCTCGGGCATGCGCTGCTTTCCCTCCCTTTTCACCAGCTCGGCGTGCTTCCTCCGAACTGAATTCATGAGCGTTGCCGCGCTGGTGCGCTATTCGCCCACCTTTTGATCCAGCTCGACGAGCTTCTTCGGAAGTGAACTCGTGCGCTTGTCCTTTCTGGTGTGCGCTTTTTCCTCCCTTGGATGAAATTTCTCGCTGCTTTTGTGCGTCCATTGCTGCGAAGCCTTGCTTGCGCGGTTTATCAGTTTCGGATCTTGGATCCCGTGGAGTTGGCATGATGATACCTCCTGAAGATGGCGTAAAAGACGGAAAACCAGAAAGCTGCCGCTAACTGTCACTGTAGCGTTAGCAACCGCTATGCCAGCGCGGACTCAAGTGTTCAATCAGCTATCGACGACTGACGTCAGCCAGAATTTATTTGTTTGTCACTAACTCATCCACCAACCATTTTGAAAAAAACCATGTGAACAAATAGTGCATTGCAGCCTCAAAACGGGTGAATACTAACCTGCCGCTGCGGCAGTCATTGGAATGATTGAGGAGGATCTATGCATAGGCGGTCTGAGGAAGGTGGAAGCCGACGAGGTGGCTTTAAATTTTTCATTTTGGGTGCCGTGACAGGAGCGGCCGCGGCAGTTTTATTGCGGGAAGGGCGTCAAGTGGCCGAAAATCCTGAGAATCCTGTCAATGAAAACACGCAATTTGCCGATCCGGCCGAGAAACAATTTCCCATGGGCGTGGATCCTTTGTCCCCCAATGCGCCTGTTTGACCTGTATGAAAAGGAGCCCTGACAATGTCCCATGAAAAATACCAGTTTTGTATCGATACCTGTTACAGCTGTGCACTCGCCTGCGACCACTGTGCAGGCGCCTGCCTGAATGAGGCCGATCCCAAAAAGATGGCGGACTGCATCAGGACGGACATCGACTGTGCGGCCATTTGCCATCTGGCCATCGGCGCCATGGCGCGAGGTGGCCCTGCGGTGGCGACTATCTGCCGACTTTGTGCTGATGTCTGCGACACCTGCGCAGAAATATGTGGCCAGTTCGACCACAAGCACTGCCAGGATTGTGCCGATGCCTGCCGGAACTGTAGTCAGGAATGCCGCAAGATGGCGGCTGAAATGGGGTGATGGGTGATGGGTAACGGGTGATGAGTAATGGGATAAGGGAAAGCGAAAAGCATAACGCTGGCGCGCCCTCTTGCCTTGGTTGGGTTAGCCGCGAAGCGGTGTAACCCAACAGATCGATCCTGCCGTAAAATATAACAGGTTAACTATCTGCGATAGGTTCCCACGAAGCTCCCCGCGCCAATCACATGGCCGCGCATGGCTTCTTCCAGTTCAGCGCGATTGCTGCCGGGTTGGAGCGGCAGTTTTTCATCGAGAGCGAATACCTGAAAATGATAGTGGTGCGCATCGTCTCCCACCGGAGGGCGCGGACCAAAATACCCTGTGGTGCCCCTGTCATTCCTGCCCTGCATTGTGCCCTTGGGGTCCGTTAGCACAGGCGTTGCCGGCAGCGCCTGGCTTAAATCCCGGGCGGTTGGCGGTATGTTGTAAACCAGCCAATGCACGAATGGAAGCTCCTGTGGGGCATCGGGGTCTTCCATGACTAATGCATATGCTTGTGTTTCTTCGGGACCGGTTTCCCATTGCACTGGTGGAGACAGGTTATCGTATTCGGCCGCATGCTTGTCGGGAATACTGTGCCCGTCGTTAAAAGCTGTTGAGCTTGCGTCAATAGCCGGGATATCTGGAGATGTCATAGTCACGGCGAGCAGCCTCGGGACCTGCTGCCTCTGGGACTGCCTCTGGGACTGCCTCTGGGAATGGGACATGGAGTGGTGAATCATGGCAAGTTCCTCGGACTGGTGGGAAAGCGGACAAAAATGATGCCGTGTTTATGCCAGTGTCGATGATAATGGGAACTTTCGAAAGGTGAACGAAAGGTGAATCATGCACATCGATTTGGGTGTTCTTATGATCTCCATCAGCGAGCTTCACCACTTTCCCATTCCTCAGGTGTAAAGCTTACCGTTTGCTTGAAAATACTATAAATACAGCATTTTCATACTGTTGCTTGGGCTGACAAGGTGTCGGTCTATTGAAACTTTGACTAAACTGTTTCGGGCTTTTTCCATGAGCTGATGGTTCGATATTTGCGTCTTCCCTCTCACAAAATCGGTCATGAAAACAGGGGAGGCTAATGTCATGTCACCTAAAAACAATCACGGTAGCCAGATCAAGGATGATGAGCAGTATGAAGCTTTGCGTGACAAGGGAATGAGCAAGTCAAAAGCGGCCCGTATTGCCAACACGGATCGAAAAAAAGCCGCCAGCCGCGGTGGTCATTCGCCCACCTATGAGGACTGGTCGAAGTCGGATCTCTACCAGAAGGCAAAGGAGGTTGGCATAGGCCACCGTTCCCGAATGGATAAACCCCAGCTTATTGATGCTCTCCGGCATCATTGACGGGGCACCCCTTCGAGGCGTGAATCATGAGTTTGCAGACTTATAACGAGAAACGGAATTTTCGTCGAACTGTCGAGCCGAAGGGTGTTCGGCATTCGAGCCATGGACACAGTTATTTGATTCAGAAGCATGATGCCAGTCATCTGCATTACGACTTCCGCCTGGAAATGGACGGTGTCTTGAAAAGCTGGGCCATTCCCAAGGGCCCCAGTCTCAATCCAAAGGATAAACGCCTGGCTGTTCAGACGGAGGACCACCCGCTGGATTATGGCAGTTTCGAGGGTGTCATTCCGCCGGAGAGCTATGGTGCGGGTACCGTTATGCTTTGGGACAAGGGCGAATGGGAGGCACCGTCCGACGAGAACGGCAGCCAGGCATTGAAATCAGGCAAGCTGAGTTTTGTGCTCCACGGAGAACGGCTGCACGGCCGCTGGTCCCTGGTTAAAATGAAGCCTCGAAAAGGTGGGGGGAAAGGCGCCAAGCAGCAGTGGCTGTTGATCAAAGAGCAGGACGATTATGCCTCCACGGAAAAGACTGCCACCGAGGTGTTCACCGAAAGCGTCGTCAGCCATCGCAGCATGGACGAGATTGCCGAGGATCGAAGGCAGAGCTCCAGAAGTGGGAACGGAAAAGCCAAGGGACGCGAAAAACCCGGGATGGATAAACCCAAGGACAAGCCCAAGGATAAGCCCAAGGGCAAACCCAGGAATAACAAGAGTGAAACGCATCAGCTTGCCGGCGTGAATCTTACCAGTCCCGGTAAAATCCTTTACGAGACAATGGGCATCACTAAACAGGATCTGGCGGAATATTATGTTGGAATGGAAACCCATATCCTGCCTTATTTGACAGATCGCCCCTTGACGCTGGTGCGTTGCCCCCAAGGTCGCATGCGTCACTGCTTCTTCCAAAGGCACCTCGGCGACAGCTTCGATAAATCCGTCAAGGCCATCCGCATTCGTGAGAAAGCCGGTGAGAGCAACTATGCTTATATCAAGGACCTGCGGGGCCTGATCGGGCTGGTGCAGATGGGAACCCTGGAGATTCACACCTGGGGTAGTCGCGTGGATGATCCCGAGAAGCCGGATACCCTCGTCTTTGATCTGGATCCCGATGAAGCCGTGGCTTGGCAAGCCGTCAAGAATGCCGCCCGGGAAATGCACGATTTTCTTGATGAGCTGGGTCTGCGGAGTTTTCTACGCACCAGTGGTGGCAAAGGTTTGCATCTGGTCGTCCCCATCACCAGACGTCACAGCTGGGATCAAGCCAAGGCTTTTTGCAAAGCCGTGGCCCAACAGATGGAGGGGCGGAATCCAGAGCTTTATGTCGCGAATGCGAGCAAAGCCAAACGCAAAAATCGCATTTTTATCGACTACTTGCGCAACGCTCGCGGCGCCACCAGCATCTGCTGCTATTCAACGCGCAGTAAGCCCCATGCACCCGTCGCCACGCCGCTGGCCTGGGCGGAACTGGCGGACCTGGAATCGCCACAGGTATATCGGATGGATAAGATGCCGTCACGCATGCAGGGACTCGAGACGGACCCGTGGCAGGACTACCACCAGATACGTCAGAGCATTACCCGGCAGATTCAACGGCAACTGAATATGGAGTAGCGGACACGGTGATGGAGTGGATCCAGAACAACGAGACCCTGGCCTGGTGGCTGTTTGTTATTTCGGTCAGCGCTTTTCTGCTGACCCTGATAGCGGTGCCGCTGACCCTGGTTCGGTTATCGCCCGATCATTTCATTGCCAATCAGCAGTCACGGCTTTCAAGTCCTTCAACCGTGAGTCATCCAGTGATCCGTACGCTGTGGGAGCTGACCAAGTTCATCCTGGGTGTGGCGCTGGTCGTGCTGGGAATCCTGATGCTGGTGCTGCCGGGGCAGGGTGTTATTACCATTCTTATCGGCGTCATGTTGTTGAGGTTCCCGGGCAAGTATCGCCTGGAGCGTTGGATACTGGGCCGGAAGCGGGTACTGCGGTCCGCCAACTGGCTGCGCCGGAAGGCGGGGCGGGAGCCTCTCCGGATATGAACTGCCAACGACAACCAAGGAGCCCCCCATGTCCAGACGCGCACAATTCCATCAACCGCGGATCCACAACCAAGCCTTGAGCAATAGCCTGCGGCTGTTTGACGGCACACGGCAATGGTTCGAAATGATGACGGCTTCGGCCACCACCATAGGTTGGCGTTTTGCCGGGTTCCAGCAGGACCTGGCTGGCAGCCGGCCGCGAACGTCCGAACTGACCCGTATGATTTCGGAGAAACAGGCGGCCTGGCTTCAGGCAAATGGGGCGCTGGTGAGGTGGCAGGCGTCGCTGCTGCGGCAGGCCTGGAGCGGGCCGAACATCTGGCGGGCGGCAAGTCTTGCGGCAGGTAGGGCCACCGCCAGCCAGTGGCTGACCCTATCCAGCCGCTGGACAGCCCTGAGCCTCAATGGCTTCAGTCAGGTTATGAGGCCCTACCACAGCCGAAGCACTGCCAACGCGCGGCGTCTGACGCGACAGAATATCAGTGGGGGGAGACGCTGATCCATGCTCCCAAGCGTCAGCGTTACGGAGACAGCCGCCAGCGTTACCGAGACAGCGATAGTCTCGCTGACTCTGTTTTTCGCCACCATAGGTCCCCTCGACGGGGCGGCCATATTTGCCGCGCTCACCGTGGGGGCCACGTCTCAGGCGCGACGCTCCATGGCCCTGCGCGGAACCTTGATTGCCTCGGTGGTACTTTTGACCTTTGCCCTGGTGGGCGAGGCACTGCTGACCAGTCTCGGCATCTCCATGGCGGCTTTGCGGGCATCGGGAGGAATACTGCTGCTGTTGATTGGCATCGACATGGTCTTTGCGCGGCCATCCGGCGGGACTTCCACCACTTATGAAGAAAACCGGGAGGCGGTCTCCAAGCATGATCTGGCCGTATTTCCCCTGGCGACGCCGCTCATTGCGGGGCCTGGCGCCATGGGCGCCGCCATCTTGCTGATGGCGAACACCAATGGCGAGTTCCTCCTGCAGGTCACCGTCATTGGCTCTCTGCTCGCCATTCTGTTGCTGACATTGGCGTCGCTGCTGGTGGCCGTGCGGATGCAGCATGTTCTCGGTGTGACCGGAATGCACGTTATCAGCCGTATATTCGGCGTTTTATTGGCCGCGCTTGCGGTTCAGTTTATTTTTGACGGTATCGCCCAAAGCGGACTGCTCTAGCGGGCTGGTGACAGCCACCGCAACCCTGTGAGGGAATTCCCCCTCTGTAAATTTCCCCGTGCGAATCCCCGATTAACGACTATCCTTTCTAGGAACTGGTTGTGTTTCCGCTCGTGCAAAACGGATCACAATGGCAATCGCATTGTGGCTGATATAGAGGTTTGGTCAGTGTATAGAATTACGACGATTATAACGACAGAGCTTAAAAAGAAGGTCTGGAACAGCTCTCTGCAACTGGCGGTCGCAGGGCTGATTCTCTATTACGTTGCCATGGTCCTTGGCTCCGGCTATGCCTGCGGGCCGGGCAACAGCGATATCACCGAGGGTGTCTTCACCTGCACCTACAATAAAATGCCTGTCATTTACCAGGTGGGCATCGTCATGGGTATTGCCCTGGCATCTCTGTGTTTGGGCAGGGCCGTGAGCCTGCTGGAAAAGCGCAGGCTCGACGCGGAATAAGTCACTTAACGAATGCTCGGGAAGCCGCTATTCCCGAACGAACTTGAAGAAGCGGCTCTCGTTGCCCTTGATGGACTCCTGATACAGAAAAGTCAGGTGCTTTTTGTCAAAGGTGTCGAAAAATTCATCCCATTCGATGTCTTCCAGGTCATCATCGGCCTCATCAAATTTTACCCGCAACAGACCGGCGCCATCATCAGTGTTTTCCGTGTTTTTGACGATGGCTGGCGCACCATCGCGCTCCTCGACCCATTTCCGGATTGTGTCATGATCCTGCGTTTTCGCCGCTTTTGATCCCATGATAGATCCTCCCGAAGTTGCGGTTGTGGCAATACAAAGCTCTTAATGTCAGCCTTGACTAAATAAAGGCAAAGCCTGCGCCAGGTCAGCCGATCAGCAGGTAGATGGCGCCACCCACGGCCGCTGCTCCGAAAGCGAAACCGATGAGAATGACCAAGCCATCCCGCGCCGTAAGTCCGAGTCCCAGCAAGGCTATGGCGGAGGAGGGAATGGTGTCGGCTAAGGGCACAACTTCCAGAAAGGGCATGAACAGGGCCAGAAAAATACAAATGCCGCCTATCACTCTCGCCGCCACGGCTGTGGTCAATACCCGAATGCGGGGTTTGATAACCCGATCAATACGGCGGGTGACAGGTTTGATTTTCTCCGTCGCCTTTTCGAATTTTTCTCTTTTGAAGCTGAGCTTGCGCAGCTTTTTCGGCAGCCAGGGCGATCGGCGACCGAATACCAGCTGCGCGGCTATTAAAACAATGGCTAAAGCGATAACTGTCGGCACACCGGGAATGCCTCCGGTAGGCAAGACGATGATCAAGGCAGTCGCCAGCAGCATAGGTCCATAGCCTCGATCCTCGAAGGCATCAACCATGGTGCCCAGAGAGAGTTGATCGCCGTCTGCGTTCTCGTCTATCTGTTCTATAACCGCGGTGAGGTTCATTGACTCTGGCATGGTGTGCCCCGGGGATCGTCGTCATAGAAACTAGACATTTCAAACGTTTCCCGGTTCGCCGCGGATTCTTCGCGGATCTACAGCGTTATCGGAAGAATATTTACGAAAAATTTACACAAACAGCGCTGATTCCGAATAGAACCTTTACGGCTACAGGCATTAGGCTGTCGGGCATCCCGAATAGAAACGCATACTGGATCCCGGTGTGGCATCATCACGTTATACGAAAGCTTTGACATCGGCGCACTTGGGCGCGGTGCTGGTGTTCTTCTTCAGTTTATCCATGCTGCCGCCCGCCTTTGTTGGTCTCTACTTCCATGAAGAGTCCGTCTGGGCTTTTTTGGGGACCTTTATTTTGGCGGGTACTGTCGGATTGGCCGGCATAGGTCTCACCCGAGGCCGCAAGTCGACGCTGAAACATCGCGACGGATTCCTGGTGCTGGTTACCTTCTGGATACTGCTGTCGCTGATCGGTGCCTTGCCCTTTGTTGCCAGCCAGGAACTGAGCCTCGGCCTTACCAATGCCTTGTTTGAGGCCATATCGGGTATTACAACGACTGGTGGCTCCATCCTTACCGATATTGATGGCGCTCCCAAGGCTTTTCTGTACTATCGCGCGCAGCTTAATTTCCTCGGCGGCCTGGGCATTATTGTACTCGCCGTGGCCATATTGCCCATTACCGGTATAGGTGGCGCGCAGCTTTATCAATCCGAAGTTCCAGGTCCTTCCAAGGATGAAAAAATTACGCCGCGCCTCGCGGACACCGCAAGGCGGTTGTGGCTGATTTATGCCCTCCTGGCGGTGGCATGTTGCCTCAGCTACGGGCTCGCGGGGATGGGATGGTTTGATGCCCTGTGCCACAGTTTGTCCACCGTGTCCCTGGGTGGCTTCTCCACGCACGGTGCCAGCCTGGGTTACTACGACAACGCGGCGATTGAGGTTGTGGGCGGTGTCTTTTCCATCCTTGCCGCCGTCAATTTCGCCCTCTATTTTGCCGCGTTTCAACACCGTAATTTGAAGCCCCTGCTTGCAAATCCCGAGGTACGTTTCTTTTTATTCATACTGACCGTCGTTGTCGGCTTTACCTGTAGTTACCTTTACACTACCGACACCTTTTTCGTCGGTAAGGCGCTGCATCATGGCTTTTTTCAGTCAGTATCGGTGATGACTGGCAATGGTCTTAGCACTCACCATTACCCCCAATGGCCAGTGCCCATTGCTTTGGTGCTCATACTTAGCAGTTTTTTCGGCGGTTGCGTGGGTTCCACTTGCGGTGGATTGAAAGCCATGCGCTGCCTGATGCTTTATAAGCAGAGCATTGCACAAATTGACCAATCCATTCATCCCAGGGCGATACTCAGGGTAAAATTGGGCGGCAAGGTTGTCGAGCCCCATATCATGCAGTCGGTCTGGGCTTTTTTCTTTGCTTATATAAGTATCACGATTATGTTTGTGGTCGGGCTGGTACTCGCGGGCGAAGATATACTGACCGCGTTCGGAACCACCGCCGCCAGTATCAACAATATGGGGATTGGTTACGGAGCCACGGCGGGAGGTTTCGATGTGCTCACGGATCCCGGCAAGTGGCTGATGTGTCTGGCCATGCTGTTCGGCCGGCTGGAAATCTTTCCTATACTGATCCTGATGTCGCGAAAAACCTGGAGCTACTAGTGTGCCCCATCTGAATCATTTAAGAGCCCTTGCCAGTGAAAGATCCAGGGATTTCGTCCTTGCCACCCTGGTCATGGCGTTGACGTCGCTCATTGCCGTGGCGGTTGGACAGTTGCTGGCTCCCCACAATGTGCTCTTGGTTTTTTTCCTCGGCGTCCTGGCGGTGGCCGTGAAAACCAGCGTGTTTCCGGCACTGTGGAGTGCTGTGCTGGGGTTTCTCGCCTACAACTTCTTTTTTACGGAACCTCACCATACGTTCGAAATCATGCACCGCGATGATTTGCTGACGGCCATCTTCTTTTTGTTGCTGTCTGGTGTCACTGGCAAACTGGCGGCGCAACTAAGGCACCACATCCTGGCCCTCGAGGTGAGCGGCCAGCAGATACAGGATCTTCTAAACCTCAGCCACCAGCTTGCGAGTGCGCCCGACAGTGCCCATATCGAGGGTATTGCCGTCAGGTTCATGCACAGCCGTTTTGCTACCTGCGTGTTGCTGTTGCGGAGGGCAGGCGAGCGGGAGCTTGTCGTGGCCGCCAGTGCTGGAAGTGCGCGGGTTATCTCCCCCGGTGCTCTTGTTATCGCCCGGCAACTATGGGACGCCGCGGACACATCTCAACTGACGGCGACCGCCGATGGGTTTATTTTCCTGCGTTTGGCTTCCGCGCAGAAAACGCTGGCGTTGATTGCAATCGCCACGGAAGATCCCAGATCAAGGACGACTATATCAGGATCATCCAGAGCTATGAGACGCAAACCATCGGCGCCATTGGACGCTTCCAGTATTGCCGGATCGCGACGGTCAGTCGGTGTTGAAGGAGCTGAGGAGCTGGAGCCAGGTTCCCGTGCTGGTACTCTCCGTCCGCTCCAGTGAAAAGGAAAAGGTTGAGGCTTTGGATAATGGTGCCAATGACTATGTTACCAAGCCATTCGGCATCAAGGAGTTCATGGCACGCATACGAGTACTGCTGAGGACTGGGGACGGCAACCCAGCATCAGCCGGTAGTACCTGTTTTCAATCCGGAGCTCTGAAAATTGATTTCAGCCGCCGTCTGGTAACCCTGGATGGCGAAGAAATTCAGTTGTCCCGCAAGGAATATGCGCTTCTGACTATGCTTGCCCAGAATGCTGATCATGTCGTGACGCAACAACATTTACTGACCGACATCTGGGGCGCTACCCACCGTCACGATACACATTACCTGCGCATCTTTGTCGGTCGCATACGGCAAAAGCTCGGCGACGATCCGGCGACCCCAACCTTTATCCGGACGGAGCAGGGTGTGGGCTACCGCCTTGTTTCCGACGCCAATCAAACCGCTAAATCCTGAATCCATCCGCTCGACCTTCAGCTGAATTCGCCCAGACTATTTCCCGTCCGCTGGTACAGTATTTGCTTTTTTCATAAATACAGTAGCAAACACTGGCTCAGGTTGACTCTGAGACGAGCAGTCCAGTAACCCAAGTGTAATCGCTACAAATATGAATGTTTGGTCAGCGATGCTTCCGGGAATCGACTGCCAATACCCAAGGAGAAGCTTTACATGAATGCACTGGGGTTGACGTATCTCGCAACAAAAAAGCATGTAAATCTGATTTCACCCTCACGGATGAAAGCCAGTCAAAAAGAAGTTCTTACCGAAAGATTTCTGGCGGAATGGCACGCCTACAACGAAATATCGCCGGACGCTCTCCTCTCGGATACCCTTGAGTACACCTCGGAGAATATTCCCTTTTACCGCTCATATTTCGCGCAGAACCCGGAGAAGAATGCCCAGGTATTGGCCGACTGGCCTGTGCTGACCAGGGACCATCTCTGGAACCATGGGGATGCACTCAGGACCATAAGCCCTGGCGGATGGAAAACCTGGACCCATGCCTCGGGTGGCTCAACGGGCAAGCCCGTTATCGTTCTTCACGACGAATATTTTGCGGCAAAGGCACAGGCACTGAGGATGCTCTGCAGCGAAATATTTTTTGGTGGCCCCTATTACAATAAACTGGTGCTTTGGGGAATGACTGAAGAAGTTGAGCGACAGATGGCCACGAGCCTGAAAGGCAAGGCTCTGGACGAGATCCGGATTCTGATGGGAATCAAGACCAGCCATATAAACACCTTTGAGTTCACCGAACAGAAATTCAAACAATGCCTTCGCATTATCAGCCATCAAAAGCCGCAATTCATTTTCGGTTATGCGGGGTCCGTTTATGAGCTGGCAAAATATATGGAGGATCGATCGATCCGCCCCAGTCGTCCGCCGAATATCATAGGTACGACCGCCCAAACGCTCTATCCATTTATGCGAGAATGTATCGAAAAGGTTTTCCAGTGCCGGGTCTGTGATCACTATGGTTCGCGGGAAGTTGGTCCAGTGGCATGGCAGCATCCCGAGGGCGACATGTACTTCCCAAAATTCTTTTCGAGAATCGAGGTGGTGGATGCGGATGGCAAGGAGGTGCCCCAGGGTGAGTCCGGAAAAATTCTGGTAACGACTCTGCATAACCGCTCAATGCCGTTGATCCGGTACGATATCGGTGACACCGGTGTGTTGGGCGAGGATACCTATTATCACGGTTACCCCTTCAGTACCCTGAAGGAGATCAAAGGTAGAACCAGTGATGAGTTCATCACCAAACGCGGTTCCCGCGTCTGTGCGCCTTTTTTCATCAATCTTTTTTATTACCGGTCATGGCTTGACCAGTTCTATATTGTTCAGCGAGATTACGATTACATCGAAATTATGTATATTCCCAAGCCGCCTGAAACCCATATAC
>CAZEWY010000088.1:0-13420 GCA_964515945.1 uncultured Cellvibrionaceae bacterium
GGCCGCTACTTTAATGTCGGGTGTGTCTCTTGTCAAATCTTTGTTTGAAAATATCTCGGCCGTGGAGACCGCGCAATCCGGGGCCAACACCAGGTACCACTGAGGTGGCAGGGACAGGGGTGTGAGCTGCTCGCCGACACCTTCGGCCCAGGCCGTTCTGCCCCGGACAAACACCGGAACATCGGCGCCCAGTTCTCCGCCAATGTCCGCCAATTGGTCCAGACTGAAGCCAGTTTTCCATAAATGGTTGAGTCCCAGCAGCGTGGTGGCGGCGTTGCTGCTGCCGCCGCCAATACCGCCGCCCATGGGCAGGCGCTTGATCAGCTCTATGGTCACGCCGCGGTGAGTGCCCGATGCCTGCTGCAGACGGCGGGCGGCCTTGTAGATCAGGTTATCCTCCAGAGCCACGCCGGGCAGTTCCGGCGTCAGGACGATGTCGTTGTCGGATCTGCGCGTAAAGCTGAGTTCGTCGCCGTAGTCGAGCAGTTGAAACAGGGTTTGCAGCTTGTGGTAGCCGTCCGGCCGGCGCCCGGTAATATGCAGGAACAGGTTGAGCTTGGCGGGCGAGGGCAGTCGGAGTGGCATCATGGGCAAGAACGGGTTCAGGGGGTACGGAAGGGGCCAATCTGCCAGGACTTGATGATCATGGTCAGTGTGATGTGATCTCGCTGGGCCACCAGTTTGCCCGGCAATATCCAGCCGTTGTGGAGCCCGTAGCGGCTGTAGGTGATATGCCAGTCCTGCTGGTGCAGCTGCGCGAGCGTGCCGTCGGGGTTCCGCCGCAATTGTGCGACCGGGTTTTGGGGTGCGGCCAGGCCTTTGATCCAGTAGCGCAGGTTGCTCACCGGGACCTGCCACCCCAGTTGCGTCTGCATCAACTGTTCGGCGGAGGTGGCCCGGCGAACGGGCTGATCGGCGGTTTCCAGAGTCACCAGGGCGCCCTGGCGGCGCAACCAGGTGGTGCCCTGCCCGAAGGGCCCGCTGAGCCGCAGGCTGAAGGATTGGCCGTCATTGTGCCAATCAAAGTAGGCGCTCTGGGCATCATCGCCGACCCGCAAGCCGAGCTTGCCCTCGGCTTGCCAGGTGTGGATCTCGCGCAAGCTGTCGCGGTGCTGCTGATCGGCGTCCAGATGTATCGGCGTGTGACCGCAGCCATGAATGAACAGGGCGAGGGTAATAATTCCGAGGGTTCTATAGCCCAATCTTCGATACAGGGTGTTGCAACGGCCGTTCATTGATCACCCAGTTCCACGTTGAGGCGCTCCAGTGTCTCACGGATGATGAGACTCGCAGGGTCGATTTCGAGGCCCGTACGCCAGATATCCCGGGCTTCCTTTTTGGCGCCCGTCACCCACAGGACCTCGCCGAGATGGGCGGCGATTTCATGGTCCGGTGTGACAGCCATGGCTTGACGCAGATATTTGACGGCATCGTCATAGTTGCCGAGGCGGTAGTTTACCCAGCCCATGCTGTCCAATACGGCGCCGTCGTGAGGTGTCAGCTCCAGGGCGGCACGAATGTAACCATAAGCTTCATGCAGGCGGTCGGTGCGGTCGGCCAGGGTGTAGCCGAGCGCATTAAGAGCCGCGGCATTATCGGGTGCCAGCAGGATGATCTGCTTCAGGTCCTGTTCCGCCTCGCCGATTTTGTCTATCAGGGTAAACAGCATGGCCCGGGCATAGAGCAGACGCGTGCTCTGGGGCAGCTCGGCCAGGCCCCGGTTCAGGGTAGTCATTGCCGCCGTGTTGTCGCCAGTTGCGCTCAGCACTTCCGCCTCGAGCAGATAGAGACTGTCGCGTTCCTGGGGCGCTGTGCGTTCCCGCTCCTGTTGCAGATAATCCATCGCTCCCAAAACGTCGCCCATCTGCACCAGAATTTCGGCGGCGCGCATCACCGCCGGCAAATACTCCGCGCCGGTGCTGACCTGGCGGTAATGGTTGAGTGCGGCATTCAGGTCACCGCGGGCCTCCGCGACCTTGCCCAGATAATAGTGGGCCGAGTTGCTGTGTTCTCCGCCGGTGGTCAGGCTCTTGAACTGCTCGGCCGCCTCCACCAACAGACCTCGTTCCAGTTGGATCAGGCCCAATGAGAAGATGAAATCCGGATCCCCTGGCGACTGCTCCACCAGTTTCTGAAACTGGTTCTGGGCTTCGGGCAGATCGCTGTGTGCCAGAAAGCGGGCGTATTGCAGGCGCAGGCGCTGGTTATCGGGGTATTTGCTGACGAGATCCGCCAGCTTTTGCAGAGCCTCGTCCGCCCGTCCCATTTCCTGAAGTATCTGTGATTCCTGCAGGTAGGCCTGAACATTGTCGGGCTCCAACTCGGCGGCCCGCCGAGCTTCGGCGAGGGCCTGTTCCAGTTCGCCGCCGTAGTGCAGCAACAGGCTTTGCCCCAGATGGAGGCTGGCGCTGTCGGGGTAGTCCTGTAGCAGTTCCGCGTAACGCTTGCGCAGCTCCTTGGCGGTGGCCTGGTCATCCGCCTGGGCGGCTGTGGCGGCAACCGCATCGAAAAAGCCTTCCTCTCCCAATTCCAGCAGCACGGCGGAATGTTCCGCGGCTTCCACCAGTTGGCCACGGTGGGCGAGCTCGGCCCCCGCAATAAAATGGGCTTCACTGCTTTCCGGCTCCAGTTCTATCCACAGGAAGGCCATTTCCAGAGCCGCGTCGTGAGCGTTCAGCAACCGGGCGATACGCGCCGCACGTGCGGTTACGCCGATGTCTTGAGTTGCCAGGGCCTGTTGCACATAGTTGCTGACGGCAACGTCAAAGCGATTGCGGCTGCCGGCAATTTCGGCCACCAGCAGCGCATAAAGGGTATCGGCGTCGAAGGGACGATTGGGAATCTGCTTGACCTCAGCCTGTTCCGGAGCGGGAGGCTCCGCGGGCTCTGTCGGTTCCGCAGGCCTGGCCGGTTCCTCGGACTGGGTCGGCTGCCGGGGCTGTGGCGGTTCCACGGTGGGTGCCTGGCTTGCGCAGGCGGCCAGTAGCAGTATGAGACTCGCGGCAAAACTGCGGCGAAGCGGTGTTAATTCTTTGAACATTGAATCTGACTCGTACCCGCAGGCATGTAAGAATTAGCGTAATCTAATAAACGTACGTTATAAACGTCGGCGGGTGTCTTGTCTGTATTTATGGTGGTGCCAGCCGTTGATAGAACCGTTTAGGCACCCGCCTGCCCGAAAGGTTCGCAGTATACCAATAGTGGCGCGGGTACTTGCCAGACGGACGAGTAAAAAAGACAATGGCGGCCTTTACTCCTACTGACACTTACCCAACTGATACTGCCCGGGCGGCCTGTTCCTGATATGACGCTGATTGCCTTCGGAATCAACCACAATACGGCCGCGCTGGATTTGCGTGAAAAGGCCGCATTCGCGCCCGAGGACATGCGGCAGGCCCTGGCCGTTGCGCAGGAACAGGCGGGGTTGGAAGAGGTGGCTATTCTCAGTACCTGTAATCGCACCGAAATCTATGCGGAGAGCGAGCCCGTGGCGGAAACCCTGCTCAACTGGTTTGCCGCCTATCACCGGATTCCGGTCAGCGAGCTGGGTACAAGCCACTACTATTATAGTGGTGGCGATGCCGCTCGACATATGATGAAAGTGGCGGCGGGCCTGGACTCCCTGGTGCTGGGCGAACCCCAGATACTCGGGCAGATGAAGTCCGCCTATTCCGTTGCGGCCGAGGTTGGCAGCCTGGGCTCCAGTCTCCACAATGTTTTTCAGCGGGTTTTTTCGGTGGCCAAACGCGTGCGCACCGAGACCGCCATCGGTGAAAACCCGGTTTCCGTCGCCTATGCTGCCGTGAGTCTGGCGCAGCAAATTTTCTCCAATCTCAAGGATGACACGGCCCTGTTGATTGGTGCCGGAGAAACCATTGAACTGGTGGCGCGGCATTTGACCGAGCAGGGCATCAAGCGTTTGATCGTGGCAAACCGCACGCTCGAGCGGGCCAGCGAGCTGGCCGCCAACTTCAACGCGGAAGCGGTGCTGCTGGCGGATATACCGGATTTGTTGCACCGGGCGGACATTGTGATTTCATCCACGGCCAGCCAGTTGCCGCTGCTTGGCAAGGGCGCGGTGGAGGCGGCGCTGAAAAAGCGCAAGCACAAACCCATGTTCATGATCGACATTGCGGTGCCGCGGGATATTGAGCCCCAGGTGGGCGACCTGGGTGATGTCTACCTTTATACGGTGGATGATCTGCGCGAGGTTATTGATGAAAACCTGCGCTCCCGGGCAGAAGCCGCCACCATAGCCGAAGACATTATTGACGAGGGTGTGCAGCTCTACGAGAGCGACCTGCGCGCTTTGGGCGCGCTGGACACCATCAAGGCTTTTCGCACCAGCATTGAGCGGGTGCGCGATCAGGAGCTGGAAAAAGCCCAGCGCGCCCTGCAGTCCGGCAGTGACCCTGAGCTTGTGTTGGCACAACTGGCGCGGGGTCTGACCAACAAGATCATGCATACCCCCACGGCGCGGCTGAAGAAGGCCAGCGCCGAGGGACATCACCATATTGTCAGTGTGTTTAATCAGGCCTTCGATCTGGTGCCGCAAATAACCGCGGCCGATGATGAGTCGGACCCCAATGCAAGCGAGAACGAATGAAAGAATCCATATTAGCCAAGCTTGAGAGCCTCCACGAGCGCTACGATGAAGTGGGCGCGCTTTTGAGCGATGCGGAGATTATTTCCAATCAGGACAAGTTCCGCGAACTCTCCCGGGAGTATGCGGAACTGGAGCCGGTGGTGGAATGCTTCAACCGCTATCAGAGCGTGCAGCGGGACGTGACCGAAGCGCGCGGACTGCTGCAGGATGGCGACGCCGACATGCGCGCCATGGCGCAGGAAGAACTACAGGCAGCGCAGGAACTGCTGGAACCGCTGGAGATCGAGATACAAAAGCTGTTGCTGCCCAGGGATCCCAATGACAGCAAGAACGTATTCCTGGAAATACGGGCGGGCACAGGCGGCGACGAAGCCGCCATATTTTCCGGAGATCTGTTTCGCATGTATTCCCGCTACGCCGAACAACAGGGCTGGCGCGTGGAAATCATCAGTGAAAATCCTGGCGAACATGGCGGCTACAAGGAGATCATTACCCGCGTGGTGGGGCAGGGTGTCTACTCCAAACTGAAATTCGAATCCGGCGCCCACCGGGTACAGCGGGTGCCCCAGACGGAATCCCAGGGCCGCATTCATACGTCCGCCTGCACTGTCGCGGTTATGCCGGAAGCCGATGAAATGGAAGCGGTCAATATCAACAAGGCCGATCTGCGCGTCGATACCTTCCGCGCCAGTGGCGCCGGCGGTCAGCACGTCAACAAAACGGATTCCGCCATTCGCCTGACCCATATTCCCACGGGCATAGTGGTGGAATGCCAGGACGAGCGTTCCCAGCACAAGAACCGCGCCAAGGCCATGGCTTTGCTCGCGTCGCGCCTGAGCAGCGCCCAGGAAGAAAAGGCGGCGAAAGAGCAGGCCGACGAAAGGCGCAGCCTGGTGGGAAGTGGCGACAGATCCGAGCGCATACGCACCTACAATTATCCCCAGGGGCGTGTAACTGACCACCGCATCAATCTGACACTCTACAAACTGGAAGAGGTCATGCAGGGCGGTCTGGAGGATGTGGTGCAGCCGCTGGTCAATGAGTATCAGGCCGACCAGTTGGCGGCACTCGCCAATTAATCCATGGTGACCATTGGCCAGTGCCTGAAAGCCGCGATTCAATTGCAGGCGGTGAGCGACACGCCCCGCCTGGACGTCGAATTGCTGCTTGCCCATTGCCTGAACAAAGATCGCATCTATTTATTTACCTGGCCGGAGCGGGCACTCACTCCGGAGCAGCAAGACGCTTTTGATGCTGCTCTCGCCCGGCGCAAGCAAGGTGAGCCAGTGGCCCATATTCTGGGTTATCGGGAGTTCTGGTCGCTGCCACTGCAGGTGGACGCCAGCACCCTGATTCCACGCCCGGATACCGAGCTGCTAGTGGAGGTGGCCCTGCAATGCCTGTCTCCGGGGCCACAGCGCATTCTGGACCTGGGTACAGGCACCGGCGCCATTGCGCTTGCTCTGGCCAGTGAACGTCCCGATTGCGAAATCATTGCCGTTGATAAAGTTCCTGCCGCTGTCCAACTGGCGCAGACCAACTGCAGCCGCCTGCAACTCAACAACGTGTCCGTCATGCAAAGTGATTGGCTGTCAGCCGTGGTGCCGGTGGACTTTGATATTATCGTCAGCAATCCGCCTTACATTGACGAAACGGATGAACACCTTGATCAGGGCGATGTGCGGTTCGAGCCTAAATCCGCCCTGGTAGCCGCGGAGAAAGGCTTGGCGGATATTCGCCAGATTGTTGCCGATACAGCCCGCCTGAACCAACGGCCGTTCTGGTTGCTGCTGGAACATGGGTGGCAACAGGCGGAGGTGGTGCGTGAGATTATGCTCTCTGCCGGTTTTGTGGATGTGGAAACGCGACAGGATTTGGCCGGGCGCGATAGGGTGACGTTGGGTTTTAAGCCGTAAGCTACAAGCGGCAAGCTAAAAGATGAGGTCGTAGGGTGGGGCTGCCCAGCCCAGCGTATTAAACCGTACACAGCAATGGTTACTGATCACCGACATAGGCAAATTAAAAGGGCGCATGAGATGCTAACCGATGATCAACTACTGCGTTACAGCCGCCACATCTTATTGCCACAAGTTGATGTGCAGGGCCAGGAGGCTTTTGCCAAAGCGCGGGTACTGATTATCGGTCTCGGCGGCCTTGGTTCCCCCGTGGCACTTTATCTGGCGGCTTCCGGCATCGGCCAACTGGTACTGGTGGATGACGACACCGTTGAAATCAGCAACCTGCAGCGGCAGATCGCTCATGTCGAATCCCGCATCGGGCAGCCGAAAGTTTCTTCCGCAGCCGAAGCCGCCAGAGCGTTAAATCACCTTGTCAAAATCGAAACGATTTCCCATCGTCTGAATGAAGAGCAATTGCAACAGCAGGTTGAAAAGACGGATGTTATTGTCGATTGCTCGGACAACTTCACCACACGCACATTCATCAACGCGGCCTGTGTACGCGCTAAAAAGCCACTGGTTTCCGGCGCCGCCATTGGCCTCGACGGACAGTTGTCGGTGTTCGATTCCCGCCGCGATGACAGCCCCTGCTATCAATGCCTCTATGATGTCACCGGCAATGAAAACCTGAGCTGCGCCGAAAGCGGCGTGTTGGCTCCGCTGGTGGGAGTCATGGGTTCCATGCAGGCGCTGGAAGTGCTCAAACTTATCGGTAATTTTGGCGAACCCCTGATCGGACGCCTATTGTTGTTCGATGCAGGGCAAAGCCGGTGGCGCGAACTGCATCTGCGGCGGGACCCAACCTGTGGAGTCTGCGGTGAAAAGCCTTGAAACACCCATAATAGAAATGCCGCGAGCTTACAGCATATCTCTGCAGTTGATGCTGGCCTTGCTTCTGGCCTGCTTCGGTGAACTTCCCTGGGTGAACCTGCTGGCGATTTTCGCTTTTGGCTTGCTCCTGGTTGGTTACAGAATATTTCATAACCAACCGCTATTGCACAAATTGCTGTGGCTCACGGCGATTCCTGTTGGTGTATTCATTGCTACTTATCGACCGCCGAATTTCGATTACCCGTTGATTTTCAGCGTTCCCTTTTTGCACCCGGAAGGGGCGCCTTTTCACTTGTACGTGAATCTGTCGAAAGCCTTCGCCGGTTTGCTGGTGATCAGTTTTTTGTGGGTCCGCTACAAGAAATCACTTTCTGCCAAATCCGTAACATCGGCTTTGATTGTGATCGCCAGCGGCATGGTCGCTGTTATCCTGTCGGCGCACTGGCTTCTGGGCTTGCCATGGGTTCTGAAATTTCCCGAAGTGACGTTCTACTTTATCGCAGTGAATCTGTTTGTCACTTGCATGTCCGAAGAAGCCTTCTTCAGGCTCCTGTTGCAAGACGAAATCGCCAGCTGGTTTGATAATGCCCGCTTCAAAGTGCTCGTCCCCGCCGTCATCGCGAGCCTGCTGTTCGCATGTGCCCATCACCCAGCGCTCGACGCCTTTTTCCTGGTTTATGCCGTCGCCGGTCTGGCCTACGCACTGGTCTATGCGATGACGCGCAGTTTTATCGCGGCCATCGCCGTGCATGGCGGCGTCAATATCGCGCATTTTCTCTTGTTGCCTTATCCGCTTCGAAATTGAATTTCGCCCATTAAATTCATCGGCTCGCACACCCGCATACGCTCAATCAATGCGGAGACTATTTAATGGATACTTGCTCGGAAATACGAGGGGCGAGCAGCCGGCCTCTTGATCAACCGTAAAAAACGATGCAGCTCGGCCTGACCTTGAGTCTGTTACAACAGTGGACGAAGACCACCGCGCAGGTCTTGCCCGCGCGATGGTCTTGCATGACGATTCTTCAGGGCTCGAACCAGAAAGCGGCGATCTCGACAGGAATGCGAACAATGTCGCTCGCCGCCCCCTCGCGCATCGCGAAGGTTCCATCGCCGTTACCCTCGAGCACGTAGAACCGGCTCGATCCGAACACATTGCCATAGGTGGGATACGCTGCCAGCAGATCGGGATGGCCGTCGTCATTGATGTTGACGTCGTACAGCATAAACGCGTCGCGTCCCAGCCCACCTATGACATAGGTCTGTTCGAAGTTGCCGGCGCAGTCATTCACGAGAACTTCAACCACGGTGCTTGCTTCGTAGTCCGTAACAAGCATGGCGAGATCCGTGCAGTTATCACTGTTGAAGTCTTCCGCGACCATGTCGATCACGACATTGGCGCCGTATTCTCTTTCCTCCCACGGCGAGAACTGCTCGCCCAGCAGGGGAATATGGCTGTCGATTCCCCGGTAATTCAGGGTTCCGTAATCATTGAAAAGAATCACGCTTGCAGTACCAATGGGATCGCCATGGGAATCCACGGCGTCTGGACCGCTGTCCGAACCAAGGACCAGGTCCTCGTCGCTGTCGGAATCGACATCCAGGGTGGCGCACCACGCATATGATATGCCGCGGAACACGAACTCGCTGTTCTCGTCGAAGGTGAAGTTGTCGAGGTCCGGGATCAACGTTTCATCCTCGGCGAATGATCCATCTCCCTGGTTCGCCAGCATGATGGGGAAACCCAGCACGCCCTGGAAAATATCAGGGAAACCATCCGGGGTAAGCAGCAGCGAACAGGCGCTGTGTGTGAATGTTGTGTCGTCGACTGGCAGATGCGTGGCTGTTACCTCCTCAAGGTCACCTGCCGCAGTCTGGAAGAAAAGCTGGTCCTGGATCCCCGGGAAAGGCTCGGCGTCGTAGCCATGATCACCGAAGAAAATATCGTCGAGCCCGTCCCGGTTGAAGTCGTCGATGGCGTAACCGCGAAAGTTTGCCACATACTCCGTTTCCTCGCGGACAAACTCCAAGTTGTCGATATTTCGATACACGACGAGCGGCATCTTATAGCGATTGATGTCTTTGCCACCTGTGAGCAGGAGATCCATGTCGCGGTCATTATCAAGATCAATGCTCACCGCTGTCAGAATCGGATGTGTCGCCATAATCTCTTCAGTATTCAGAGAGTCCCTGAGCGCGATCAGCGCGTCACGGTACTTGGCGAGTTGCTCCGAGGTCATCTCGACGGGATCGTCCGCAGGTGGACGTTCCGGGGGCCAATTATCCGGAACCTCGTCGCCACCGCTGTCTCCGCCCGTATCGCCACCATTGTCATAATGGGAAGCTCCTTGAAGAATGATCTGCCCACTGTCAGAAAATACCAACGACAAAATACCACCGTCGGCCGCCGCCGTGATTCCGGGCCCCTCGCCGGAGAAAGCCCAGTCTCCATTATGGTCAATTAGCGGATCGGCCGAAAATGCGCCTGTATCGGCATCCCACAAATAGGATCCAAATTCGGCACCGGTGTAGCCGCCGGACGTCTCTGGCCCGATTTCGGCCCAGGAATAATGTGTTCCCGTGAACACCATGACGACTGTCGTTTTATCCTCACCATCAACAAGTTCGAGCTTCCATCCGCCCACCAGCGGGTTTTCCGGATCGCTTGCCAATGTGAACGTCAAGGTTTCATCGGGAACGCTGGGGTCATGAACGGTAAGACTATCACCCTGACGTTGGAAGGTTCCATCTTCACTATCCGAAAGCCCCCAGGTGCCATTGGTATCTATCTCGACGTCCACGTCGATTGCCCCGGCGAGGGGGTCCCACGTATAGGTGCCGTATTCAATGCCGGGACCTCCGGTCTCGCCTGGGTAAGCTTCCGTGCCCTCAGCGATTAAGTACGTCCCGTCCGGCATGAAGGACATGGTGATAGAGTCGATGTCGTCGAACAAATGCCAACTTCCGACGATTGACAACTGCTGTAAGTGCTCTAGTGCATCGGTTGTACTTGGTAGCCCGGTAGTGCCGCCATTGGACGCCAAGCTGACTACGTCCGGGTCGGAGGCGAAGGTCTCCACTGGTACATCGAAACTGATTGACATGCCCGCGGCCGCCGTATGAGCCGGAGAGCCGATATGGATACCATTGTCTGGATCTCCGTCTTCGTCCAGACCCTGCAACAGACGAGCGAGGTTGATGACCCGATGGTCATTGAAGTCGTCAGTATTGAAAATGTCAGGCGGAGTGATTACTTCTTTGGCGCTTACTGCCGGCAGATCAACGTCCCCAATGGAGAAGATGACGGTTTCTCCGTCGAGGTATTCGAACTCCCCGCTGCTATTTGTTTGGCCCTGGAAAGTAGCGGTACGGTATCCGATGCCGCTGACGGCACTGTCAAGAAAAGTACCGACCTTCCCCGGCGGTGCATTGCCGCCATTTGAGCTGGAAGAGCTGCTGGAGCTGGAAGAACTGCTCGATGAACTACTGGACGAACTGGAATCCGAGGAAGAACTGCCGCCGCCGCAGGCGGCAATCAGCAGTGTTGGCAATAGCACCAATATGGTTTTTGTAGCGGACATAGATACCCCCAAAAAGAAACACTTGGAGAGACGTAGTCTCCGTGGCTTTAAAATGGCTACGTCCCACTTAAACGAGCCAATAGGTTCTATACAGTTTATGGAAGGGAACTGTTGAAGGCATGATTAAACTTGGGTACTGAATAGCGTTGGGATTGGCAATCAGAATCGGACCAGGTCAAACGCGATGGCGTACCTCATTAGGTCCCGGAAGGTTTTCAATTCCAGTTTGGACTTGATGCGCTTGCGATGGGTCTCCACCGTCTGCCTGGAAATGCCCAGTTGGTCAGCAATGTCAGGATTGTTACAGCCGTTGGCCAGCAATTCCAGCACCTGGATTTCCCTGTGGCCAAGCTGCTGGAAACGTTTGAAATGCCGCATCTTGAATAGGTCCATCTCGACAATCTGTTCCATTGACCTTGACAGGGAGTCCATCTTGTTGGGTGGAACCAGCAATCTGACTGCCAGGTCACTTTGACAGGCGGGTACCTTGGTGAAGGTAATTAATGGGTCGTAATCGCGTTTTCCATAAGGAATGGCATATTGGACAAAGGCCATTGTTTGACGGGAATGCCCTGTGCCATAGAACTCCTTAAGGAGCGGTGCTACATTTTTCAGGGACGTGGGATGAATAGTTTTTCTGAGGTAATCCCCACAGTCTTGCCGAATTTCTTCTTCAGAATAGCCTGTCCATGTCTCATGTTTTTTATTGATGTTTACAATTTCCAAAGGGCCTGGCCGGGCTATAACAACACTGAGAGGGATGGAGTCTATGATACTACCAGCTTTATCTTTATTATTTAGTTTACTTTCGATTGATGCTACATAGTATTCAAATCGTTGAACCAATTCCCGCGAGGTCAGGCGAGCCATAATCTAGAACGGGATAAGGTCAAAAGCGAAAGCATACTTAAAGTAGTCACTTTCATTGTTGAGAGATAATTTCTGCCGAACATTGGCTCGATGGTTCTGGACGGTTACAGGGGATATCCGAAGCTTAGTCGCTATCTCAGAATTCTTCATGCCTTGAGCTACCATTAAAAGAACTTCCTTTTCCCGTTCACTCAAGTCATGAAAGTAACGAATCTTTTCTTCTTTAAAGCATTCAAGGGAAAGGATTTCTTGAATTTTATAACTTATGGGCCCTGTTCCATATTTTTTATTGTTTTTGCTCATATTCATTCGAGGAGTTTGAAATTAAAGTTATACTCGTAGTATAAGTTGAGGTCTACTTTCGGTCAACAGTATGCGCTATGGAACGGGGAGCACCCGTGGCATCCAGTCCAATCACGCAATATGATCTGTGGCTAGCGAAAAGAAACGTAAAACTGACCAGGTCCATAAAGTGAAGCTGGAAGCTTGCTCAGTGTCTCCAGCGAATACAGGATACCCAGATCCAAGAGCCATTCCAATAAAATCATAAACTCCAGCGGAATCCGAGCAGGGCCGATGTCCGACTACTGAAAGATCAAATGATTTTGAAAAATTCAGGAGGATACGAGCGATGACACACACGAACAACGCAGTTCGAGTTGGAGGGGCGTGGCTCGCAGTCGCCTCTTTCCTGATGATTGTAGCGCTTGGGTTTCACGGCCCGATAGCTCCCGACCTCAACGAGCAGATGACGAAGATTGCCGACGCTGCAATCCGGTGGGCTCTGGTTCACTGGATTGCAGCGGCCGCATTGTCTCTATACGCGGTCAGCGGGCTGATCGTGCTGACTTCCCGGTCACGCCTAACCGAAGGCTGGTGGACTATGACGGCGTGGGCAGTGATTCCTGTTGGCGCTTTCTGGACGATGACGACTGCCGTGGCTGAAACGACTGTGGTGGCCAACGCAGCAGCTTCCGGAAGTAGTGAGGTATTTGAGGTGTGGTGGGCGTTTGCCGAAGGCAAGGCCAACGGATTTGCCTTTTTAGCCCTGGCTATCGCTGTGATTGCGGCTAATGAGGTCCGAGCGTCAGCCAGAGTCACACCGACCTGGTCGGCCTGGACTGCCGTGGTTGCGGCGGTTGCTTCCTTCGCTGGCTGGGCTTTGGGAATGTGGTTCGGAGTAAACTTCGGAAACCTACTCTGGGTGATTGCATCAATTGTGATGAGTGCATGGACTCTGTGGTTCGGGGTTGCGTTGATGCGTGCTCAGGTCAACGGAAGCTGAAGCTCAATATTCTTGTTGCAAGTATAAAAGCTGTTTTTTTGAGGTGTTTTAGCGTAGCTTCTTTAAACAACTCCTACGATGGGTGTCTTGTTTAGGGCAGGCTCTGGCCTGACCATTGCGGTTCTACGCACTGGTCTAGTGCAGCTTCATAGCCGTCGTCACTATATGGCGGCTTCAATCCTAGTATTTCTCTTATTGCCCTATCCGCTTGCCTTAAGAAGTATATTGCGTGGTAGTATTTTCCAATACTCAAATGAGTCTGAACGCTGAGGGAGAGGCGGGCTGTTAG
>CAZEWY010000089.1:0-13393 GCA_964515945.1 uncultured Cellvibrionaceae bacterium
GCCTCGCGCACCAAGGTCGAGGATACCCGCGAGCTGTTGGATAACGTGCAATATGCGCCCACGCGCGGGCGCTACAAGATCTACCTGATCGACGAAGTGCACATGCTCTCCAATCACAGTTTCAACGCGCTGCTGAAAACCCTGGAAGAGCCGCCGGAACACATCAAGTTTCTGCTCGCCACAACCGACCCGCAAAAGTTGCCGGTGACCATTCTGTCGCGCTGCTTGCAGTTCAACCTCAAGAACATGAATCCCGAACGCATAGTGCAACACCTGCAGGATGTACTGGCCAAGGAAGTTGTGCCTTTCGAGGAGCCGGGCCTGTGGCAACTGGCGCGGTCCGCCGACGGCAGTATGCGTGATGCCCTGAGTTTGACCGACCAGGCCATTTCCTATGGCGGCGGCAAGATTACTGAAAATGAAGTGAGTGCCATGCTCGGCACCATCGACCATCAGCTTATCCAGCAGTTGATGCAGGCGCTGGTGGATTCCGACGGCGCAAAGCTGCTGGCGGCAGTGGCCCGGTTTGCCGAGCAGGCACCGGATTTCCAGGCAGCCCTCGCAGACCTGTTGGGCTTCCTGCATCGCATAGCGATCGCCCAGGCACTACCGGAGGCGCTGGACAATAGCTACGGCGACCGCACCCAGATATTACAGTTCGCCAGCCAACTACCGGCGGAAGACGTCCAGCTTTTTTACCAGACCGCACTGATCGGCCGCCGGGATCTGCCGCTGGCACCCAACCCGCGCAATGGTTTCGAAATGACATTGCTGCGTATGCTGGCGTTCCGTCCCCAGGGCGTGAGCGACGTGCCGACGCAGCCCTTGCCGGGGCCAGGCCAGGAAGCAGCAACGGCGGGGGTTCAGGAGCCAGCGCCCACCCCGGTCAATGAGGTCGCCCCCGCAAAAAAGCCCCAAGCTGATACGCCGCCACCGGCCGCGACCGGGGCCGGACCCTCTTTGGCGGAGGGGCAAATTCCGGACGAAACGCCAACCTCCGAGGCGACGGGTGAGGCGTCGGCAATGCCTATCGCGCCTCCAGTGAATGAGGAGCCTTCCTCTGATAAAGAGCCTTCAGCGGCTAGGGAGCCTTCAGCGGATGCAGAGCCTTCAGCGTATAAAGAGCCTTCAGCGTATAAGGAGCCCTCAGCGGATAAGACGACGCCTTCAACTCAAAAAGCACCCTTAACGGAAGAGCCCCGAATCCCCAATCCGCCCGACCCCTATGATGAACCACCGCCCTGGGACCTCGACGACCCGGCGCCGCCGGTCGTCGATCAGGCATCACCCGAGCCCATGGAGATTTCGCCAGAGCCGGAGCCGGAAATAGCGCCATCCGTTGCGCCCCCGCCGCCCGCTAGCGTCAACCGTCGCCCGCTGTCTCTGGAGACTCTGCAGCCATCCGACTGGCAGCAACTATTCGAAAGCCTGGCCATCAAAGGCTTATTATCCAGCACTGTTCCCAACTGCGTACTGGTGGGACGGCAGGATAATCAGTTATTTTTCGCGCTGGATGAGAGCAAGGGCAGTTTGTTTGACGAATCCCATAGCCAGCGGCTGGGCGATCTTATCAGCGACTACTTCGGGCAGCCGGTCAAGGTGCGTATGGACCTGTCGCCACTGGCCGCGGACGCGGAAACACCGGCCATGTACCAAGAGCGTATAATCCGCGAGAAACGCGCCGCCGCCTTGCACACTCTGCAAAATGACCCGGTGGTACAGCAGTTGGAGCGGGATTTTGACGCGCAATTGCAGGAAGAATCGGTTACATTCACCCACTGATTTCATGGCGGGGCGCCGGTGAACGACCCGCGAAGCGAGCGAGGAGACAGCATGAAAGGCCTTGGCGATATGATGAAGCAGGCTCAACAGATGCAGGAGAAGATGGCCCGCATGCAGGAAGAGCTGGCAAATATGGAAGTGCAGGGGCAGGCGGGGGCGGGCATGGTTTCCGTCACCATGACGGGGCGCCATGATGTGCGCTCGGTCAGGATTGACGACAGCCTGATGCAGGAAGACAAGGAAATGCTCGAGGACCTTCTGGCTGCCGCCGTAAACGACGCCGTGCGCAAACTCGAAGACGCCAATAAGGACAAGCTGGGCAGTCTCACCGCCGGCTTTCAAATGCCCCCCGGTTTTAAAATGCCGTTTTAATTTTTTTAACAGCCACGCGGCACCCGAGGTTTATCAAGAATCCGTGTTTAGTCCACTTATCGACCAATTAGTCACGGCGCTGCGCTGTCTGCCCGGCGTCGGCCCCAAGTCCGCGCAACGGATGGCCCTGCATCTGCTGGAACGCAATCGCGAAGGTGCCGTCAATCTCGCCCGCGCACTGGAAGCCGCCGCTGAGGCCGTGCAGCGTTGCAGCCAATGCCGCACCCTCACGGAACAACCGATTTGTGGCCTGTGCCGCAACGAAAGACGGGATGCCCGCCAGTTGTGCATTGTCGAAACCCCGGCGGATGTCATTGCCATCGAACAATCCGGCAGTTTCAGCGGCAAATATTTTGTGCTGCTCGGGCATCTGTCGCCTATTGACGGCATAGGTCCCGCCGAAATTGGTATTGACCTGCTGTTGGAACGCCTGCAACGGGAACCGGTGGAGGAAGTCATTATCGCCACCAATCCCACGATGGAAGGGGAGGCAACTGCCCACTATATTTCCGAACGGGGCAAGGCTCTGGGCGTAAAAATCTCACGTATTGCCCACGGCGTGCCCCTCGGTGGCGAGCTGGAATATATCGATGGCGGTACTCTTACTCATGCATTTACCAGTCGCCGCGAGCTCTAGTCATGTCTTTGCCTCCCTCTGCCGCCACCATTACCAAAGCCCCGGCTGCGCCCCGGCTTGAACATCCGACTCACTGGATCGATTCGGACAAGAAACTGGCCGATCTCTGCGCCCAATGGCGGCAGCTATCCATGATCGCCGTGGATACGGAATTCATGCGCAGTCAGACCTATTACCCGAAACCGGCTCTGGTTCAGATCAACGACGGTAGCGGCAATTATCTGATCGACCCATTGGCCATTGAGGATTTTTCGCCGCTGACGGCACTACTTACGGATGAATCGGTCGCCAAGGTCTTACATTCATGCTCGGAGGATCTGGAGGTCTTTCAGACTCTGCTGGGCGCTGTGCCAATCAATATCTTTGATACCCAGGCCGCCGCTGCTCTCGTCGGCCACGGCTTTTCCCTGGGCTACGCGGGCCTGGTGAAACGCGTCCTGAATGTGGAGCTGCCCAAGGGAGAAACCCGTTCAAACTGGTTGCAGCGGCCCTTGAGCGCGGCGCAACGACTCTATGCCGCCATCGATGTGGAATATCTGTTGGTTGTTGCGGAAAAACTGCGCGCACAACTGTCCGAACTGGAACGTTTGTCCTGGTTACAGGAAGACGCGGTGCAATTGGCCAATGCGCTGCCGACTAATCAGAATCCCGAGATGTTTTACCTGCGCGTAAAATCCGCGTGGAAATTGAACCGCAGTGAATTGGCGATTCTCAAAAGCCTCGCCGCGTGGCGGGAGACGGTGGCGCAAAGGCGCGATGTGCCGCGCAACCGTGTGGTCAAGGAGCATGTTCTGCTCAGTCTCGCGCAGCAGAAACCCCAGCATATCGGCGAGCTGCGAAAGTACGAAGGCATGTCCGAGCGGGTGATTCGCGCCGACGGCGAAACCATCATCCGGCTTATTGAAGAAGCCCTTGCCAGTGATGAGTCAACCTGGCCGGAACCCCTGCCCAGGCCACTGTCACCCGGCTCGTCGACAGTGATGAAAAACCTGAAGGCGGAAGTCCTGGCGCTCGCGGAAGAGCTGAATGTTGCGCCGGAAGCCTTGCTGCGAAAACGGGACTACGAAACCCTGGTGCGCAACAGTGCTGATGTACAACCGGGGGAATCCATCGAATTACCGCAGAATCTTTGCGGCTGGCGGGACGAAATTATCGGCCAGCGGCTGTTGCAGATTCTGATGACGAGCGGCGCCTCGGATGCCGACGACAGCGACACGACTGATGACGTTGCGCCCGATATGACCGGCAAGGATTTATGACAATGTTGTGCGATATTTATCGAAGCGCCAAGACCCAGGACATGTATCTCTATGTCGCGCGTGATCGCGGATTATCGGAAGTACCCGAAGCGTTGTTGCGACAGTTCGGCAAAGCGGAACTGGCTCTGACCCTGAAACTGACTCCCGAAAAAAAGCTCGCGCGCGCAAACATCCAACAGGTTTTGGCCAGTCTGGATCAATCGGGTTATTACCTGCAAATGCCGCCCAGAGCGGATAGCTACATGCAGGGAATCAATCAGCACAACACCCGGCTTGTGAACTGACCCGGTGTCGCAATGAATTTCTGGCAGCACAAATCCCTGTCTGAAATGAGCGAGAGCGAATGGGAGTCGCTCTGTGATGGATGCGGAAAATGCTGCTTGCACAAGCTGGAGGATGAGGATACCGGAGAGATCTTCTATACGGATGTCGCCTGCCGTCTTCTGGATCTCGACACTTGCCGATGCACCCATTACAAGGAGCGGCTGACTCAGGTTCCAGAATGCGTCAGCTTGAGCCCCGAGAGCATCGAAGAATTCGCCTGGCTCCCTGAGACCTGTGCCTATCGCCTGGTGGCCGAAAATAGGCCTCTGCCTTCGTGGCACCATCTGGTGACCGGCAGCAGATCCAGTATCCATGAGCAGCGACACTCGGTAAAAAATCGCGTATTGACGGAGAACCGGGTGGCCGAGGAAGATCTGGAAGAGCACATCATACGCTGGGTTAATTAGTGCCAATTTCATTCATACAGGCAACACCATGACGACAGGTCAACTTGAAAGTACAACAAGTGACGCCCCATCGAAGGAATCCGCCATAGCGGACCTGCAGAGCCGGGTCGCTTTTCAGGAGGATACCCTGCAGGCACTCAATCAGGTTATTGCCGATCAGGATGCGGGCATCCGGCAATTACAAAAACAGGTGCAGTTACTGAATAAAAAGCTTAACGATATCGCCAACAATATCGGGCAGGGCGGAAGCCAGGAGGGCGAAGAACCACCGCCGCATTATTGATATGGGTGATGAGTAATGGGTGATGAGTAATGAGTAATGAGAGATATGTGATTTTTCCCATTACCCATCACTCATTACTCATCACTCATCACCAAAAAAAACCATGAGGACACTATGTTTACACCTGAAGATTATCTATACGGCTGGCTTTTGTATATCCTTGGTGGTCTGATATTTTTTGGCTGCTGGTGGTATGTCACCGCCAAAATTCGTTACGCGCCGGTACGGTTGCTGTTGCGGATCATTTCTCTGGTCACCATGTTTGTTCCCTGGTATGCGGATCCCGCGTTGGATTATCTGGCCCCAGCCGTGGTTATTGCCGGTATGGAGGGAATATTTGAGGGTGACGGCGCTTTTTGGCGCGCTGGCACGCCCTTGCTGGTTGCGCTGGCCATTAGTGTGGCGGCGTCACTCGGTTATTCCCTCGCGCAAAGCCTGTTGCGCGACCAGAAAAAGTCATAAAAACGGATTCAGCGGCAATCCGCCAGCCATTTCTGCAGGTTTTCAGTTTCGGACGCTGTGAACTGAATGCCCAACTGTGTGCGACGCCACAGAATGTCCTCGGCGGTAATAGCCCACTCGTGATCCTGCAGGTAACGGACTTCCGCTTCGTGCAGGTGATGACCAAAATCCTGTCCCAGATCCTGCATGGACCGGCGTTCCCCGAGTATCTGATAGCTTAAGGTCCCATAGGTCAGCGCAAGACGGTTGATCAGATGTTCGTTCAGATTCGGATAGGCCCGTCGCAGCGCGGTTGACAGGCTATCACCAACTCCCGCGTCCGTATCGCCACCGGGCAGCTTTTGTTTCTTCAGTGCCGGGTTGACGCTCTTGTCGGTGAAGGGGCGCAATATGTCCAGACCGCGTTCCGACAGCAGTCGGTGCATGGTCAGATTGATACCGAAGACATTCAGCAAGGGTGCACAGTGGTAGGGGGCATTCAGATCCAGAATGGCGTCGCCCAACTGACTGCCATTGTTGTCCCGGCTGGGATCGTCGAACACGGCGTGCCTCGCCCAGCGTTCATGCAGGATATCCGCGGGAGTGAGCGGATCTTCAAAATGCTGGTTATAAAGGGCGAGCAGTGACTCCGTGGCCTCTCGCCGCGTTTCCTGTTCGTGGGCCAGGCTCGGGCCGATGAGCAGATATTTGCCGAGCAATGGCGTGACATAGACAAAACGTTTGTCTGGCGCCTGCAGGACATAGCCCTGATCGCCGCGCCAGGGTTTGCGGACAATGAGATGTCCCGCATGTACCGGTTTTGCCCGGCAGCGGGACGGGCATTTCAGCACCCGGTTGAGGAGGTCATTTGCCAGCCAGCCACAGCTGTTGATCACGCAGCCGGCGGTGATAGTGAAAGCCGCGGATCCTCCCTGTGGCTGCACGGTCAGCAGCCAATGATTGCGCAGCCGCTGTGCCGCCGTCACCTTATGGCGGGTATAAATATGGGCGCCCCAACTTTTTGCCTGTAATGCCGTGCAGAGGACCAGACGATAATCCAGTCCCGCGCAATCTTCATAGGTATAAACAGGATTTGCCGGCATTTTAAGCCTGTGTTGCGGTGCTTCCGGGCGCCGGCGATCAACCGGAATTTCCAGTCGTTGCGTTTGCAGGTGCCGGTAAACCCACAGCAGGGATTTCAGGCGCAGGTCCGAACGGATGGCGCTGTCCCCTATGACGGTGTAGTGGCGGGGATGAATCAGGTGCGGCGCGCGCTTCCGCATCAGGTGCTGTTCAGCAAGATTGTGGCGCACCTGACTCCAGGCAAATTGCTCGACCTTGCGCAAATTGCCACTGAGCATGGTTGAGGTTGCCGATGAGGCGCCGGACGCAATATCCTGCCCTTGCAGCAAAACCACTTTCAGCCCCCGGCTGGCCGCTTCGCAGGCCATGCTGACACCGTGTATTCCACCACCGATAACCGCAACATCGACATGTGAATCGGGCAAATTCGAAGACATATTTACTTCCGATCAATGAGAGCGACTTTCAGTTATAAGCTTATTCCTTTTGCGGGCAATGTGCCACGGCCGTCTGCTGTAGTTTCCGGGCGCCGGGTCTCAGCCGTGGCCGTGGCGGCTATGTATAATGGCGCACCACATTTGGGCGCTATCGGTTTTCATGCAGACACACATTTCCATCGCTATTGACAAAGGCAATATCCGGCAATTGCTGGAGGGAGTCCTGAGCGCCGATTACCAGAAGCTCTGGCGTCAATGGCAACAGATCGAGCGCCGCCAGGCTCAGAGCAAGCCAGTGGATCAGGCACTGGCACGTCTCGCCCGGGACCTGCAAGCCTCCGAACAAAGAATGGCAGAACGTCAGGCCCTGCTGCCGGCCGTGACTTTTCCGGAAGAGCTGCCCATTTCCGCCAAGCGGGAATCCATTGCCGAGCTGATCGAAAAACACCAGGTAGTGATCATCGCCGGCGAGACCGGCTCCGGCAAGACAACCCAGATTCCCAAGATCTGTCTCACCCTGGGGCGGGGCGTGCGCGGACGTATCGGCCACACCCAGCCGCGACGCCTGGCCGCCCGCACCGTGGCCAGCCGCATTGCCGAGGAACTCCAGGTCGAACTGGGGACCAGTGTCGGCTATCAGGTGCGTTTCACTGATCACACCAATGCCAACAGCCACATCAAGCTGATGACCGACGGCATCCTGCTGGCGGAAATTCAGAACGACCCGCTCCTGCGCCAATACGACACGTTGATTATCGACGAGGCTCACGAGCGCAGCCTCAATATCGATTTTCTGCTGGGCTATCTTAAGCAGTTGCTGCCAAAGCGGCCGGATCTCAAACTTATAGTGACATCCGCCACCATTGACCTGGAACGTTTCTCCCGGCATTTTGATCAGGCGCCGGTCCTGGAGGTTTCTGGACGGACCTATCCGGTCGAGGTGCTTTACCGGCCCTGGCAGGATCAACTGGAGGATCAGACCCAAGCTATTCTTGAAGCCATCGGGGAGTTGATGGGGCTCTCAAGAAGCAAGGGCGGTGACATTCTCGTCTTTATGAGCGGCGAGCGGGAAATTCGGGAAACCGCGCTGGCGATACGCAAGGCGGCGATTCCGGGGCTGGATGTCCTGCCCCTTTACGCGCGGCTCAACCTGGCGGACCAGAATCGGGTATTCCAGAGTCACCGGGGCCGGCGGGTGGTTCTGGCGACCAACGTGGCGGAAACCTCGATCACGGTCCCCGGCATCCGCTATGTGATAGATCCGGGTTATGCCCGCATCAGCCGCTACAGTGTGCGCACCAAGGTCCAGCGTCTACCCATAGAACCCATTTCCCAGGCCAGTGCCAACCAGCGCAAAGGCCGCTGCGGCCGCTTGAGTGACGGCATCTGTATTCGTCTGTATGAGCGCGAGGATTTTGAGCAGCGCCCGGAATTTACCGATCCGGAAATCATGCGTACCAATCTCGCCGCCGTGGTGTTGCAGATGTTGCAGCTGCGCATTGGTGACGTGCGCCGTTTTCCTTTTGTCGACAAACCGGATAAAAGCCAGATCAATGACGGCTTTAAACTGCTGGAGGAATTGCACGCAGTCGACAAGCGAGGCGAACTGACGGCCACAGGCCACCAATTAAGCAGATTGCCTCTCGATCCCAGTCTGGGTCGAATGGTTATTGAGGCCAGTCAGCGCGCTTGTCTGCAGGAAATACTGATTATTGTCGCCGCGCTGACAATTCAGGATCCACGCGAGCGGCCTGCCGACAAACAGCAGGCGGCCGATGAAAAGCATCGGCGCTTCCGCCATGAAGAATCGGATTTCATGGCTTTGGTCAACCTCTGGCAGTACGTGGAGGAACAGCGCCAGGCGCTGTCGCAAAACCAGTGGCGGCGACAGTGCGGCAAAGAGTTTCTCAACTTTTTGCGCCTGCGGGAATGGCGGGATCTGCACCATCAACTGAAAGTGGCGGCCAAGCAACTGGGTTTCAGGCAGAATCAGGAACCGGCGAGTTATGAACAGGTTCACCGCGCGCTGATCGCCGGGCTGCTCGGCAATATCGGCCAGAAAAACGAGGAGAAAGATGCACGGGATTATCTCGGCGCGCGCAATCGGCGCTTTATGATCTTTCCCGGCTCATCTCTGTTCAAGAAACGCCCCAAATGGCTGGCTGCCGGCGAATTGCTGGAGACATCCAGACTCTATGCTCACAATGTTGCGCGTATTGATCCCGCGTGGGTGCTGGACGCCGCCGACCATCTGGTCAAGCATCACTATTACGAGCCGCACTACGATGCCAAATCCGGTCAGGTCATGGGCTTTGACCGCATCACGCTTTACGGTCTGGTGCTGGCGGAAAAGAAAAGGGTTCCCTTCAGCAAGGTAGACGCAGTAGTTGCCCGCGAGGTGTTCATTCGCTCGGCGCTGGTAGAAGGAGCTTACGGCAAAAGCTACGGATCCCACAGTCGTCGCCGAGGCGGAGAATTTTTTGCCCGCAATCAGGCGCTGATGGATGAAGTGGCCGGTCTCGAAGACAAGTCCCGCCGTCGCGACATTATGGTGGACGACGAAGAGATTTACGGCTTCTACGATGAACGCATTCCCGCGGACGTCGTCAATCTGGCCGGGTTCGAACACTGGCGCAAACAGGCGGAACGGGAACAACCGACGCTGCTGCACATGACCCGGGAACGCCTGATGCGCCATAGTGCCAGCGACGTGACTGGCGCGCAGTTTCCCGATCACATGAACCTGGACGGTATGGAGCTGCCTCTCAGTTATCATTTTGAACCGGGGCATGTGGATGACGGGGTGAGTATCGGAATTCCGGCCAGTATTCTGCACAGTGTACCGGAGCATCGGCTGGACTGGCTGGTGCCAGGCCTGCTGCGGGAAAAATGCATTGCGCTGCTCAAGGGACTGCCAAAACAATGGCGCAAGCAATTTGTGCCGGTGCCTCACTATGTGGACCAAATCCTTGCCCGGGTTGCGCCCCAGAATCGCGCACTGACCGAAGTCCTTGCACAGCAACTGCACCGAATATCCGGCACGGAACTGCCTTCTGATGTGTGGGACCATATCCTTCTCGACGATTATTACCGCATGAACATTCATGTTCTGGACGATCAACAACAAATTATTGATCGTGGCCGCAATCTTGCAATACTGCGGGAAGAGTATCGCGGCCATGTGCAGGCGGGCTTGCAGGAAGCCGGTTCGGAGTTGGAGCGGGAGGCAATCACCCGCTGGGATTTCGGAGAACTGCCGTCGGTCTGTTCGCTGAAACGGGGCGCGGTCAGCGTGCGCGCTTATCCGGCGCTGGTCGATGAAAAAGGGCAGGTCGCACTGCGGGTGCTGGATAATCCCCAGGAATCTCATTATCAGAGTCGCCGCGGCGTCGTGCGACTCATGGCCATCGGTGAATCCCAGACGAGCAAATACCTGCAAAAATCCCTGCTGAAAAACAGGGATATGGGGCTGAGCGTGGTCGATATTGGCCGACGCGAACAGGTGGCCGAAGATATTCTGCTGGCGGCGGTGGACCGTGCATGTCTTCATGATAAACCTCTGCCCAGATCAGAGCCGGCTTTCAGCGCCTGTTTGCGAGAGGGCAGTGCTAACATTGTCTCGTTTGCACAGGAGTATGAGACGCTGTTACTGGCTGTAGTGGCCGATGTGGTCTCTATCAAGAAGCAGATGAAGCAGGCCAAAAATGCCCTGGCACTGGCTTTTACCTTTGCCGATATTAAAGGCCAGATGGCTAAGCTGATTTATCCCGGTTTTCTCCGGGAAACGCCATTCGAATGGTTGCAGCAATACCCCCGCTACCTGAACGCGGTGCAGCTGCGCATGGAAAAGGCACCGCTGGATCCCCAAAAGGACAAGCTGGCAACGGCAGTGGTTGCCAAACAATGGCAGCGACACCAGGAAAAACTGGATAAAGAGGGCGTGATCGCCTATTCGGAAAACAGGGAATGGCAGGCCTACCGATGGATGCTGGAAGAGCTGCGCGTATCATTATTCGCCCAGTCACTGAAGACGCGCATGCCGGTATCGGACAAGCGTCTGGATAAACAATGGGCGCTTGTTGAATCGAAATAAATGTTGAATCGAATTAAAGTGTTGAAGCGAAAATAAAATGTTGAAGTGAAGATAAAGAGTTGAAGCACATTAAAAAGTGGAATCACAATAAAAACAGTTGGGCAAAAAAGTCTATCTGATTATTTTGCAACTGACATATTTTTGTAGCTGACATATTTTTGTAACAATGCGGCCATATAGTTGCCGCGAAACCGACATATAAATGTCATAAATCTATCAAGGGGAAACATAGATGAAAAGATTGGGGATTATTGCCGGCTTATTGGCATTGCCACTGACATCAGCCTGGGCCGAACCTGAAATCTACGGTCGTGCCAATGTGTCTTTTGAGCTGGTGGACGAGGCGGACGAGTCAGGTACGGCGCTTCAAAGCAACAGTTCCCGGCTGGGGTTCAAGGGAAGCGAACTGATCAACGATGATCTCGAGGTTGTTTATCAGCTCGAATACGGCGTTGACTTTGATGATGGAGATACCTTCTCTCAGCGTAATATTTTTGTGGGCGTGCAGAGCGATTGGGGGCGGGTGATTGCCGGTTATTTTGATACGCCGCTGAAGAGTGCACAGGGAAAGCTGGACGTGTTCAATGATTTGCGCGGAGATATCGCCAGAACCGTTACCACCAATGATCGGCGCGCGTCCAATACGGTCATGTACACAACACCGGATTCCTTCGGGCCTTTCAGCGCGAATGTGGCTTACATTTCCAATGACGACGACGGCACACCGCAGGATGGATCGGACGGTAAATCGGCATCCGTGACCTATAACGCCAACAATATCTATGGTGCGATTGCGGTTGCCCAGGATGTCGCCGACGATGATACCAATGCGGTGCGCATGGTGGGTGTTTACAACCTCAATGCCTGGCAATTCGGTGCCATGATTGAAACGGTTGACAACAACATCAGCGTTGATCGCACCGAAGCCCTGCTGGTGTCCGCCAAATACCAAACGGGTGCCTGGGCATTCAAGGCGCAGGCGGGCCAGTCGGACATTATCGCCGAAGGTACCGAAACGCTCAGTCTGGGTGCTGACTACGACCTGAACAAAGCAGTCGCCCTCTATGGCTTCTTCACCCTCACGGAGTCTGATGAGGCCCGCTGGGACGGTGGCGCTGCACTCGATGGCACCTACCTCGGCGCCGGCATTCGGCTGAAGTTCTAAATCGTCACGTTCATGTCATTCTGTCGGGTTACGGTGTTCGCGGAGCTCACACCTAACCCGACTACATCGGTATCGCGATCAATCGAATCAATATATGATCCGTAGGTGGGTTAGCCGCGAAGCGGCGTAACCCAACATGTCACATTCGAGCAAGACTCCGGCGACAAAGCTGTCGAAGTCAGATTTTTTTCGGTAGAATGGCGCGGTTTCCAGCCACATCTCGGCAAAAAAGGAAATCGAATACAGGAAGCCTCCATGTCCATCGCCCATTCCATTCTTAATTGCCTGGCGCTCACTCTGCTACTGCTTTTGACAGCCTGTGCCTCCACCGATCAACGGGACAGCCAGGCGGGTGACGGGGATGCCCCGGCAGCGGAAACTTCCATCAGTGCGACCAAGGTTGAGGATCCCTTTGAATCCTTCAATCGCCGTGTTTTTGCCTTCAACTATCGGCTCGATCAGTGGTTGCTGAAGCCTTTGGCACGCGGTTACGCGGCCGTGGCACCAAGGTTCGTGGAAATTGGCATATCCAATTTTTTCAGTAATCTGGGGGAAATCGGCAATGCCGCCAACAGCCTGCTGCAATGGAAATGGGGGCAGGCGGGCAATGACAGTGGTCGCTTTTTGATCAACTCCACTCTCGGCCTGGCGGGTTTGTTTGATGTTGCCTCGAAGGCCGGATTACCTCAAAGCGATGGTGAGGATTTTGGGCAGACCATGGCCATCTGGGGGGTTGAGGCGGGTCCATATCTGATGCTGCCACTGCTCGGGCCGGTCACCATTCGGGATGGGATTGGCCTTATTCCAGACAGCCGGATAAATCCGGTGCGTTTTGTCGATCCGACACTCACGGAGTACAGTCTGCGCGCGCTGGATCTGATCGACAGGCGCGCGGACCTGCTGGAAACCGAATCCCTTATCTCCGGCGATTCCTATACCTTGGTGCGCGACTACTATTTGCAGAACCGCAACTACCTGATCAACGACGGCAAGATCAAGGACGATTTCGGCAGCGGCGGCTACGGTGATGGTGATGATTACTACTATGACGAATACGGTGAATAGGACGGGAGTCATTGGCCGTACACTTTACTCACCACTCACCACTCA